>JAFSTA010000066.1 GCA_017450695.1 Kiritimatiellia bacterium | reverse complement strand
GGACGTGGCGGTGACGGTGGGCTGCGGCCTTCGCATCGACATCCCCGGCTTCCCGATCCGCCTGGACTTCGCCAAGCCGGTCAAGGACGACGACGGCGACACAGACGAGGAGTTCTTCTCCTTCCTCATCGGGTTTGAATAGGCTAGCCCGCCTCCCGTACCCGCATGGGACTGGAAATGAGGATCCGTTTCTTGAACCACTTTACGACATCAAACCACCGAATCACTGAACCACCGAACCTATTGGAACGGCAAGTGCAGAAAGGTAGTGGTGCTTGATGGCTCTCTCTTTCTGTAAGGATGTTGATCATGGATAGGAAAACGCTGATCGTGATTCCCACGTATGATGAAAAGGATAACGTTCGCCCGATGGCGAAAGCTGTTCTCGATGTCGTGCCCGAAGCGAACATCCTTTTCGCGGATGACAATTCCCCGGACGGGTCCGGAAAGTTGGAAGACGAAATCGCGGCGGAGGACTCGCGCGTTTTCGTGATGCACCGCGAAAAGAAGGAGGGGCTTGGCCGCGCCTACATCGCTGGGTTCAAGTGGGGGTTGGAGCGTGGATATAATCTGATCTGCGAGATGGACTGCGATTTCTCGCACGACCCCAAGGCGTTGCCGTCGTTGCTGAAAGCGGCTGAGACGAACGATCTGGTGATCGGTTCCCGTTACTGCGGCGGAATCCGCGTGATGAACTGGCCGATGTCGCGCCTTCTGCTCTCTACAGGGGCGGGCGTGTATGTGCGCCTGATTACGGGAATGCCGATCATGGATCCGACGGGCGGTTTCAAATGCTTCCACCGCGAGGTGTTGGAGTCGATTGATTTGGACAAGATCCGTTCGAACGGGTATTCCTTCCAGATTGAGATGAACCACACGGCATGGACAAACGGGTTCCGTATCATCGAGGTCCCCATCATTTTTGAAGATCGCCGAGCCGGTTATTCCAAGATGAAGCTGAATATCGCGACGGAGGCGATTTGGATGGTGCTGAAACTTTGGTTCCGGAATGGTCTGCGCCGTTGGCCTCGCGTTCGCCGCGAACAAACGGAGGATTGATGCGGATTTTGGATCAGAGACAACGGCGTTTCTCGCTTCCCCCCTGGATTCGCCTGCTGCGTCCCGCGCAATGGCTGAAGAACGGGATCGTGGGGGCTGCTTATCTCTTTGCGAGATGGGATCCGACACAGGCAGCCAATGCGATGGGATGGCGTGCTGTGGCCAGTGTCGCGCTGGCGGTTGCCTGTTTCTGCGCAATGTCCAGCGCCGTCTATATCCTGAACGATTGGAATGACCGCGAGGCTGATCGCAGACACCCCGTGAAACGGTTGCGACCGCTTGCGTCAGGGGAAGTCTCTCCGGGAACCGCATGGGGGCTTTTCTCCGTGTTGTTTGTCGTCTCGATCGCGTCCGCTTGGTTCTGTCTGCCGATTCGCTTCGTGTATGTGTTGGGTGGCTATGCGGCAATGCAGATCGCCTATACCTTCTTCCTCAAGCGGATTTCGTATGTCGATATCTTCGTGATCTCCATTGGCTTCGTGTTGCGCGCGGTCGCGGGCGCGGTCGCGATTACCGTGCGTATTTCCCCTTGGCTGTTGCTCTGTACCTTTCTGCTCTCGCTTTTCCTGGCGTTGTGCAAACGGCGCCATGAGAAGATCCTGCTGGAAGCGGAGGATGCCGACGGGCATCGCGCGGCCTTGTCCGGTTATGACCAGCGTCTGCTCGATCTGCAGATCGGGATCCTGGCTGCCGCCACGCTTGTCTGCTATTCCATTTACACCCTTGCTCCTGAAACGGTGAACCGGTTCGGGACGAACCGGCTTGGTTTGACGATTCCCTTCGTGATTTTCGGGATCTTCCGTTACCTCGAACTCGTCTATCGCCATGCGGAGGGAGGACGTCCCGAGAAGGTGATGCTCACCGACAAGATTATGATCGGAACGGTGCTCGCCTATTTCCTCACGGCACTCCTGATTTTCCTGACGTTACCCCGGTGAGCTGGCAGAGGGCAGGGGACATGAGGGTAGCTGAGAAGCGGGGCGCTTCGCGCCAGCTGAGAGGCTGAGAAGCTGAGAAGCGTGTCAAGCCGGATAGGCGTGTGTCGCGTGTCGCTTGTCTTTTTCCTCACGCAGAACGGGATGCGCTCCGTCGCGACCTATTCGGACTTTCCGGCTTAACCCGACGCTTACCCCGCTGGACACGCTTATCCGGCTATTTTCTAGACAAGTCGTCCGTCGGCAGGTCGATTTGCATGGCGATTTCCGGACACGAGAACGGGTCTGCGTATTTCGTGCATCCGATGCAGCCGGTGTAGAGCTTGTGCATCACCTTCATTTTCGAGATTTCACGGAATCCGAGGGAACGGAAGAAATTCGGTGCGAAGGTCAGTACGATGGCGTGGGGGAAATGGAATTGGCGGATCTCTTGGAGAATCCGTTCCACCAGCCCCTTCCCGATGCCGGAACGACGATAGGCGAACTCGACAGCGACAGACTGGACCTCGACCGACGCACTCTCCGGAGAGCCGATTTCCGGCAGGATTTTCCAGGAGGCGCAACCGACGATTCGACCGTTTTTTTCAGCCACGAAAAAACGGTCGATGTTGGCGATGATATCGCCGATTGGACGAAGGATCAGGTCGTCCTGATGCGCACGGATCAGTCCAAAAATCGCGTTGACGTCGCGCAATACGGCGTGGCGGATCTGCCAATCGGAAACGGTTGTATCGGGATTCTGCATAACTGTCCTAGTCTTGTGAAAATCATGTCTTTTGCCAAATGAATCGACAACGGGTGTGACGATAGCACCAAACCGCCCTCCTGTCAATGCTGGTTTGCTGGGTATCGGTTTGCCGGGAGGGCAGTAGGCAGTAGTTGTCGCAGGTCGTTTGTCTCGTATCAAGATGACGATTGCAATCGACGGTTATCGACTCCTGCCAACTTCCTCTTCCCTTGCCGCCTATTTTCGATTTTGGTTTTTCCACTCTTGACAGGGGGGATGGAAAAACGGCATAATAACGATGTTTTTATTGAGGAGTCAATGCTATGAATACAATCGGTTTGTCGAGGAAGGTTTCTGTGGTAGCCGCGCTGGCTATCCTGACAGGGATGACCGCATGCGGACAACAGATTTTCGACGGTGACGGTTCCGGTGAGGCCGGCTTTGTTCCGCCACCTCCCCGCAAGGAAGCGCCGCCTCCGCCCGCCAGCATTGCCGGTGGCGAAACATTGATTCCTTATCCGCCTCCTCCCGCAACGCCCGCTTCGCGCTCGGAAAAGAAGAATCCACCGAAACCCCCGACGATGTTCACCAAGCTCACCTCTCAGTACGGCGAGCAGGATTGGAACGCGCGCCCGAACGATTTGAACAACCTGCTCAAGTCGCTGAAGGAGGCAGCGGATGTGGATTATGAGTTCGAGGCGAAGGCATTCTCCGAGATCGACGAGGATCCGGATCAGAATCCCATCCTCTACCGTTCGGGGCACTACCACTGGCATCTGAATGACGCGGAGGTGAAGAAATTGCGGAACTACCTGTTGAAGGGTGGCACGATCATCCTGAACGCGGGTATGGGGTCCAAGCCGTTCTTCGATTCAGCGGTTCAGGAAATGAACAAGGTCTTCCCCGAAGCACCCGTTCAGCCGTTGGCCCATGATCATCCCGTGTTCCACTCCACACCGGGCATCGATCTGGATCGCGTGCAGTACCGCCCCGGCGTCCGCTCAGTTTACAACGGGAGTGAACCGGTCTTCTTCGGTGTCACGATTGACTGCCGTACCTGCGTGATTATTTCGCGGTTCGGTATGGAGGTCGGCTGGGATCCGCTCGATGACGACAATATCCTCGCCTACTCGCAGGAATCCGCGCAGAAGCTCGGACTGAGCATTCTGAACTATGCGACGGCCATGCGCAAGTGGTCGCTGGAGAACATCAAGAAGACCCGTTACGAAGACGCGAAGGAAGTCTCGGACGCGGCCTCCATGAAGATCGCGCAGGTCGTCTATGATGGCGAGTGGAAGACGCGTCATCTCGGCATTTCGGTTTTGCTGAAGCAGTACAATCAGGCGACGGGTGTCCCCGTGAAGTTCTCCTCGTTGGAGTTGAAACTGACGGATCCGAAAATCTACGATACGCAGGTTCTCTACATGACCGGCCACGAGGCGTTCACCCTCAAGCCCGAGGAGATCACCGCACTCCAGAACTACCTGAACGGCGGCGGCATCTTGATCGCGGAGGCCTGCTGCGGGCGCAAGGCGTTCGACGATTCCTTCCGTGTGAATATGGCGAAGGTGCTTCCGGGCGTCGGGTTCACGATGCTCCGCTCCGGCAATGTCCTCTTCAAAGAACCGTTTGATATCGAGTCGATGAAGGTGACGCCCGCTTGCGCGAAGTTCTTCAACAACAGTCCGAGCATCCCGCCCAACGTGCTGACGATGTCCATCAACGGGAACCCGGCCGTCATCTACAGCCCCGTCGGTATGGCCGGTGCATGGGAACTCTCTCCCAATCCGTGGTCGAAGAGCTACCTCTCAGATGACGCGCTGAAACTCGGGTGCAACATCCTTCTCTTCGCCAGTACCCGGTAGGCATGGAACTCACACCTGAATTCCACCAGTACTTCATGCGTCTCGCCCTTCGCGAGGCGCAGGTGTCGGCAGCAGCGGGCGAGGTGCCGACAGGGTGCGTCATTATTGAACGCCCTGTCTCCGCTATTCCGACTGCTGGCGTGAAAATTCTCGGAAGGGCGCACAACCAGACCGAGATGCTGAAAGACGCTACCGCGCACGCGGAGATGATTGCCATTACGCAGGCCGCCGCAGCCAAGGGCGATTGGCGGTTGACCGACACGATTCTGTATGTGACCAAAGAACCGTGTTCCATGTGCGCGGGCGCGATCGTCCTCTCCCGTGTCCCGCTCGTCGTGTGGGGTGTCTCCGATCCGAAACGCGGCGGACACAGCGTCTTCTCGATTCTCAACCATCCCAATCTCAACCACCGTCCGCAACTTCTGCCCGGCATCCTGCAAGAGGAATGTCTGGCCGTATTGCAGGAGTTCTTTCAGATGCGCCGGTAGGGGGATGATGAAGCGGCAGGAGTCGCTTTTCGTGGTGTAGTGGCTTTGCCTTACGCAGAAAACGCGGCATGGCGCTGCGCGCGACCACGAAAGGATGGTTAAAAGGTTAAATGGTTAAATCGCCTCCTTCGGAGGCTTTCAATCAGCCTGATCCGCCTCGCTTTCGGCGGTTCGTCCATTTAACCATTTCACCATTTCAAAGCGTAGCGATTTAACTTTCCCCGCTTCCCCGAACGTCTCTCGAAAAACTCGGAATTGATAGGCGTGTTAGCTTTTGCTTGGAAACAACTTCAACAACAAATAGACAACAAACAAGAGGTCGTCGCGCAACCGTGCGACGGTTCTTATCCGGCTCGCGGTTGCGAGCCGTCCATTCTGATGTTGTTCTTGGTGTTGTCCCTGTTGTTTTCCAATCCTTTCCATGAATGGTTGGGTGGTTAGGTAGTTAGGTGGTTAGGTAGTTAGGTGGTAGGTAGTTGGGTGATAGAGTGGTTAGGTTGTGTGAAGTGGAATTTGAATCACATGTTTCTTTCATCTTGCGGTGAAGGTAAATTGCCGTCCCTTCGATAAATAAGAAGATGCGATAGTTCCTATCTTTTCAGATAGTCTTGGTGGCAAACGGCTGGTTCCGAGTTTCTAGGTTTTCGTGTCACGGGGTGTGAAGCAACGTTTGCGTGGCAGCATCCTCTTTTTGGCATGGCACTTGCTCTTTTGGGAAACGTTATGAAAACGAAAGAGACAATACGAATAGATGGATCGCAAGGTGAGGGCGGGGGACAAATGCTTCGGACATCGCTGACGTTAAGCGCATTGCGTGGCGTACCGTTCGAGATGGAGAAGATTCGCGCGAAGCGTGCGCGACCTGGATTGAAACGGCAGCACCTCACGTGTGTTGAGTCCGTCGCGAAGATTTGTGGCGCGAAGACGGAAGGTGCCGAGGTCGGTTCGATGAATCTTTCGTTCTCTCCCGGTCAAATCCGGGGAGGAGAGTATCGATTCGAAATCGACACGGCGGGATCCGTCACGCTCGTCGCGCAGACGGTGATCCCGGTTCTGTTGCGGGCCGATGCCCCGTCCAGCGTGACAATCACGGGCGGGACGAATGTGCCGTTTGCGCCGATCTGGGAGTTTTTCGAGCGGACCTATCTTCCGCAGGTTCGCGCAATGGGCGCGTCCGTTGAGGCGAGCCTCGTGCGGTACGGTTTCTATCCGGCGGCAGGTGGAGAAATCCGGTTGGAAATCCAACCCATCCGCAAGTCGCGCACCTACAAGTTGAACGGCCTGGGCGCGTACCGTGGAGGCAAGGTTGTCGGTATCGTCGCGAATCTGAAACGGGCGATTGCCCAAACGGAGGTTCAAATTGTGATTGAATCGTTTCCCGAACTGGCGTTGCAACGGGAGGTTCTGTCCGTTGAGTCGGTGGGACCTGGAAACTGCTGCTACGCCCAGTTGGATTACGAGAATGGCTCCGTCGTCATTTCGGAGGTCGGTTCTTTCGAAAAGTACCGGAAGACGGTCGCGAACGATGTCGTGTTGCAGGTCCGAAAGTTCTTGGAGACAGGAGCCTCCGTCGAGGTACATCTGGCGGATCAGTTGCTGACGCCTTTGTATGCGTGTACGAAGGGGACGGGATACGCGGGCGAATACGTGACGGGGCCAGCCAGCGCTCATTTGGCGACGAACATCGATGTGATTCGGCGTTTTGACGGGGATTGGCAAATTGAGAGTCAGGATATGAAGCAAGAGAACCGCGTGAAGTACCGTTGCGGTGACAAGACAAGCGAGTAGGAGTGATTCGGAATGAAGTGGACAAAGTTTGAGGACGGGTATCGGATCCCGGTGAACAGCTGGTGTGAGAACTGCGAGGATGGCGCGGTGAAGCAAGCCGTGAATCTGGCGCATCATCCGACGTTGGTGCATCATGTCGCGCTCATGCCCGATGCGCATCAGGGGTACGGGATGCCGATCGGCGGCGTGGTGGCGGCGCGGAATGCCGTCATTCCAGCCGCAGTGGGCGTGGATATCGGGTGCGGCATGATCGCCACGGAAACGGATATCCCTGCGGAGAAGTTCGCGGAGATGGCGTTCCGCCGTGCGTTTCAAGAGAAGCTGAAGACGCGCATTCCCGTGGGGGAGGGCGTTTCGCACAATACGACGCAGAACTGGGAAGGATTCGAGGAGTACACCGCCAATAACGGGATGCGTTCCAACCTTTGGCCGTCCAAGTTGGATCGCATGAACTTGGGAACGCTGGGTGGCGGCAACCATTTCATCGAGCTGCAGAAGACAACGGCTCTTGACGGGAACGGCGAGCCGGAGGGCGGCGCGAAGGTGTGGCTGATGATCCATTCCGGTTCCCGTAACCTTGGAAAGCGGATTGAGGAACACTACCATCGGATTGCCTCGCGCTTGTGCGAGCGGTACTGTTCGCCCTTGCCGGACAAGGATCTCGCGTTCCTGCCGATTGAGGAGGAGAGTGGCCACCTGTATTTCACCGATATGATGTTCGCCCTTCGCTATGCCAAGGAGAACCGTCGGCGGATGATGGAGGCAATGAAGGAGACGCTGCTGGAGTTTGCGCCCGAGGCGACGTTCATCCGCACCATCGACATCCACCACAACTACGCGGCCTTCGAGGAGCACTTCGGCGAGAAGGTCTGCGTCCACCGCAAGGGCGCGACATCGGCGAAGCTGGACGAGATCGGGATCATTCCTGGTTCGATGGGAACGGCGAGCTATATCGTGCGGGGACTCGGCAATCCCGATTCCTTCATGAGTTGTTCGCACGGTGCGGGTCGGCGCATGAGCCGAGTCGCCGCCTCCACCAACCTGACGGTTGAGGAGTGCGACAAGGCGATGGACGGTATCGTTTGCGAGCGGTGGCACAAGTACAAGGGATACGGCAAGGCGAAGGGACAGCTCGACTTGTCCGAGGCACCGCAGGCGTACAAGGATATCGAGACCGTGATCGATGCCGAGCGCGACCTGGTCGATCCGATCGTCCGCCTGGTCCCGTTGGCGAGTCTCAAGGGGTAGGGGACGCTGCGCGCCGGCTGAGAAACGGAGAGGCTGAGAGGCTAGAAGCGGGGGGCGCTATGCGCCGGCTGATAGGCGAGTTTTAAGGTCAGAGTTTGGAACGGGGCGCCCCCGTCGCGACCGCAATGCTTACCCGGCTTACCCCGCTTACCCGGCTTGCCCCGCCAACTTATTGGCCGAAACGTCTTGTTGCTGCTTGCAAGAATTGTTATAATCTTCCGTGTTTTCAGTGATTTGTGCACGGCATTGTGCGGGACTCGGAGGAATGGAAATGAAAGAACGGTTTGCCTGGATTTGTATCGTCCTGTGTTGTGTGGCATCTGCCGCATTCGCATACCTGCCACCGCAGGATACAAAGAACGGTGTCACCTTGCGGATCGAGGGCTTTGACGAGACGCAGAAAACGAAAGAGCTAGAAGTCCGCAAAGTTCCGGCGGATGAGCCTTTGCCTTTTACCGTCACGCTGCGTAACTCGCGGAAGGAGACGGTGAAAGGAACAGTCTCCGTTTGGTTGAACGACGATTGGGAAATCGTCGGGAACGATACCGCCAAACTTGAAGTCGCTGCGGAAACGACGGCGAAAGTCAAGTTCACTGCACGGGCGAAGGAACGCGTGTTGTCCGCGCTCTATCCGATCCACGCCCGGTTCGAGTTGAAGACGGGGGACACGACAGAAGACCTGCATCCGGTCGCGATCTTCCGTGCGCAGAAACCAAAGTCGAACGAGGGGGAAGTCCCGACGAACCGGATCATCGTCTGCAAGAACGGCGTCCTGCGGCTGGACAACCGTGCGCTTCCGCGTAGGGTCTATGCGCAACTGGGTACGAACCTGCTGGATTTCGGCTGGAGTTTCACCGGGTCGGATGAGAAGACGGGAACGCATAACTCGTATTCAAGCATGACTTGCGAGAACATCACGCGGAGCGGGTTGGGCGTCCATCCCCCGTGGCGGACAGGGTGGGGAAATACTTGGTGCGACTACAAGATCCGCCTCGGCAAAACGGAGCCGATCTCATTGGTGTTCCATACGGCGCAACGCACCCCTGGTCCAACCGAGGGAAAGAGCGACGGCGTGGATTTCCGCGTGTTCGCCGCCAAGCAGGGTGAGCCGGTGAAGCCGATTTTCCTGCGGTTCAGCGACAGTAAAACGTGGGAGGCGGCGAAGGTTGACCTGAGCGAATTCAAGGGCGAGACGATTACGTTGCGTCTCTGGACGGGGCCTGGCCCGAAGCACGACACGACATGTGACGGTTCGTTCTGGGGGGATCCGGCGGTGATTGTCGGCGAACCGGTGAAGGAGCCGACGGAGGAAGAGTGGATTGCCCGCGAAAACCAGGCAAGGCAGAATGCGCAGTATGCGTTGTACACCTTGCGGCGCGTCCCGCGGAAAGAGACGAGGAACTTTATCTCGTTCGGCTTGACTCACGAAGGTGAACAATTCGGCGTGGGGATTGAACTGGGCAAGCAGGGGTTGATGGACGGTGTGATCGCAATCGTCGATGACAGGCGGGAAAGCCTCGCGTACCGTGGGTTCAACGTGGAAGTCTCCCGGCAGCGTATCGGAGCCGGGGCGGACGGAAACGGCCTCCGGGTCATCAAGGTGACACCCTTCCATAAATCGGACACGACGTGGTACATCACGCATCTAGTCAGGTTCCCGGACGGAAGCGAGCTGCCGTTGCGTGCGATACTCTCATCGGGTGGTTACTTCATCCGTGTCACGTGGGATATGCCCGGCGTCGAGCGCAACAAGCGCGGGGAACCGCGCTACACCAATCTGGCGCTCGGGCCCGCCAACGAGCCGGTCTGGCGTGCGTATGCCGGATTCGGTAGCGTCTTTGAGGATCCGGAGGACTTTTCCATCGGCGCGGGTGGATTCTCCCTCTGCACGCGGCATGTCGGCGGCGATTACCGGAACGGGATTTCCCTCTTGCAGGCGACCCGTATTTTCCCCGACCGTGTAGTCTGTCGTAAGGACAAGAATATCTTCTCTTTAGAGGCGCACGGCGACAACACATTCACCTTCATTCCTTCGGCGAAGGGCGCATTCGCTGCCGCACGTATATTCGCGAGCATTTCAGGCTACAAGGCTGGCAAGGGCGTGGCGGGCTTGATCGGTAAACAATGCCTCGACCAGTGGGGCGGCGATTACGGAAAGGCTGCGTCTGGGCTAGCCCTCGCGGGGCGCTACGGCCTTCACGACTCCGTTTTCGTCAAACACGTCTGGCAGCGGTGGGGATACGACTATCGGCTCCCGGAAATCTTTCCGCCGATGGGAAGCATGTCGGATTTCCAGCGGATGAGAAATGTCGCCAAACAGCTGGGCATCCTCTTCGTGCCGCATGACAACTACATCGACTTCTATCCGGACGCGGAGGGGTACACATACGACAAGGTGCTCTTCAACGAGGACGGCACCCCGCAGCGGGCTTGGTACAACGAGGGACGCCGCGCGTTGAGTTACCGTTGGAAACCGCACGGTTTCATGCCCGAATTGAGGGCGAACATGAAACAGATGCGCGCCTCCTTCCGACCGGACGGACTGTTCATCGACGTGTTCAGTGCCATCGCCCCGATGGATTATTATGATCGCGACGGAGCCTATTACTCAAAGTCACGTACGGTTGAGGCGTGGGGGGAAGCGTTCGACACCTGCCGCCAGATTCTCAATTCGAAAGGTCCGATGATCAGTGAGGCGGGAACGGACGCGCTGATCGGACATCTCGACGCGGGCGAGTCCGACCACATGATGCCCTCGCGATTGGCGAAGGGATACGCCAACGCGGAGCGGACTCCGTGGCATGACATGGTGACGCACGGCAAGATGGTTCTCTTCGCGGGCGGACTGGGCCCCCGCTACAGCGAGCCGGGCTGGCAGATGGGCGGCGACAACGAGTTGCATGGCTACGGGTCGGACGATTACCTCTCCAACACGGTGATCGGTGGACGCAATCCGATGTCGGACGGTCCCTTCTCCCGCCGCGCCGTGATGACCTACTGGCTCCTCCACGGCGTGTGTGCACGGTTAGGACGCGAGACTTTCGAACGGCATGAGTTTGGCGAAACGATCCAGCAACAGCACACCGTCTTCGGGAAAGAGTGCGAGGTCTGGACGAACCGCGGTTCCAATTATGTCTGGAAAGTGGAAGGGTATGAGCTGCCGCAGTACGGCTTTTATGTCAAGACACCGACCGCGCGTGCAGCCGTCTTCATGCAGGATGGGCAGCGCGCGGCCTTCGCGCAAGGCGAGGTCTCGTTCTTCGCGGATGCGCGTCCCCCCTACGGTACGGAGTCTGCGGCCGTGTCGGAAGTAAAGAACGCGAGGTATCTCGGTGACGGTACCTTCGAGACCACGTTCCACTGGAACTTCTTGCGCAAGAGACTCACCGAGTTCGTGCCGTTTATCCACATTCAGGATGCGAACAACAAGGAGGCGAAGGAGCGTATCCTTTTCCAGCCGAATGTCACGATTCCGAAAGAGAGACTGGTTTCCGGCGGCGAGTGTGATGTGGTCTCTCAGATTACGATTCCGGCGGACTTTCCTACTGGCGACTACGAAATCCTTTATGGGATGTTCGCCTTGAAAACGGATGGGCGACGGATGCGGATCAAAGGGATCGACGACGGGAACGGCCGAGTCCGCGGCGGTATCCTCCATGTGGAGAAAAAAGATGGGAAGTTCGTCTCCGGGGAATTCCGTCCTGCGCAGAACGACCTCGAAACGAAGGCGCGTCTCGCCCTGCTGGGGTTGAACACGCAAGGGAAAATGATCAACTTCGGTCCCATCACAACCGACGGCGCTTTCAAGTTGCGTTGCCCGAAAGGAAAACTCTTCTCCAAGGAAAGGGAATGGAGGTTGATTCCATTGCCGAACAGCAGGGGATTCCGTGCGGAACTGGATCTGGAGAAATTAGGCGCGGTGGGGTGGCATGTGAGCGCAATCCGGAGTATGCCGCTACGAACGAGCGATCCGAACATCGAGAAAATCGAATGGAAACAAGACGGCAACCGTCTGTCGCTCCAGTGCGAGGGAACCGCGTTCGCCTACCGAATCATCTTCAAGTAATCCTTCTTTCGCGCCCCTGCAAAGAACTACGGAGTTGTCGCGGCAACACTTGCGATTTTTGCCGTGCGACGGTCGCTTCTCTGAAACGTTGCGCGTCACGGAATCGACGAGATTTTTCGCCGTGCGGATCGCGGAGGCGGCACTCCTGTTTCTTTGTGGCTTAACCCAAATTTCAACAGAGGCTTAACACGCCTGACACGCTCACTTACAGGCAAGTACGCGATGCGAATACTTCGGCTTGCTAACGGTGCTTTTTTCGTGTAAACTAACAAGCCAATTGTGAGGTTGTTGTCATGATTCGAGTGAAAGTTGTAGGCGCTACGGGTTACGGTGGCGTGGGAATTACGGAACTGCTGTTGCGGCATCCGGAAGTGAAGCTCGTGTCCCTCATCGCTCGCGAGGCGGTCGGACAGAAGATCAACGAAGTGTATCCGCATCTGGACGGCTTCTGCGATCTGCCGGTGCTGGCGGCGGACGATCCTGCCGCGCAGGAACCGGTGGATGTCGTGTTCTATTCCACGCCGGACCGCGTGGGGATGTATCAGGCGCCGGATGATTTGGCCAAGGGCGCGAAGGTGATTGACTATAGCGGCGATTTCCGGTTCACTTCCGAAGAGGCGTATGCCGACTACGCCACGCGTATCGGCAAGGATCCTGTGCATGCCTCTCCCCAGCTGCTGGGCAAGAACGTGTACGGTCTGGCAGAACTGCACCGCGCTGATATCCGCAAGGCGGACTTGGTGGGGAATCCCGGATGCTTCGCCTGTTCGTGCATCCTTGGAATGGCGGCAGCCGCAAAGGAAAAGATGATCCTGCCGCACAGCGTAATCTGCGATTGCAAGTCCGGTGTTTCCGGTGCGGGCAAGAAACCGAAACCGGGCTTCCACTATCCCGCACGATATGAGAACATGAACGCCTACCGTCTGTCTGGGCACCAGCATGTCTGCGAAGTGGAACGCGAACTTTCACAGCAGGCGGGAGAGGACATCAAAATCACATTCACGGCGCAAGTTGTTCCTGTCTGCCGTGGTATTCTCTCCACGTTGTATGCGGACCTCCGCGCTCCGATGAGCGAGGGTGAGGTGTTAGAACTCTACCGTTCGTTCTATCGCGACAGTCCATTCGTCCGCATCTATCCCAGCAATACGGATATGAGTACGCAGTACGTTCGTGGAACGAACTACTGTAACTTGGTGGTCAGTGTCGATTCCCGCGTCAACCGGTTGCGGATTGTCGCGCACATCGACAACCTGATGAAGGGACAGGCCGGTTCTGCCCTGCAAAACATGAACTTGATGTTCGGTCTTCCGGAAAACACGGGACTGGATCATGCGGGAGTCTATCCATGAGCACAAAACCCAAGGACAAGAAAGCCAAGGCCAAGCACGGCGTATCGTCGAAGTCAGCTGCCGCCAAAACCAAGTCGGTGACTATCCCCCGCGCTCCTGCGGGTACGCATCGCCCCCATGCGGGATTGGGACGCGGACTGGACGCATTGATGTCGCCGAAACCGGCAGTCGCGCCAACAGCGAAGCCGGTGGTTTCGCCCGTGCCTGCAATTCCGTCTGAACAGCCGAAAGTCACGCGCCCCGCCGCGCCTGCCCAGGCTTCCGCCGAGAATGCGGTTTTGTCCATCCCCATCGCCGAAATCTCGCGTTCCCCCTTCCAGTCTCGGCAGATTTTCCATGAAGATAAGTTGCAGGAACTCGCCGAATCCTTTAAGGTGAACGGGATTATCGAGCCGTTGATCTGCCGAAAGGACAAAGACGGGAAATACGAGCTGATCAACGGCGAACGCCGTTTGCGCGCGGCCGGTCTCGCCGGTCTTACCAAGGTGCCTGTCGTGCTGCGTCAGGTGAGTGACAACCAAGCCGCAGAGATGGTTGTGATTGAAAACATCCAGCGCGAAGATCTGAACGTGATCGAAGAGGCGGAGGGTTATCGGACGCTGAAAGAGAAATTCGGGTTGCGTCAGGAGGACATTGCGGATCGCGTCGGCAAGTCGCGCGCCAGTGTCGCCAACTCACTCCGTTTGCTCGACCTTTCCGATGAAATCAAGCAGTTGCTTCTGAACAACCTGCTTTCGATGGGGCATGCCAAGGTGTTGCTTGGACTGGAAGACGCGAACGAGCAAACGCTCTTGGGGCGCAAGTGTGTGACGGAGCACCTTTCCGTCCGTGCCTTGGAAGCGTTAATCCTCCGCCGGAGAAACGAAAAGAAAGGTGTCCAGCGCGAACTGCCGAAACCGGATCTCCCGGAAAGCTACGTCCGCGATCTCTCCGACCGGATGCACCGTCATTTCGGAACATCTGTGCGCATCACCTCCGGCACCACCCTTCCGAATGGCAAGCACACGAAGGGATGTCTCGAAATCGACTTCTTCGACAATGACGAACTAGACCGCATCCTCTCCCTCCTCGGCGTCAATCCGAACGAGAACTGATTCAGTACTACGCTGGAATGTTGAACTGATGAGCCATAAAAGGCGACATTTCGTCTGTTCCGTGGTTTTCAAATTGTCCAGCAGAGTACTGTTGGTTTAGTGACGCGCATCGTTTCGGAGAAGCGATACGCTTATCGCTTTTCGGAACATAAACTGAAGCGGCAGGAGTGCCGCTTCCCCGATCTGGACGGCGAAGCAATGTCGATTCAGTCTAAATTCTTCTGTTGAATTCTTTTGTTGAACCACAAAGAACACAAAAATCACAAAGGTGAAATCGGAAGAATAACGGCACTCTGGAATGTTGCAAGCTTTCAGCATCTGGGTGAATTGCTTTTCTGTCGCCACGCACGCGTTTGAAATCGAAAAGCCTTTGTTTTTCGACACTGTCTCGATGTACTCTACACCCTCACCCGCGCATTCCGTATATTCTGCGTGTTTTAATTTTCTCAATCGAGGAATTTAAGAACGATTGCCTATCCGACTCGAAAATGTTATAATCGAGCTATTATGAAACACACGTTCACAAGAAGAAGTTTTCTCGCCTCGACCGCCGCGTTTGCGGCTCTTTCGGGAGACGTTGCGAAAGGTGCAGAGGAGAATCAAGAGGTGGCTGGCGGAATTCGCGCACGGTTTCTTGGAACCGGTGCTGCGGGTTGGAAACCCGAATGGGCGGAGAAAAACCCGCACATGCGCCGCCAGTCGAGCATCTTGCTGGA
Source organism: Kiritimatiellia bacterium (assembly GCA_017450695.1). Classification (GTDB taxonomy): domain Bacteria; phylum Verrucomicrobiota; class Kiritimatiellia; order RFP12; family UBA1067; genus RGIG8368. The sequence goes on along the minus strand of JAFSTA010000066.1, from coordinate 13,039 downwards.
TGGAAAGGTGCTGATCGATTTCACGGATTGTGCATTCGACAAACTTCCGGAAGGGTGTCATCCCGAAGTGCTTTTCCAAACGCATTCTCATGGCGATCACTACAATCCGGCGTCCGCCGTGAAATCCGGCGTGAAGCGCATGTATGTTCAGGAAACCTGGGCTGCCGCCGCGAAAACCGAGGTGGCGGAGGCTGCCGCGCGACTCTCCCGTCCGGCGCCGGAGGTCATCGGTCTTCCTTTTGGAAAGCCGGTAGAAGAGTGTGGACTGCGCTTTACCGGGGTTCCGGCGAACCACAGCACCTCCCGCGTGACGAACGGTGTGTTGGAACGGGCTTCGCTCTACCTTGTCGAGAAAGGCTCTGCGCGACTCCTCTATGCGACGGATACCGGCGGTATTATGGGGGATGCCGCACGGATGATCGGTATCGACCCGCACGTCAAATCCAAAAACTATGGAATGTTCAAGGAGCGTGGCGGTTCCTTTGTCCATGAGCCGCAGCCCCTTACCGCTATCATCATGGAGGCAACGGATGGTGATCTTGACGAGGATTTCCGGTTGTTCGTCCATTCAAGCGTCCAGACGGTCTCACGCATCGTGAATATGCTCTTGAAAAACAATCGATACACGCCGCCATCCGGTCAGCGCGCCTATTTGACGCATCTGGGACTGAAATATCGCGCATGGGAACCGGAGAGGATTAACGAGGAATTGCCCGACACGCTTCGTGCCGCATCCGACGGACTTGACATCACGCTCGGTTGAATTTCGCGGTTGCGTCCTCGTTGAGCAAGCGGTCGGTCGGGCGGCTTGTCGCGTCTGAACATGCTAGAAACCTTTCTCTCATGTGCCGACTGCGCTTGCTTGTCATCCGTAGCCTTCCCTACAAATTCACGGCAAGGCGTGAAGCCGGCTGTCGTGACCGCTTTCACGATCTGAACGCGAATAGCGACAAGCGAAAGGACCCTTGGCATGAATACTGCTGTTACTATTGCAGATGGACGACCGATTGTCCGGTTCGTCTATAATTTTGCCAAGGAGTTTGGAAATGAAAACATTGCGCGAAGAGGAAGAGCGTGCCATTTTGGAATGGATACGGAAAAACCAGGGGCGTTAGGAGATGTGGCAGCATGTCTGCCGGATTGTGTCGTCCGAACGTTCCTGTGAAATATCATGGTATGACCGTGGGAGAAGAAGGATGATTCACAAACAACTTGATTTGTCCGTACTGAAACAGGACTTGCGCAAAGCGGTCCTGACGGTTGCGGAAATGGTTCGAGACGCGGGCGGAAGAGCCTTGATGGTGGGCGGTTCGGTTCGCGATCTCGCGCTTGGCGTCTCAAGCGTGAAGGATGTCGATGTCGAGGTGTTTGGCATCGAGCCGGTTCGGTTGCAGGAATTGTTGGGCCGGCGGTTTCGCGTGGACCCGTGCGGTCTCTCGTTCGGTGTTCTGAAACTGGAGTCGGTTGAGATGGACATTTCCATTCCGCGTCGTGAAACGAAACGCGGAATCGGACACAAGGGATTCCTGATCGATTCCGATCCCAACCTCTCGATTCGCGAGGCGGCTTGCAGGCGCGACTTCACGATCAACGCCATGTATTACGATCCGCTGGACGGCATCTTCGAGGATCCGTACGACGGCATGAACGACTTGCGTGATCGCCGGTTGCGCCATGTTTCGAATCAGTTCGCCGAGGATCCCTTGCGTGTCTTGCGCGGAATGCAGTTCATCGCACGGTTCGATCTCTACCCGGCGCCGGAGACGATTGAAATCTGCCGCTCGATCACGATGGAAGACCTGCCGCCGGAACGCCTGTTCGGTGAATGGTCGAAGCTCCTGACGCAAGGCAAGCAGATTGGGCGTGGACTTCAGTTCCTGCGGGAGACCGGCTGGGTGCGTTACTTCCCCGAACTTCAGCGTTTGATCGGTTGCCGCCAAGATCCAGACTGGCATCCGGAGGGAGACGTGTGGAATCACACCTGCCTCTGTCTCGATGCCTTTGCCCGTGACCGGACCGGGGAACGCGAGGAGGATTTGATCGTCGGGTTGGCCGTCCTCTGCCATGACTTCGGGAAGCCGTCCACGACGGTGATGCGGGATGGTCATCTGCGTTCGTTCGGACACGACGAGGCGGGCGTGAAACCGACGCTCGACTTCCTGCGGAGACTGACCAACGAGGAGCGGATCTTGCGCGAGGTGCCGCCGCTTGTCCAGCATCACATGCAGCCATTCGCCCTGTGGCGGGCGAAGGCGGGCGACAGCGCGATTCGGCGGTTGGCTGCCAAGGTCATCCGCATCGACCGTCTCCTGCGCGTGGCCCATGCCGATGATCTGGGGCGTACGCCGGAACTGGTCGGCGGCAGCTCCAACGGCGAAGACCTTCGCTGGCTCGAAGCCGCCGCAGAAAGGTTGCGCGTGGCGGCATCTGCGCCGAAACCAATTCTGATGGGGCGTGACCTGATCGCATTGGGATACAAGCCATCCGTGCAGTTCGGAATCTGGCTGGACGCCTGTTTCGAGGCTCAGTTGGATGGGGCGTTCTTTGACCGCGACGGCGCAATCGCCTACTTCAAGGAAAGATTCGGATCATGACACAGGAAACGAAAATTCGTGCGCTTGGCCAAGTCAAGCGGATTGTTGTGCATAACGGTTTGGCGCATGTTGATGACATCATGGCGTGCGCCATTGCCTTCGCAACGGGAGTTCCACACGGTGTCCCGATTGAACGCTGTCGTCCAGTCGCGAAGGATCTGGAAAGCAGGACTACGCTTGTATTGGACGTGGGCGGTAGCTACGATCCCGAAAGACTGAACTTTGACCACCACCAGCGCGCGCGGACGGAAGAACCGAAGTGCGCGTACAAGCTCTTTGTCGAATGGCTCGGACTGGATGAGGAGTTCTCCACGATTTTCTCCTGGTACGGTGCGTGGAACCTCGTGGATGTCATCGGTCCCTTCGCGACCGGCCGGGAAATGGGGATACGCGACCACGAGGAAATCCTGATGGGGCTGATTGATAATCCGCTTGCTGATTTCGTCATCCGCCGCTTCGCGGACGACGGAGAGTTTCGCAAACGGCTGGCTCTTTCCCTCTCCCGCGGAATTGATCTGTCTCGCCGTTGCTGGGTTTCCATCAACGAGAATGTCGTGAAACGTGAAATCTGCGGCATTCCCGTCGCGGATTTCACCAACTGTTCCACAGAGGAAATATCCCGTTGTTCCGATGCTTGGATCCGCCAGAATCGTCCCGCCTGTTCGATCACCCGTGACAACCGGGGAAGCGGCTTGACGTTCCTCCGGTGCAATGACGACCCCCGTCTGGATTTCTCCCGGTGTCAAGGGAAACCCTACGCGCAATTCTGCCATCCCGGCGGGTTTGTCGTGAAGACTCTCGCCTTGACCGACAATCCCGAACTCGTTATCCGCGACGCGAGAACGGAAAAGTGTTAGTCCGCCGCCCGCGCCTCGCGCGGGAATGCACAGAGGCGCTACGCACCAGCTGAGAAGCTGAGAGGCTGAGAAGCTGAGAAGAAGGGGCGTACGACAAGCGACGGGCCACGAACGTGTGCCGGAAAGTTGAAATGTCGCGGCGCGTGTCGCGTATCCCCGCCTGTCGCACGTCTCACGCGAAGTCGCAGAGAACGGGAGGGACGCGCTCCGTCGCGTCCTCATTGCATATCCGGCTTACCCCCGCTTACCCGGCTCAACAAGCCTAACACGTTTTTCTTTCGCTCATTTTTCTTATGGCAGAGGCGGGCAGGATGATGTATAAAATGTAAATGAAGAGGGCATACAAATGAGAAAGTTCAACACGACGGGGCCGTGTTTCCCAGACGAACACTACATGCTGCCTGCGCTGGGCCGGCTGCCGGGAGTTCGCGAACTTGTCGCGGGAGGTGACTACTTCGTCGTCCATGCGCCACGCCAGACCGGCAAGACGACGGCGCTCAAGGCGCTTGTCCGCGAGATCAACGCGAAGGGCGACATGTTCGCGCTCTATTGTACGTTGGAGACGCTGCAGAACAGATCCGACCCTGAAAAAAACAACCTTGCCATTCGCGACCTTGTTGCAGACAATGCCGAGATGTCGCCGTTCTATCAGCCAGTTCCGGATGCGCCGGAACTGAAGTCGAATCGCGGCGGAATCGGCCTTTCCGTGAGGACGGTGCTGCAAAATCTTTGCCGCGCAGTCAAGAAGCCGGTCGTGGTGTTCTTCGACGAAGCGGATTGCCTTGTTGGGGATGCCTTGATATCCTTCCTCCGGCAGTTACGTGACGGGTACGTAAACCGCAAAGAGATTTCCTTCCCCAAGTCAATCGCTCTTGTGGGCATGCTCGACGTGCGCGACTACAAGGCGCAGATACGGCCGGACGGCCAGTCTCTGGGCCAGATCAGCCCGTTCAACATCATCCGCAAGGACATGTTGCTTCCGAACTTCTCAGAGTCCGACATCCGTGTTCTCTATGCGCGGCATACGGCGGAGACCGGGCAGGTGTTTGCTGACGGAGTGATCGAGGATGTCTGGCACCTCACGCGCGGGCAGCCCTGGCTCGTCAGCGCCATCGGTTGCGAGTGCGTGGAGGAAATACACGCTTATCGTTTCGCCGAGCCGATCACAGTCGAAGACGTGGAGACGGCGAAGGAGGCGATCATCCGGCGTCGTGACACACATGTTGATTCGCTCATGGAGCGCTTGCGGGAGCCTCCTGTGAGGCGCATCGTCGAGCCGCTGATTTCGGGCGATGTGTCGGATCTCACGTACAACGACGAGGACTACCGCTATGTAATCGACCTTGGGCTTCTTCGCGGGGATCGGGGTGCGCTCGTCCCCGCGAATCCGATGTATGCGGAGATAATAGGCCGTTACCTTTCTCGCGGCGAGCAGGACAAGATGATACGGAGCGTTCCCGAGACACCGTGGGTGAAGGACGACGGGCTGGACATGTCCGGGCTGATGGCGGCGTTCCAGCAGTTCTGGCGTGAGAACTCCGGCGTGGACAGGGACATTATGGGCTACCGCGAGGCGGTACCGCACCTTGTTCTCATGGCTTTCCTCCAGCGCGTCACGAACGGCGGCGGGCGCATCAACCGCGAGATGGCGGTCGGAACCGGCTGTCTCGATCTGTGCGTGGAATTTCGCGGCGGCCGCTACGCAATCGCGGTGAAGACTCCGGACAACTTCAGGGGAGAGAAGTCCTACGAGCAGTGTGCGAAGTACCTCGTCGATCTCGGGCTCTCCGAGGGATGGATGACGGTTTTCGACAAGTCGAAGGACAAGTCCTGGGACGAGAAGATCTATTCGCGCGACGTGACTTTCAACGGCTAGACGATTCACGTTGTTGGTTTGTAAGTGACTTCTGAAAAAATTCCTCTATTGTACAATTTGAAATAACCACGGAATACACGGAACATACGGAAAATCATAAGTTTCGATTCCGCCTCTGCCTCGTTGTGTCCTTTGCATAGTATCCTATTTTGCAAAGTGTGATACAAGCAACTGGGGAATACGGGAAACATAGCCGCACCCCTATCTATCCGTTCCGTGGGTTCCGTGTATTCCGTGGTTCACATTCAGGAAGAATATCGGCACTACGGGACAAGGCGGGCTTTCACCATTTGGGTGAATGGCTTTTCTGTCGTAACAGTGTGCGCTTGGGGTCGGAAAGCCTCTTTTTTGACACTTTCTCTGTGTACTTGCGACTCTGCGTGAGAATCCATACGAGGAATCTAGGATGAAAGGAAAACAAGCACCATGTTTTCGTCCGCTGGCTGACGGGGCGGCGGGGCACTGGTGACGATCGAGCTGAAAATGTGAAGTTTATCCCACGCAAAGTCCGCAAAGGAAGCGAGATCGGGAGAGGGACGCACCCCGTTGTGGCCGCAATGCTTATCCGGAATGTCCGGCTTAATCTGTTTGCCCGTCCAACTTATAGGCAAGTCAAGATGTGCGTGGCGAAGATCCGGCGGGCTTGATCGATGTCGGTCAGGATTTGGCGTTGCAAGGCTTTTGCGTCGGGGAAGACCTCTTCGTCGCGTAGTCTCGCGACGAAGAAGAGTTTGATCGTTTGTCCGTAGAGATCTCCTTGAAAATCCAACAGGTGGGTTTCGAGTAACGGCGCCACCGATTTGTCATGGAATGTCGGATGCACGCCCAGATCGGTAACAGCATGAAAGCGGCGGCCGTCTGTTAGTTGTGCTTCCGTGGCATAGACTCCGCAGGGCGGCAATACCGGCAAATCGGCGGTGGATAAGTTGGCGGTCGCTGTCGCGAGTTGTTTCGCCCCGACACCTCGCCCGCGGCAAACCGTTCCGCGCACGGAAAAACAGCGTCCCAACATGGCGGTGGCATCCGCGAGATTTCCCGATTGGATTGCCTGCCGGATGCGCGTGCTGGAAATCGCTTCTCCTTTGAACTCGGCGTAGGGGGCGATGACGGCGCGAAAGTGATACCGTTCACCTAGCGTGGCGAGCAGTTCCGGCGTTCCGCTGGCGCGTGAACCGAAACGCCAGTTCGCGCCACACCGGATCTCAGACCAGATTTTCGACAGCGGTTGTGGTAACGGCCCGCAAAGGCGGTCAATGAAACGGGCGGGGGACTCTGCGGCAAGGGAACGGGTAAAAGGTAAAATCAAGGTTCCATCGACACCCAGCGATTCGATTTGCGACAGGCGGTCTTCTAACGGGTAGAGGAGGGCGGGCGCACGGTCGGGTGCCAACACCGAAAGCGGATGTTGATCAAAGGTCAAAACCCACGATTCCCCGCCCGCTTCCCGAGCACGGGAAACGGTTTCGCGGATGATCAGCTGGTGCCCCAGATGAACGCCGTCGAAAAATCCCGCCGCCAGAAAAAACGGACGAGGGACTTTAGAAAACCCCGCTAGTTGTCGAATGCGTTTCATGGTTGTGAATGGCGGGTATTCTACACTCCCGTCATTCTCTCCGCAAGGATGAAATGCGACGTGCAGAACTGCGGGGTTCTGTACCGCACCGTTCTCGGTGCGGTAGGTCGTTACGCTCAGAACAGATGGCCGGGCTGTTGACAGAAGAGGCGGGCCTCGTGAATATCGGGGACGCCGAGCAGAAGCATCACGAGGCGATCCACGCCGAGGGCGATACCGCCGGACGGCGGCATCCCGCGTTTCAGGGCTGTGAAAAATTCTTCGTCCATCGGATAATCGGCTTTACCCAAGCCGTGGCGGACGGAAGCCGCCTCCGCAAAACGCGCTCGCTGCGCATCCGCGTCGCAGAGTTCGCTGTAGGCATTGGCCAGTTCGATTCCCTTGCAGTACACTTCCCATCGTTCTGCGACTTCCGGTGATCCGTCCTTGAGTTTTGCGAGCGAGGCGACCTGCGCCGGATAGTCGATCAACACAACGGGAACAGGGCGCGGCAGGTTCGGCTCGATTTTCATCACCATGTCTTCGTCAAACCGGTTTTCATCCCACGAATCAACGGGATCCCATCCCGCCCATTTCCGATAGGCATCCCGAACGGGAATGATCTCCCACGTCTTGTCGATTCCCAGATCGTCCGGAGCGCCGACACGGACAACCAGTGTCCGCAGCAGTTCCTGCGTGTCGCGGAGCATTTGCGTGTAATCGGAATGGGCGCGGTACCATTCGATCATCGTGAATTCCGGGTTGTGCCTGCTTCCGCATTCGTCCATACGGAAACAGGGACCGATCTGATAGATCCGTTCCAGTCCCGCGCAGAGAAGTCGCTTCATTTGCAGTTCCGGCGAGGCGCGTAAAAAGGCGGCGCCCGATGGCGGACAATCGATCGTCGTTTCCTGCGCGGGCGCAAGAATCCTCACGGGGGTTTCCACCTCCCAAAAATCGCGCGAGTCGAAGAAGGCGCGGATTTCACGGAGGATTTCCGCGCGTTTGCGGATTTGTTCGATCGTCATGTCACTCCGTTACGAGGACAACGTGAGTGCCGGAAACGACGTTCGCAAGCGTGTACCGTCCGTTCTCCTTTGTCGCCGGTTGCGCTTTCCCGTCCAGCAAGACACGGGAGGCGATTGCGGGGACGGAGACATCGGCGGTTGTGTTCGCCGGAATCGCGAAGCTGAGCCTGTACTCCTTGCGCGGGTTCTGGCGCACACCGATCCGGACCTGTCCCCGTACCGTTGGCACGATGCCCTCCACGGCACGAAGCGATCCGACCTGCGGCTGGATCAGGATTTTGCCGAAGCCCGCCTCCAACGGGCGGACACCCATGACGTAACGCGAAATGGCGTTGAGCGGGGCGCTCCCCCATGCGTGGTTCCAGTCCTGGTTCCCCTTGTAACGAAGTCCCCACGCCTCCATCGTGATGGTCGATCCTTGACGCATCATGCTGAGCCAGCCGCGATCCTCCGTGCGCGTCATCAGGCGGATCGCATCCTCGTCGTGTCCAGACTCAAAGAGAGCCTCCAGAAGGTATTGCGCGGCGTACGGACTGCACGCCATGCCGCGCGAAAGACAGAACTGCGCCACCAGTTCCTTGTGTTTCTCGGGGACGACACCGAACGCGAGCGGGAAGAGGTTCGCGTGTAGCGAGGCGTGGTTGGCGCCTTCCCCGTCCACATAGCATTCCCGTTCCGGATTGAAGAACGCCGCGTGGTAGGCTTTCTTCACTTGTTCGGCGCGAACGGTGAACGCCACCGCGTCGTCGGTCTTTCCGAGAGCGGTCGCGATGTCGGCCATCTGGCGGAGATTGAGACAGTAGAAAGCGTTGATGACCGCGTTGACAGGGCGGAACTCGAAACCGTCGCGTTCATTCGGCGGCCAATCGACAATGTCGGTTCCTTTCGTGGCACGGTCTCCCTTCGTCACCAAAAGCCCGTCGCTCTTCCGCGCGAATTGCGAGAGCAGTTTCTCGTCCTTGAGCTTGTCATACCAGTGGCGGAGTGAGCAGGTGTCGCCCGTCCACATCCAATCGGTCCACGCCATCATAATGGAGTGCTGCTTCCACTCCGTCGGCCAGGTCGAGTGCGTCATCAGGTAATCGTGCGAGAACCGCGCCATCGTGTATTCGCGATCGACCGCATAATGGCCCAGTTGGTTGATGTAGGCGTCGGCCTCGTAGGGAATCCGTTCGCGGTCGCCATCCACATAGACGCCCGCAAAAGAGGTCGCCAGGATGGAATAGCTGCAGAACTTGTAAATCTGATCGAGAGCGGGATTGTTGGAGACGAAGGCTGCCGCCTTACGGTCCATCGGATAGTTGACCGCGATCATGCGCGCAAGCGACCTGCCCATCGCGTATGGGCACTCTTCGACCTCCACGTAACGGAAGGGCATGATGACGCCGATTTCTTTCGGTAGTTTGATTGCGCCGCCCTCCGCGCCGCCTGTGGTGTTGCGCTTGTCGGCGATGAAGGGAACGCGATAAATGCCGGGTGTTGTCAACGCGCCGGAGACCTTCGCATAACGGATCGTGCCGCCAGGTTTCCGGTCCACTTTGTCGCCGTCGAGTTTTTCGCCGATGTGGAAGATGAAGTCGCCCCCGTCCTGCATTGACATGGGGGGGAGGAGTTCCAACCAGCCGAAGGCCGCTTTCCCGAAATCCAGCACGACATGTCCCACGGAGTTCGTAAAGAGACGCTGCGGCGAGACGTGCCGCTGGGTCAGGGGATACTGCACCGCACGGTAGGGTTCCAGATGCACGGCGGTACGGAAGGAAAGCGTTTCCGACCAGGCGCCTTCTTTCCCGTCCTGATCCCACGCCCGCACGCGCCAGCAAATGTCGCGGCTTGTCGGCAACGCGGCACCTTGGTAGGGGATGCAGAGCGAATTCGCGGAAGTCACCTTTCCCGAATCCCACAGGTCTGGCGTTCCCGCACGGAATTTGGAAGTCGTCGTGGCGACTTGGATCTGGTAGGCGGTCTGGCGTTCCCCGCGCGCACCGGAGGGATAGCACCACGAGAAGGAGGGGGCTTCGGCGTAGATGACCGCCAATCCCGGCTTGGAGGCAAGGTCCACCATCATGCCTTCCGGCGTGAGCGCGACGGCGGTCAGGATGGAGGACGCCGTCCAGACGGCGGCAAGTCGAATCGATTGTGTTGTCATGGTATGGACTCCTTTTCGTAGGATCAGTTTCTTCCTCTTCCGTTCAACACGCCGGAGCGGAGAAGGTAGTACAGGAGAGTCAACAGCGAACTGGTGGCGGCTGCGATATACGTCAGGAAGGCCGCGTTCAGGACGCTGCCCGCGTCTGCCCCCTGGTCAGGTGAGACGATCCCGGAGTTGACGATGTGCGCTTTGGCGCGGGCGCTGGCGTCCCATTCGACGGGAAGCGTCACGACGGAAAACACGAATCCAACCGCAAAGAGCGCCACGCCGATCAAGACGAGTCCCATCATCTGGAGCGTACAACCGATCAGGATTACCCACATGGACAGTTTGCTGCTGATGGAGGTGATCGGAACCATCGCCGAACGGAGACGCAGCCACGAATAGCCGCTGGCGTGTTGGAGGGCGTGTCCCGCCTCGTGGCATGCGACACCGACAGAGGAGAGGGATGTGCCGTCATGAACCTCCGGCGAAAGGCTGAGCACCTTGTTGGTCGGGTTGTAGTTGTCGGTCAGCATCCCGCTGATTTTCCGCACTTGAACATCCGTCACGCCGTTGCTGCGCAGCATTTGAAGCGCAGCCTGCGCGCCGGTCAGCCCCGAAAAAGCGCGGACTTTCGAATACTTTGCGAATGCGCTTTTCACGCGCATACTGGCAAAGAAGGAAAGTAGCATCGCCGGTGCCGCGAATATCAGATAAATTGGATCAAAGCCCATGTCAGAATCTCCTTTCGTTGAATCACCACACATGCGTGATATGCGGGTGCATCCTAGTCCTCGTCATCCTCGTTGTCCTCATCGTCGTCCTCGTCCTCATCTTCGTCGTCATCCTCATCCTCGTCCTCGTCGTCTTCGTCGAAGTCGTCATCCTCCTCGTCGTCATCATCATCGAAGTCTTCGTCCTCGTCCACTTCGTCGAGGTCGTCGTCCTCCTCGTCCTCCTCGTCTTCGTCGAAGTCGTCATCCTCCCCCTCTTCGTCGTCTTCCTCATCGTTCTCGTTGTCATATTCCACATCGTCAAATGAGTCGTCACCGCAGCCGAAACCGGTCGAATTCCATTTGACTGAACTGACGCCAAACGTTTCCTCAAGCGCTTCGGCCACGTCATTGTCGGTGAGTTTCATGTCATCAGGATTCTCTCCGAGAATACAATGACAGGTGAAACGGTGGCAATTGTTCGTCAACAGGTTGTATTCGCCGCGCTGGGAACCGATCATGGCTTCCGCCAGTGACGCGACCTGCTCTTCCGCGATCACCTCGTCATCATCCGTGGCGACGTAGATGAACGCGCCAGACCGGTTGAGGGAGGTTCCTTCACCATTGAGGAATGTTTCGGGGGTGACTTCTCTCACCACCGCCCAACCGTCCTCGTCCTCCGTGACTTCCGCGATACGGTCGTCACCGAGGTAAACGCCCGTATGGTGTGCGAGCGACCCGAGAAGATCGCACCTGAGAATGGCTCCACGCTCTGGCTTCACCCGTTTTTCAAACACGTTCTTCACAAAACTTTCCAACAGACTCATTCCTCTTCCTCCTCTAGCTTGTCGATTTCCGAATTCGTGTCCAGATCGCGCGGCTCCCGTTCCGGGGGAACGCGCAAGGGTGGCAACTCCGGTTCCGGTGCGGGAAGCGTCCGGTATCCACAGGCGTGGATTTGACATCCCTGCCCCAGAAAGATTCGCTCGAAATCGGTTCGCTCTTCTTCGTCGCGCTGGATGGCGGGAACTTCCTCAAATCGGTTGTCCGCCGCAAAGACTTCGCGAATCGACTCGAAGTACGGTGCGTCATCCGTCGCGATTTGGATTTCGCCGCCGATTTCCAGTCGCGCCCAGAGCGGATCGAGGAATGCGGGCTGGATCAGGCGGTGATGGTGATGCTTTTTTTTCGGCCAGGGGTCCGGGAAGAAAAGATAAACCGTGCGGAGACGATGTCGCGGCAGGAGATAGTAAAAGGCGTAAAACGCCTCTAGCCGATAGACATAGAGGTTGGACAAGCCCCGGTTGACCGCCTTACGGCTCACCTTGCGCACCCGTTCTAACATCCGTTCGATGCCGATATAGCCGACGTCGGGATTCCGCTTCGCGCGCGCGGCAAGAAAGCGCCCGTTCCCGCAACCGATCTCCAGCTCCAGCGGCTGATCGGGACGGAACCAGCGTTGGAGCGGCAACGGCTCCGTGATGCTCTCGATGGGAATCAGGTAAGGTAACTCCCTGCGCGGTTTGGATGGCGTGTCCGTCATGACAGCACCTCGTTGCGGATGCCGATCGCATCGACGAATGCCTGCGGCGGTTTTTCCGGGCGAAGGGTCTTGAGATTGACGCAGACGTGGATCGTATACCCCTCCACCAACAGTTTCCCGCCGCAACGCACTTCGCAACAGATCGTCAGACGAACGCCTTTGAACTCGCTGCACCACGCGAGGATCTCCAGTTCGTCGTCGTAATGCGCGGGGGCGAGGTACTTCGCTTTCGCCTCTCGCACGGGCAATGCGATTCCGATCGCCTCCAGCTCCTTGTAGGAGAAGCCGTGGCCGCGAAGCAACTCGTTCCGAGCGCGTTCAAAATAGGTCAAATAGTTCGCGTAATACACGACACCCATCTGGTCGGTGTCGGCATACGGAACGCGATACTGGATCGTGGTACGAATCGGTCTATCCATAATCACCTCAAATGCAAGGGACATTATACACGATTTTCACGCAAAGGGCAAACCCGATGCAGGGCGCATCTCTGGAATGGGCGCATCTCCGTAATTCAACAAGAGCTTGTGGCGCTCAAACACGGAAATGTCCGTTTCATGGTCTCACGCAAAGTTCGCGAAGTCCGCGAAGCTTCGGTTATTTCCCCCCCTTGCGAACGTGGCGGACTTTGCGTGAGGTTGAAATTCCTCCGTTGGACAATTTTTCAAATTCAGAAAGTATATCGGCTCTCTGGAACGACACGGACTTTCACCAGTTGGGTGAATCCGTTTTCTGTCGTAACGTT
>JAFSTA010000065.1 GCA_017450695.1 Kiritimatiellia bacterium | reverse complement strand
TGCTGTTCCGTACCATACTACAGTACGCGGCAGACTTTCAACCCCGTAACTGTCCCCCCTTTTCGGGAGGGACGAGGAATACATTACCAACAAGAGTGTCGCTTCCCCGAAAGCCGACGGCGAGGACGCCGTCGCTACGCATCGGACGCGACGGAGCGCGTCCCTCCCCCTCGGGAAAGTTCAATCGCTTCGCTTTGAAATGGTTACATGATTCAATTGGCGAGCCGCCGAAAAGCGACAAGAGTGTCGCTTCCCCGAAAGCCGACGGCGAGGACGCCGTCGCTACGCATCGGACGCGACGGAGCGCGTCCCTCCCGGAACTGGCGGCCATGCCTCCTTTCGTGTCTTTTCGTGGTCGCGCGCAGCGCCCTATTCCGTATGTTCCGTGCATTCCGTGGTTTTTTCCAACAGAGGAATCCAGGTTCAAGGAAGGAAATTGGAAACAACGGGAACAACATCGAGAACAACTTGAATCGGAACGGCTTGCTACCTATCCGTTGTTCCTGTTGTTGTCCTTGTTGCAAGACGCGGCGGCGCGAATCACCTACCGCAAGTGCTTACGGTAGATGAAGTCGTCCATGACGAAGCCGTTCCCGATGTCGGTGCAGATCGCCTGCCGCTGGAAAAAGCCAGCGGTGCGATAGGCTTTTTGCGCCCGCTTGTTGTTTTTGTTGACGCGCAGCCAGACGGATCCCGCGCCTTGCCGCTGCGTGATTTCGCAGACCTGATTCAAGATCCAGTTGCCGATTCCCCGCGACCAGTAGTGCGGCAGGACATAGAGTTTGTGCAGTTCGCAGTCGAGTGTCTCCGCATGGGGAGTCATGTCAAAGGAGACAAGCCCAGCCTCCTCACCATCCGCCCGAACCAGATAGAACGGGGTTCCGTCTGCCGTCTGCCTGCGAACCGTCTCCGCGTTGTACATCCATTCGATCATATACTCGATCTGATCCGAAGAAATAATATCCCCGTAACAAAGAGGCCATGTCTCCTCTGCGATTTTCCGCAAGCGGGCTATCTGGTCGTCGGTCTCGGCCGGCACCAGTTCGAGCTTCGGCATCGGCAACAGCGGCCTAGCGGATGCAGGGGGATTTTTCGCGACCTCGGAAAGCAGCTCGATGGTGCAGGGTCCCTCGTTGACCAACTCGACGCGCATGCTGGCGCCGAACCGTCCCGTGGCAACGCGATCGGGAGCCAGCAGCGTCCGCATGTTTGCGGCAAAGCGCCGATAGAGGAGATCGGCGACTGCCGGATCGCCCGCCTGCACGAAACTCGGGCGATTCCCCTTTTTCGTATCGGCATACAATGTGAACTGGGAGACAACGAGAATCGATCCTCCCACATCCTGCAGCGAACGGTTCATCCGCCCCTCCGCATCTTCAAAGACACGCAAGGTAGCGGTCTTGAGAGAGAGACGATCCACATCCTCCGGCGTATCGCCGACGCAACATCCGACGAGAGCCAGATAACCGGTTCCGATTGTGCCGACGGGTTCTTGTTCCACCGTGACTTGCGCGCGGGAGACACGTTGCAAAAGTACTTTCATCCTCGTTTACCTTTTCAGCAGATAATAGACCTGGATCTTGCGGGACAACGGAATGATCCAATGTTCGTACAGGTTGGCAATCCGATCAGAAAGTTCCGCCGAAGGAAAGCGTTGCCGAGCAACCTCCAGCGTACGGTGAATCACCTGCGCTTCCACCAGATGGTTTGTAATCGCCTCCTCCATCGCGTCGGAATCGTTTCGCTCGTACGGGACACGCAACGAATCGGGCATCTCCTCGCTTTTCAAGGATGCGACATGTTCCGCCAGATTCAACCGCTGGACCAGCGCGTTCATGCAGGAACCGTCCGTCGAAATGCATTTCCGATTGTCGGTGTCATCTCCCGGTTCGCACAGCGCGGGCAGGATGATACGCGTGTAGAACATCCGCAACACGCGGGCGCGTCCGGCGATTGTCTGCTGTCGGCAAAACTCGGCGGCCAGCTCTTCCAGCGATTCCGTCTGGATGCGGTCTCGGTACAGTCCCGCATTGATCCGAAACTGCGCACGCTGACAGAGTGCCTGAACAAGCGTTTCGTCGAGCGACGCGATCAACGAGCGCAACTGGGCAAGCTTGGTCATCGAAAGGTTCTTCTGCTTGATGACATAAAACCGAGTTTTGTTCTCCGGATCGTCCTGTATGTCCCGTGCGAGGATTTCCAATCCGTGCAATTCGGCAGAGACGGCCGCCGCCACAGCTGCCGCCCCCGGTTCCGTAGAAGCCCGGACCGCCGCCAGTGCGGTACTCGCGGTTTCCGTGACACGCGCGGTTGGACAGAGTTGCTTCAACGTCCGACGGCACTGTCCAAGCGCCTGGGGATGACTGTACACGCAGCGGACATCTTCAAGGGGCGTTCCCTTCAGCGCCATCAGGCAATGGTGAATCGGAAGATCCACCCGCTGGATAATCTCCCAATCCGAATTGACTTTTAGTTCGTCAATCGCTTGTATCACCGGACCTTCCGTAGAATTGACGACCGGAATCACGCCGACAGCCCGCGAATCCTGCCGCAAGGCGTCAAAGATCGCATGGATCGAGACGCAAGGAACCAGCGCGGCATCAGGGCTGGAAAGTTCCCTCGCCGCCTCTTGCGAGTGGGTCCCCTTCGGACCGAGGTAATAAATCGCAGAGAACATCGGCTATTCCTCAACCGGTTTCTGCCGCGCAGCCCTCTCCGTCTCCGCCAGCTGAATCCACGGATTCAACTGCGCCAGGAACTCCTTCAGTTGATTGGAGGGAACCTGCTGGGAAGCGTCGCTGTATGCGTGTACAGGATCTGGATGCACTTCGATCTCCAGCCCGTCCGCGCCGGCGGCCACGCTCGCCTTGGCAAGGGGCAAGACCAGGTCGCGTTTTCCCGACGCATGGCTCGGATCCGCGATGACGGGCAGATGAGACAACTGTTTCGCGGCCGCGATTCCGCCGACATCCAGCAAGTTGCGCGTCACCTTGTCGTAAGAACGAATCCCCCGTTCGCAAAGCACCACCTGCTGGCAACCGTTCACGAGAAGGTATTCGGCAGAGGTCAACCACTCCTCAACCGTCCCCGCCAAACCGCGCTTCAGCAAGACCGGCTTGCCGGAACGGGCAAGATGCTCCAGCAGATCGTAGTTCTGGGAGTTCCGTGCGCCAACCTGATACATATCCGTCACGTCGGCCAACGCCTCAATCTGAGAAGGCCCCAGCACCTCGGAGATAAAGGAGACCTTGAACTCCTCCTTCACTTCGCGCATGATTTTGATCCCTTCCCACTTCAACCCCTGAAAGTCATAGGGAGAGGTCCGCGGCTTGAACGGCATCGCGCGGACCAGCCGGATTCCCATCGCGGTCAAGTCTGAAACCGCCGCGCGAAACTGCTCCAGGCTCTCAATCGAGCAAGGTCCGGCGAGAATCGCGATGTGGTCCCCGCCGATCAAAGTGCCGCCGACATTGACAACCGTGTCGGACGGATGATACTCGCGAGAGACCAGCTTGTACTTCTTCTGAACCGCGATCACGCTTTCGACGGCAGGCAGGTTCTTCAGGACCTCCAGCGAACGGTTGCTCAACTCGTCGCCGATACCGGCGATTACCGTCTGCTCGACACCGCGAATGATACGCGGCTGATACCGCAGCGAACTCACCATGTCGCTGACTGTTGCAATGTCGGTCTCCGACGCATGCCTTTTAAGGACAATAATCATCTCATCACCTTTGCTTTTTCGCTACGAACAACAAAGAACCGCGAACCCTGCCGGATTCGCGGTTCTGGAAATCGTGTCTCGATACAATAGCCTATCGAGCCGACCAGAGCCTAACGTCCGGCAGACACATCGTAAAGCTAAAGTAAAAATAGGAACGCTTCGTGTTCATAAGACAAGGTTCAGTAAACACCATTTCCGGAGATTTGTCAAGCGGGTAATTTTTCAAACGGATATATTCCGGATAAAACCTAGATTCCTCGTTTGGGGTCTCACGCAGAGCCGCCGAGGCGCTACGCGCCAGCTGAGAAGCGGGGAAACTGAAAGGCTGAGAAGCGCTCCGAAAAACAGAGGCTTTTCGATCCCCCGTACACTGAGGCGCTACGCGAGTCCAGAGTACGCAATGTTGAACACGACCGACCTGCCTTACATGCGTAACCAGGAGAGGGACACGAGTTGTGGACTTGCATGCCCCTTCGTAGCTACGTGTCGCTTCACAGCTACATTAACTTAGGGGCACCAACTCCATTCAGGTGGCGCAGCTGTTACTAACCAACTTCTCAGCATGAAGCTTCTTGCTTCTCAGCTACGCGTAGTTCCACCTTCACTCCCACCATTCCGGACCGATCTCGCGGCCCAGCAGGAAGTACTTCTGGTCGTTGAACCAGAGGATTCCCTTTCCGTCGAAATAGGTGTAGCTCGTGTAGAAAGAGTTGCCTCCCTTGCGCGGTGCGAAGAGTTTCGGTTCGGCGAATTCGACCGGCTGTTCCGCATCCGGGTTGAAGGTTCCAGCAATCAGATAGAGCGGGCCGCGATGCTGGTACTCGCTCTTGCCGTTGAAGTCGAAGGTCTGGTGGACGAGCGCGAAGTACTTGCCGCTGCCCGCCTCGCATCCCTTCCAGTCATACATCGGACAGGGTGAACGCGGATGGAGGTAAGCCGTTCCGCCGTCCTTGTTCAGCAACGGTTTCGGGCGAGTCCAGGTGACGCCGTTGTCGCGGCTCTGCGACCAGACGGGATGACCGATCGAACTGCGCATCAGCGCGAAGAGCCGACCGTCCGGCAACTTCACAATCGCAGCCTCCTCACAGGCATCCCCCATCTTGGGATTGAAGACGGCAAGCGCGTCACGGTTCGTCGAGAAAAACTTAAGACGAATGTCCTGCACCTCCGGGTTCTCATCGATGTTGTCGTACTGCAGGAATTCAACCTTGCAGTTCGGGCGCGGGTCGTAGGGAGCCTTGCCGTGGCGGGAGACGCCCACCAGATACTTGCCGCCCTCGCCCAAGCGGAGAGGACGCTGCCAGTTGCACCAGGACGGCGGCACCAGCGGATCGGCAGGATCCGCGTCCATGCGCTGCCCCCACGTAACCTGCTTGGGAGGCGACCACGTTTCACCGTCGTCATCCGAATAAAAGCCAATCATTTCACCGCAGTGAGGTCCGCGGCTAGTCGTCTGCTGGTTCCACAGGCAGTAGATGCGACCGGATTTGGAGATCATCGGTTGCTGCCAGCTGGCGAGCAATCCCGGAATCCCCCAGCAATGCGAACCCGCCAGAATCACAGGTTCGCTCCAAGTCTCTCCCTTGTCCAGACTCTTGGAAAAGGCAATGTGCTGATCACGCGCCCCCTCGTACGTCGCCTGCGTCCAGAACGCGAAGAGCTTGCCGTTGTGTTCAATCACCTGAAAGTGGTCGTTGTAGGTATCCCCCGGAGCACGCAGGTTTGTAGGCGTGCGGTTTTCGAGCTTCTGCTTCGGGACGAATACCAGATAGTCCGGGCGGTTGACCAACACGTTGCGGCAGTGTTTCTCGAAAGCCGTTCCCTTCCAGGATTCGATGATACGGGCCATGCGCTCCGAAACTTTCGGTGGTTGGTATTTGGGCAGGCCTTCCTCCGAGAATCCCGCGAAGACCACCCACTTCTTGAAGCGGTACGCATCCCCGTCCCGGACCTGTTTCGCATACACGGCGGAGACATCAAACGGATTACTCCCGAAAAGTTGGTATGGCTTGATTTCCTCAACCCTCTTGAAGCCGTATCCCTCCAGTTCCTTCACGTTGGAACAAACACCCTTCACCGGCGTGATTACCTCCAGCCGCCCCCCCTTGCGGATGCGAATCTCTCGATCTCCGTCGATCATCCCGAACAGGAAAGTCTTCCCTTTCATCGGTTCGGGAACGGAAGAGAAGACAAAATCGCGATCGGTAAAGACCGTGACTTCCTCCGCGATTCGATCGAATGCCGCATCTTTCTCCTCATCGAGTACCGCGCCGCCTTCCTGCGCCGCGACCGTCCACGCCAAGCCACAAAACAATACACCCGAGAAAAGTACACGCTTCATATTCAACTCCCTTGCCTATCGCCTCAACCTGTCAGCTTTAAGCTTGTAGTTCGGTAGTGTCCCATTCATCCACTGAACAGGACATGAAAACTGGTGCAATTGAGAGCGGCTTGGGATAACCTACCCCACATAAAAAATTCCTCCTCTCAAAAACAGCGACGATAGTTTACACTATCCTCCTCCAAATCGCAACGCTTATTCAATAATTCCCTGTTGGAGGTCGCATCTTCGGAATTCATCAAGTGCCAGGGGGATGGGCGTCGGGATGGACACGCTCCGTCGCGTCCGTTTGGCTTGTCGAGACCACTGCCCCCTCTATCGTCTCACGCCAAGCTCGCGAAGTTCGCCAAGGCGTTTGGAATGGAGAAACTTTGCGGTCGTTGCGGACTTTGCGTGATGAGGAAATAGACAATGCACATGGGTGAAAAACGCAGATGCGCCCCTGTTGGAGATTGTCCGAGTTCTACGCGAGACGTTCGGGGAAGCGGCACTCCTGCCGCTTCATTAAGTTCTGTTTTCCCAAAAAGCGAGTGTCGCTTCCCCGATGTCTTAGCAGGCGCAAAGCACCCGACCTCATTTACATTCCTGCGTGAGCGAGGGCGGGGGCTAATCATTCCGCGAGTTCCGTGTATTTCGTGGTTTTCAAGTTGCGCAAGGGAGAAGATCCGATTTTATCGATTTTACGATTTCCGAGTTATTGACTTTACGATTTTTGGAATGTTGATTTTACGATTTTACGATTGATGAGCCTCTGATTTATCCTCTGTGGACACTTTGAAAAACCACGGAACACACGGAAAATCATCCGTTTCTTGGAACGGCGATTCCGCGAGCATCGTGAATTCCGTGGTGAATCATGGCACGTTGGAATTGTTCAGACTTTCACCATTTGGGTGAATCCGTTTTCAGGCGTAACGAGTGTGCTGGGGGAATCGAAAAGCCTCTGTTTTCGGCACTATCTCTGCCTACTCTTGCGGCTCAGCGCGAGACCCCAACGAGGAATCTAGGATTATTTGGAAACCACGGAATACACGGAAAAAACATCCGCCCCAATTCCTCCTCTATGTGTTCATTTGCCGTCGAAAATATGTTTTCTCCGCCTATTCTGCGCACTTGACAGATTGCAGTGAAAACCAAGCGAGGGATCCGGATTGAATTCTTCTGGAATATTTTTCAACATTTTTTAAAAATTACTCTTTACATCAAACATAGTATATGATAGAGTACGAGAAAACTTTGGAGCAACCATGTCTTCGTTCAACTGTGAAATGCTTAGAATCGCACGCGAGGAACGAGGTCTTTCGCAAAAAGACCTCGCGCGAAAACTCCATGCGAGCCAGTCTGACATCAGCAAGTTCGAAGGTGGCGAGAAAATGCCCGGAGAAGACTTCATCCAGAAAGCGGCATCCTTCTTCGGCTATACGGTCGAATTCTTCTTTCGTCCCTTCGTGGCCCTTCCCAGCGGGCTTGTCTTCCATCGAAAACGAAGCGCCCTGTCTGCGACCGAGCGCAAGCGCATTGTCGCCGAGGCACGTGTGCGGATGCTCGACCTGGCTATTTTCGCCGAGTTCAGCGGAATCCAATCCGGGGCGCTTCCGTTGCGCGACGGACGTTCGCCGGAAGACATGGCGCGACACATTCGGATACTTTGGGCCGTGCCTTCCGGACCGATAGCCAACCTGACAAAACTCCTCGAAAAAAACAAAATCGCCGTTTTGCCGTTTGACTTTGGAAGTACCTTTGTCGATGGTTTCTTCATGCCGCCGGCAGAAGAAGGCAGTCTCCAATGTATTGTGATGAACGCGAATCCGGCAATGCCGCCAGACCGAAGACGCTTTACGATCGCCCATGAACTAGGACATTTGATCCTTCACCGCAACGAGTTCGCCGAGGAAACCGGCAAGCGGCAGGAAAACGAGGCGAATCTGTTCGCCTCCGAATTTCTGATGCCTGCCGCAGACATTGAGGAGGATCTTTCCGCACCCCTGACCTTCGCCCGCTTACGCGAATTGAAATCCAAATGGAAGGTCTCCATGTCGGCACTCGTCATCCGGGCGCAGCAACTGAAGAAGATTTCCGATTCTGAAGCGAAGCGAATTTGGTTTCTGTTCTCACGTTACGGTTACAGGAAGAACGAGCCTGTGATGGGATTGTCAGAGGAAAGACCTTTCGGCGTCACGTGGCTTGTCAGGGAGTTCGCGAAAGCGAAAGGTACGACAGCGCCCGCATCGCTTTTTCTAACACCGGAACTTTTCGCTCGACGTTACCCAGACTCCGCTGGACTCGCGGGAAGAGACCGACAGGAGGAATGCACACGGGAAGAATGACTGTTTTCCGAATCCGCGAGTACGGATACCGGACAAAAAAAGGCCGCCAAACCATTGCAGTGGAGAGGCGGCGGAGAGCCTCCGGAATTTGGGTTCACAGAGGTCACACGCAAGTATGCTCCCAAATTTCGGTTCGTTTGTCAAGCTTTCGTGGTGCTCTTCACGCGAAAATTTCAACGAAAGGCAGTTTTATGCCGAAAGTTACAACGAGCCGTGAAATGCGGAACAACCCGAATTTCATTCGGGTATGGGATGGTCTTCCTTGTGAGGGGGAGTTTGAAATGCCTGTCATCAGACGAGAAAAATTACCCGACAGTCCAATCGATCTGGTTGCCTGTTCGCGGACTCGTCCAAATGACACGGAGGGAAACAGGAGGAAAGGAGTCCATTTCTTTGTGGACGACTATCGGTTCGGGTGGCTGCGTCGTGACGTAACCCGCAATCTCGATAAATTCCGGCAATACGCCTTCATCCTGTCGCCGGATTTCTCGCGCTATGCGGAAATGCTCACATGGCAGGTGCTGGAGGCGGTCGGCATGAACCGCTGGTGCGGAGCGGTGTGGCAGAAGATGGGATGCAAGGTTTTTCCCTCGGTCGGATGGGCGACACCGTTCACCTATCGGTTCTGCTTTATGGGCGTCGAGCGCAACTCACCGGTCGCCGTCACAACGAACGGGAACCGGAGGGAGAAACGAGCCTACCTACACGGATACGACGCGATGCTGGATGCGCTTGCCCCATCGGCCGTAATCTGTCTCGGAACGCCGTTCCCTGAAATGCGCGGAAACATCATCCCCGTCAAGTACGACATCTTCCGGAAGGAGGCGCTGTGATGGGAGGGAACGGAACGTTTGCGGCGGGACGGATTGTCGCCTACCGCTGGGAGACGGTCGGCGAAATCCACGGCGTGAAGGTACTGCGTCCGCTTCTTCCACCAGGTCAGAAGCGAATCAGCCAGAAATTGCCGGAGGAATCACATTCCAGTCAGATGTATCTTATGCTGCACGGAAATGGGACATTTGCACAACTTCGCATCTATGACAGACAACATAGGTTGCGTCTGGAGTTGGCGTATCATCCAGAGGCGAATTTGGACAAGTCCCATAAAGACGTGTTGCATTACCACATCTATACGCAACCGGGGTTCAAACACGGGCCGGCCCGTTTGGCAACGCCTGCAATGATTCGGCGGTTCGGGAAGTATTTGAAAGGAGTCTTGCCATGAAGAATGGGAACACGAGGGAATTTCTGGAAACAATCGCCGCACAGGATGCGTGGCTTGAATATCGAGGACGATATTTCTTCGTAAACGGCTGCTGCTGTGAAACCGACCGTCAGGGGCGTGAACTTTGGGCACGGCTTGAGGTTTACGAGATGACGAAAGGCTATAAGGAATGGGTTGCGGACATCTGTTCCATCACCAAGCCGACGGTGCGCGAGGTGATGGAAGAATTCGTCCGCATCCCGCTCATAGACGGCAAGACGTTCTGGGAACTCGAAAACGAGCTGGAATGGGTCTAACCGTCGGCGCCGGATTGCGGCAGAATAACGGCATTTCGCGCATGGTTTCAATCCATGCGCGAAATGTTAGATGGTTGTCATTGTTCAAAAAGGAGGTGCTGTGATGGGAGGGAACGGAACGTTTGCTGCGGGACGGATTGTCGCCTACCGCTGGGAGACGGTCGGCGAAATCCACGGCGTGAAGGTACTCGAATTGAAGGACAAGGGGGTAAGCAGGAAATTACCCGAAGAAGCCCATTCAAGTCGAATGTACATTATGAATTATCCAGAGGGGCATTTCGCCCAGTTGCGCGTTTATGATAGACGGCATCGGCTGAGACTGGAAATCGCTTTCCATCCTGAACGGTCTGTCGACAAATCGGGGAAGCCCGTGTTACACTATCATGTGTATGGGCAACCGGGATTTAAACACGGGCAAGCCCAAAAGCTCTCAAGAAAGGCTTTTAGGCGATATGCGAAGTTCATGAAAGGAATGGTTGAACCATGAAGACTGGGAACACGAGGGAATTTCTGGAAACAATCGCCGCACAGGATGCGTGGCTCCATTACAAAGATCGGTTTTTCTTCGTCAATGGATGTTGCCAAGAGTGGAATTGGAAAACGGGGAAGACAATTTGGGCGCGGCTCGAAATGTATGAATTAGAGAGCGACCACGGCAATGCCATTGCCGACGTCTGTTCTATCACCAAGCCGACGGTGCGCGAGGTAATGGAAGAGTTCGTCCGCATCCCGCTCATAGACGGCAAGACGTTCTGGGAACTCGAAAACGAGCTGGAATGGGTCTAACCGTCGGCGCCGTTAAGTTCACGGTTGGGTGGTTAGGTGGTTTACTTGGGTGGTGGTATCGTGTCGCACGTCGCGTCACGCATACCCCTGCGAAAGCGGGTCTCCGGAGACGGCTGTGGAAAGCCCTGAAAGGGCGACGGCAAGAAGTTGTCGGCGGATCATAACACACGGATTGGATCACGCCCCACGCCGTTCGCGCATCGTGAGTACCGCCCGGCACGAACCAATCCGTTTGTTCCAATTCTATTCGAAAAACGTTCAGCGAACTGCCGCACACCTGACGATTCTCCGCACCTCCGCGTCTCTGCGTGAGATCAAACCCCTCCCCCGGCAAAAGAAGGGATCGTAACACACGGATTTACTCACGCCTCACGCCGTTCGCGGTCCGTGAGTACCGTTCGGTAATAGCAACATAGGATTTTCGAAACCATTTCCGCAGTTGCACGGACGGAGGGCTAACCACCAAACCACCTAACGAACCTATACCTTGTCGCACCCGAACCGTTCGGGAACCGCCCACAAACCGATTGCCGGATTGGAAATGTAGAAAATCTCCTCCCCGTCTGGCATCGTCTGGAAACCGTCGTGCAATACCGCCGGATTGTACCGAGCTGTCAACTCCTGTAGATCCCCGTAGCGGAATCCGGCACGCTCAATCTCTTCTTTTGTCAAGTGCCCCGGCGCGTATGTGATCGTGAAGCGTCCCTCGGAAGAGCCGTGGATCAAGTGCGCCGCCGCGCCCAGGCTCTCCTGCAAGTCCGCATTCTCGCGCACGGCGGCAAGTGTCGCCTCCGTCCCGTGATACCCGTACTTGCGGATCACGGCGTCGTTGCCTGCGTCCTCGCCGAACTCCTTGACGCCCGGCGCCAGGATAACCAGCTCACCGCCGTCTGCCATCGCCATGCGCGTCCGGTAAATCGCCTTGTTCCCGAGCCACGTGCTCTGGAACTCGTCAGGATCCAGATAGACCACGCACTTCTGGAAGGGACGCGGCACCATCTCGAAATTGACGCGGTACGCCAAGTCTGCCGCCGCCTGAAAGACATCGTGACCTTCTCCGGCGAAGATTCCCTTCACCGCCGTTCCGCCGTCATCCGTTCTTCCAACCACGGTCTGGATATAAACGATCGGCGGCAACTTGTCGCCGTAGTGATCCGTCCCGTAGTTGAAGAGTTTCCGCACGGGGGTATCCGCGCGCCCCATGATCCGCTCCATGCCATAGACGGCTCCGACAAAATGACTGCGGTTGATGGCGACGCGCCCTCCTGTGCCAACGAAGAGGTTCTTGTTGTAGTTCGCCATCCCAATCACCTCGTGCGGCACGACCTGTCCAAAGGAGAGGATCAGATCGAACCCGCCATCCAGCAGAAGACGATTGACCTGAACCGGCCAGTCGAAATCCAGCTTGCCTTCGGTTATCTCTCGCACATATTCGGAAGGCACGGTACCAAGCGTAACGACATCGTTCCGCCAGTCGTGGATGTGGAACAGCTCTGCGGGAACCGAACCGAACATCGTCCGGATCTGCCCTTCCGTCATCGGCGCATGGGTTCCGAGCGCCGGCAGAACCGCTGCCAAGCGCTCGCCGTAATACTCGTATGCAAACTGGGTCAGGAGACCGGCACGGGAATGGAAGCGCGTGAAATCGGGAGGGATGACCAGCACGCGCTTCTTCTCGCCCAGACGCGAAAACACATCCCGCGTCCAGGCGCGCATCACCTCTTGATCGATCCCGTTCACCAAGTCAACCTGACTGCACAACATGATTATTCCACCTTGCCTTGCCTGTGAGCTAGCGTGTTAGGTTGGGTAAGCGTGTTCAGCAATGCGGACGAGACGGTGCGCGTCCCTCCCATTCTCTGCGGGCTAACCACCCAACTACCTAACCATCAAACTACCCAACCACCTGACCACCCAACTACCCAACCTTGAACAACCGGCATGCCTACAAGGCCAACCGGCTGTACACTTCCAGCTCCTGCACATGCGTGAAGGGATTGACCGTGTTCTTCAGCACGGTCAGACGCACGTAGCGAGCGGGGAACTCGCCGCCGAAATCGACGCGGAATCCCTCCTTGCGCGAGACCTCCTCCTTGCCTTCGTTGCTGGCAACCTGCTTCCACTCTTTACCATCGACAGAGATCTCCAGCTTGAAGGTGTAGGTACGCTTGCCGTCCGCATAGAACGCGACATTCGCGGCAAACACCGGCTGGACACTGCCGATATCGATCGTCGCAATCCCCGGAATCCCATGTCCGTGCCACCCTTTCTGCAAGGTTCCATCTACCAGATTGGCAGGAACGTTGCCGCCTTCCGTCGCGACATTCGTCGTTACAGGCTTTCCCTTCACGACATTGACGGTCGCCACGAAGAGTGAGTCGATCTCTTTGCGGACCGCCTCGTCCACGGCCTTTGTCCGAATGTTCCGCCATGAGCCGGCATACTGCGCCCGGTTGGACTGATCCAGCTTCTTCTTGATGCCGTTCAGCGCCAGCTTCCGGCAACGGTCGATCTTGGACAACGCAGCAATCTCCATGAGAGCGGGAATCGCCTCCGTGCCATCCCAGTTCATCAACGCACGCGCCGCCGTAGCCGCTGCGGTCGCATCCGCATGGCCGGCCGCCTCGACGGCAGCTTGCAGCAATTCGGCACCGCCGACACGCGCCGCAGCCGACAACGCGATCTCGCGGTTCGTCGCATCCGTCCCGCGAATCGCTTCGGCAAGGCGCTTCACCGTCTCGCCTCCATCGCGTTTCGCCACGGCGACCAGCGCGTTCTCCGCCTCCTGCTGGGCACGCCCTTTAGCCTTCAACACATGGGAGAAGAGATTGGCGGCCTCGGCCTTCCCTGCCTGATCGCGCAGCAGCCGATACCCGGAAAGCTGGATATCCGCATTCTCAGAATCGATCGCCTGCAGCGCCAACGGCAAAGCATCGGCCACTCGACGCACCTGCAACAGGTCCAGAGCAATCGCCTTGCCCGTCTCGCTCGCCTTCGGATAGGCGTCCTTGAGACGTTGCGCCAACGCTTTCGTCGGCAACTGCCGTAATGCCGAGTCGATCACGTTCCTGTGCGCCGAATCAGCAGCCTGAAGAACGGACGGAATGGCAACGGCAACCGCATCCTGTGAAATCTTGGCAAGCGCGAGAAACGCCGCGTCGCTCACCTCCGGATCCGCATCGTTCAGCAACGCCGCGACCGCTGGGATCGCAACCTTGTCTTTCGACACGCCCAACTGATCCAGCGCGCGAATCTTTGTCTCGGCATCCTTGGCTTCTTTCAGCGCGGCAATCGTCTTCGCCGTCTCTTCAGGCGAGACCGGGGCGATCTGGATCGGCTTGCACGCGACACCCACGCCCTCGTCCCGCAACGCGGTCATCACCATCGCGGCGAAATCGGCCACGCCCTTGTCCGCCGAAGCGAGGAACCCCGAAACGCCACGGCAGTGCTGGGCGCACCCGCACCAGCGCAACTGGTTCAGAAAGAAGCAAATCACTTCCGGATCCTTCGCCTGTTGGGCGGCAATCAGGAGCGCGTCGGCGTATGGCAGACGGTACGCGCCGTTCTGCGGCAACAGAACCATCTGCGTCAACTTCGTAATGTGAACCGCCGCAAACGGATCCGTCTCGCCTTTCGTCTTCACCTTCGCAAACAAGGCAGGCAGTCCGCCTTTGTTGAACGTGGCGTAGGGTGCCTCACCCTGATTCTCCTGCGCCAGCTTCGCCGTATTCGCGATCGCCCAGTTCGCGGTCGTCGGTTCCGAATCCGCACAGGCCAACGCCGCACAAGCGGCCCAAGTCAAGAACGTCATCATCTGTTTCATTTTCAAAATCCCCTTCCCTTACATCGTCCACGGTTTGCGCATCGGCTGATAGAGGAAACGTTCCGCCGCCGGATCGTCCACCGCATGGAGCGTGACCGGATCGAAGCGGAAACCGCGCCCCAGACGCATCGCCACGATGCCGAGGTTGACAATCGTGCAGGACCGGAAACCGTTCATCTCGTTCAGCGCGAAGGTGCGGCGACGGCGTACGGAGTCCATGAAGTCCGTCTGCTGACGCGCCGGTTCGGGCATCTCCTTGATCAGCTCCGTCAGGTTCGGAATCGTCGAACGCAGCCCCTTCCAGAGCTTGCCCTTCGGGCCTTCGAGATAGGGCGCATCAGCCAGCGAGTCATCGCCGTCGAGAATGATTTGGCACCCGTCCTCATACGTGTACATGATTCGACGGAAGGAACCGACCGCGTCCGGATGCTGCGGATCGCAATCCACGTCGATCTTCACCGGGCTGGTGTCGTCCTTGTCCAGCAGATACTGGACGGGGTCGAGATAGTGCTGCCCCATGTCGCCCAGCCCGCCGCCGTCGTAGTCCCAGTAACCACGGAAGACGCCATGCACGCGCTGCGGATTGTACGGCTTGTACGGCGCAGGTCCCAGCCAAAGGTCATAATCGAAAGTCGGAGGAACCGGCTGGGGCGTCAGGTTGGTCTTGCCGCTCCAGAAGAACTTGATGTCGAACCCCTGCCCTTTGCCGACCACGACTTTCAGCGGCCAGCCGAGAAGCCCGCTCTCCACCACTTTCTTGATCGGCTTCACCTCGGTTCCGAAACCGTAGAATCCGCTCTGGAAACGGAACCAGGTGTTCAGGCGGAACATCCGCTTGTTCGCCCGGATTGCCTCCATCACGCGACGTCCCTCGCCGACCGCACGCGTCATCGGTTTCTCGCACCAAACATCCTTGCCGGCCTCCGCCGCCATTTTGGAAATCAGGCCGTGCCAGTGCGGCGGGGTGCAGACGTGAATGATGTCCACATCCTTGTTCGCCAGCAACTCGCGAAAATCCTTGCACCCGATAATCTTCCCGAACCCGTTCTTCTCGGCGGCGACAATCCCATGCTTCACACGCTCCGCATCCGGATCACACAAGGCGATCAGCCTCGACCCCTTGAAACCGAGGTGCGCCGCACTGTGGGCGATTCCGCCAAACCCCACCAGCGCACGGGTCAACTGGTTGCTCGGCGCGGTCTCCGCGCGCAGCAGATGCGCCGGAACGATATTGAACAGGGCGACAGCTCCCGCCCGTTTCAGAAAATCACGTCTCGTTTGTGACATACTGTTCTCCCATTGTTGGTCAGTAAACGTGAGCCTATCATACCATTCTTTTCCCCGCAAGGCAAGAACGGGAATGCGTTCCGGTTAGCTGGTAGCTGTTGGGTGGTTAGGTGGTGGGGTGGAACGGTGGTGGAGTCTAGCACGTCTAGATAAGATGCGGGTCGCGCCCCTTGCGTAGCGACGGCGCCCCCGCCGTCGGGCTTCGGGGAAGCGCAGGTGGGGCGAGCCGCCGGGCAGGGATATTCGCGGAACGGCGGATGTGGAGACGAGCCATTTAGGGGCATCTGACCCATTTAGGTCCACAGGACCACTTAGGCGGCCCAGTCGCCACTTATTCACTTTTCAGCCTCTCAGCTTCTCAGCTAGCGGCGTCAACCACCGCACCGCCCAACCACCGCACCGCCCGCCAACACCTTTTCCGATAACAAAGCTTGACTCTGTGGCGCATTTTGGTAAAATTTGCTTTGTTAATCAACAAGGAATTAATTATCTATGGATATTCTACAAAGCAGAAAGCTTGCGCAGCTAGGAGCAATACCATTCACCACCGATGTAATCGCTAGTGAACTTTCTGACTATTCTGCGGTTCTTGCTAAAATCGCCGCACTGGTGGACGAAGGCTGCCTCGTCCGAATCAAGCGCGGACTGTATTGCCTTTCGCCGGAAATAAGCGGAATGGAACCCGATCTGCGTGTCGTCGCGAACTCCCTGTACGCCCCGTCATACGTGTCGTTTGAGACGGCTCTCTCGATGTACGGTCTCATTCCCGAGCGCGTGGACGAGACGATGTCGGCCTGCGCCAAGCGCGCCAAGAGGTTTACGACGCCGCTCGGTTCCTTCTCGTATCGCACAGTGTCACGCGACTGGTTTCCGATAGGGGTGAGAACCGCGGATTCCGATGGAGTCGGTTTTCTCGTCGCGACGCCTGAAAAGGCGCTCGGCGATCTGCTCCTGGCAAGATCGAACCTGAGGATTTCATCGCCTGATTCCTTGAGGTCGTTTCTTGAAGAGGACATACGCTTAGACTTCGAGGCGTTCGGCACTCCGGACAAGGCGGTCCTGCGGGAAATGGCGGTGTGCGGACACAAGCCCCTGTTGATGAGGGCATTGGAAAGGATCTTCTCATGACGTTATACGATTCAATGGTCGAAAGCTACGCGCCGAAGTCCGCCGCAGAACGGCTGGCCATCCAGCAGGAAGTCATGCAGCTCATCGCACTGGCGGGACTCGCAAGGGGTGGGTTCTTCGAGAAGGCGGCATTCTACGGCGGAACGTGCCTGCACCTGTTCTACGGAATGGAACGGTTTTCCGAGGACATGGACTTTTCTCTCCTTAAGCCTGATCCATCGTTTGATTTCGAGTCATTCTTTCCCGCGATCAAGGAGGAGTTCGAGCTCGCGGGGAAAGAGGTGGAAATCCAGTTGAAGCACAAGGGGCGTCCCTCGTCCGTGGAGAGTGCGTTCCTAAAGGAATCGTCCGAGATATTCCGAATCGGCTTCACGACGCAAAAGCAGATCAAGGTCAAGGTCGAGGTTGACCTACTGCCACCGCCCTGCTTTTCTACGGAAATGAAGCTGTTGGTCAGGCCGGTCTCGCGATGGATTCGCGTCTATTCGACAGGAGACCTGTATGCCGGCAAGGTCAGCGCCGCTCTCTTCCGCTCCTGGCGGGCCCGTATCAAGGGTCGGGACTGGTATGACCTCGAATGGTATGTGAGGAACGGTTTTACATGCCACCTTGAACACCTCGCCGCACGCGCAGCAGAGGTTTCCCCTGAAACAGACCTTTCATCCCGCGAAGCTCTTATCGCCGCATTTAGACGGCGCATCGCGACAATCGACTTTCATGCGGCGAAAGCAGATGTCCGCCCGTTTTTGAAGGACGCATCCTGTCTCGACATCTGGAGTAAAGAATACTTCAATTCGCTCGTTGACAGGATCAAGGTAGAATAAGCCCCCCCTTGCGTAGCGACGGCGCCCACGCCGTCGGGCTTCGGGGAAGCGCAGGTGGGGCGAGCCGCCGGGAAGGGATATTCTCGGAACGGCGGATGTGGAGACGAGCCATTTTGGGGTATCTGCCCCATTTAGGTCCGCAGGACCACTTAGGAGGCCCAGTCGCCACTTATTCACTTCTCAGCCTCTCAGCTTCTCAGCTGGCGGCATCAGCCGCCCCCTCCTTTCTCTCGGCGTTTCCGCCGTTCTTCCTCTTCCCGTTTCCCGCGCATCTTCTGTTCGGCGGACTGAACCAGTTTCCCGACATAGTAAGAGAAGCGGCTCTGGCCTTCCGGCGTCTTCAGATAATCCACAATCTGCTGAATCAACCCTTCGAACATCTCTTCCTCCTTTTGTGTTCTGCGGTTTCAGTTCTAGGGTCCGACATAACCAACCTTTCGTTCGAGGGCGGTATTATCGCCGCCCCTCATTTTTTCCCACGACATTATAACCATCTAATCCTTGTTCTTACCTCTGGCTTTATGCTTGTCGTGGTCCTCGATTTGGGCAATCTCCGTGTCCGATAGACCGTAGAGACAATAGACCAACGTGTCAATCTCCGACTCCAGTGCGGATGTGTCAGTCTCTGGATCGTTTTTCTTCATTGCGAGAATACGATCCACCAAGCCTGCGATTTTCTTTTGTTTCTCAAGCGACGCGGTTGGGATAGGAATGTTGCGGATATGTTCCGGATAGATATGGTAATCGCCACCGCGAAGATTCCGCAAAAGTACTGACGCATACTTGGAGTTCATCACCCCAAGCAAATATCGTAGATCAACTGTCTTTGAAAGTTCTTCCATCTTGGTACGTGACAACCTGCTAAATTTCTTAACGCTCGACAAGATACTCTTGTTTTCGACACCGTACAGATCGTGCCAAAGGACGCAAGCGATTAGTGAGTGATTATGGACTAACCTCTGTGAATCGATTGTACCTGTCAAATCACCAAGAACATTGAACATCAATTTGTCATGGTCATAAAGTTCATCAAATGTCGGCCTTGTTAATTTCGCAGGGCTTCGTGTAGTACCATACTCCAAGAACCTAATCTTATAGATTACATACCTTGCAATGTCTTTTGCCTCAATGTATTTCCTGCGAGGGATCGCATCTTGCACATCGCTGATCAAATCCTCCTTCTTAAATTGCCATTTTGCTGTCTTCTCATCGGAATTCGGGCGGAGGCCATAACTCACATAACAATAATCTCCTAACACATGCATATCGGCGTGGCGATTTGTCTCGCGCTTTTCCTGTGTCGTATTCCACACGAGTGTTTTGTCATCCTGCACAAGTTCTGTTAAAGGTTGGCGGAATACTCTGGAAATATGGCGCGACTCGTCGATGTGGCTTATCCAGATGGAAGAAGGTCGGCTATCCTCAACCGTCGTGATGCGTGAGGACACGCGCTCAATTTTCTGTGGTCGCGACAAGGGCGATATTACAGGTTTGCGCACGAGCACAATGCAGTTTGAAACGGTGGCATTCTCGAATATCTTTGTGCCGTTGAGATCAACCAGTTCGATAATCTCGTTCTCGTCAACGAGGAACCGACGCATTTCCCGCGCATAAATTTGGTTCGTGAGAGGGAATGGCACAATCATGGAAGTAATGCCTTGCTTACGGCAGAGTTGCGTCGCCAGTTCCATGAATGGGATGTAGAGATCCCACTTTTGGTAAAGTGTTTTGAACGTCCCATTTGAAGCAAGTATTTTGCGCTGATCCCTCAATATGTCATTTGCCATCTGTGATTGAGAACTGACATACGGAGGGTTGCCGATCACGATGTCGAAACCGCCGTTGTCGAATACGTCGGCGAACCAAAGGTGCCAAGGGAAGAAGTCGGAATTGCCAAAGAGATAGAGGTTTTCCAGCTCTTCCCCTCCCCGTTTCGGCAACACG
>JAFSTA010000064.1 GCA_017450695.1 Kiritimatiellia bacterium | reverse complement strand
GAAGACCATCCCGCCAGCGCCGCCTGGGAACCTCACACGAAGTCACGAAGCCCATCCCGCCAGCGCCGCCTGGGAACCTCACACGAAGTCACGAAGCCCATCGCGCCCGCCCTTCGTGTCTTCGTGTGAGCCCTCCCCGCCGCTGGTACGCTATTCCCTCATCCGCACCGTCGCCTTGAAGAAGCGGTATCCCGCCGCGTCGAGGTCGGGGACATTTGTCCCGTCGTCCTGAAGCCCATCGCGCCCGCGCCGCCTGGGAACCTCACACGAAGTCACGAAGCCCATCGCGCCGCCCTTCGTGTCTTCGTGTGAGCCCTCCCCGCCGCTGGTACGCTATTTCCTCATCCGCACCGTCGCCTTGAAGAACCGGTATCCCGCCGCGTCGGGGTCGGCGAGGTCCGTCACATCCGTCCAGTCCTCGTCCGGGTCGAGCGTGCGCTTGCCGAGAATGCGGTACTCGCACTTCGCCTCCTCCTCGGCAGAGAGCGGCGGATTCAGTCACCCGCCGCGAGCCATCCGGCCAAATCGATGATTCGGATTCCGTTACAGTCGTATTCCTTCTGGCGGGTCCTGGCAATCACCGCCTTGGGATATCCATCCCGAATGGCAAGGAGCGGCGCGACTTCCCGCTGAAGCGTCTCCGGTCCCGACAGGTCGTCGCAGACTTGGACATACCTCTTTTCCCCGCCACGGACGGCCACAAAGTCGATTTCCCGGGTGTGCAACTTGCCCACGTAGACGTCATATCCCCTGCGGAGCAATTCCAGGAAGACAAGGTTTTCATAGGCGTGCCCGTAGTCCATGTTGCGCCGTCCCAGCACGGCGTACCGGAACCCCAGGTCGCTCACATAGTACTTCTCGCTTGTCGCAAGGTACTTTTTCCCGTGGATGTCGTAGCGTTTGGCAGGATAGAACAGAAACGCGTTGCGGAGGTAGTCAAGGTAGGCACCCGCCGTCACGTGGTTCGTGGCAATCTTGTTTTGGGCCAGCTGGACACTTGTGCGGTGCGGGTTGGTCAGGTTGGCGATCGTGTCCATGAGATATTCAGCCAGATGGCGCAGTACCGTCGGTTCCGCCAGACGGTATTTCTGGACGAGGTCCCTGACGAGGATGGTTTCGAACACCTCCCTGACGTATGCAGCGCGGTCCTGGTCGCCGTCGTACACGTAGGAGCCTGCGAGACCGCCGCGAACGAGGTACGAATCCAAGGCGGACTGGACGTCATCGTCTGGGAAGTACCGTAGGTACTCGGCGAACGAAAACGGGAACACGGGGATTTCGATCTGCCGGCCCGTGAAAAGCGTGGCAAGGTCCCCGGACAGCAGAAATGCGTTGGAGCCGGTCAGGTAGATATCGTATCCGCCGCGTGAATGCAGGGAATTGATGGCCCTCTCGAATTGGGGGCATTCCTGGACCTCGTCGATCATCACGGCATTTTCACGCCCGGCGGCCGTGTGTTCCAGCACATGGCGATGCAAGGCGTGGTATTCCTTCAGCGGCTCGTTGTCCAAGTCTGTGAAATCGATGTAGACGACATTCGTTCCCTTCGATTCAAGGACCGAGCTCCAGTCAGACAGGAGACTGGACTTTCCCGCGCGGCGGACACCGGTCAGAACCTTGATGTCGGGAATTCCCCGCAGGCGATTCAACCGGTTCAGGTACGCAGTTCTCTCAATCTTCTTCATGGCCGTTTTCAATCCGTGAATAAAATTCAATTTTTGAAAGCGGCGCAATAGTACCGGATATCCGGCCTTTGAGTCAACGGCCTTTCGAAACAGGGTTGTGGCCAAAACCGTCCGTGCAATGGAACGCGAAGAGCGCAAGGCGGAGGGGACGGCCAAGGCGACGCTTTTTTCAACCGCAGTCCCCCGCTCGCGCCACGGCGCGAGCGGGGGACTGCGTGCCGTCTGGCCGACAACGGACAAGGACGACGAGACGACGCGATGACATGACGACGGGAGACACTGCCTCTCTTCCGCGAAGCGCCACAAGGCGCGATTGCTCGTCGTCTCGTCTTCTTGTCGTCCCGTCGTCCTGAAGACCATCCCTCGCGCACCGCCCGCATGGCACACGGAGTACTCCACCCTGCCGCTCCGCGGCATCCCCCCTCTCGGAGGGGGGCGGCCTAGGCGGCGCTTCTTTTCAACGCAGAGGCGCGATGGCTCGTCGTCTCGTCTTCTTGTCGTCCCGTCGTCCTGAAAGCCAGTCCTTCCGCGCCTCCTGTAAACCTCACACGAAGCCGCGAAGCAAACGGCTGCACACTTCGCGTCTTCGCGCCTTCGCGTGAGAAACTTCCCCGACCGTGGGGCCCAGCTACTCCCTCATCCGCACCGTCGCCTTGAAGAACCGGTATCCCGCCGCGTCGGAGTCGGCGAGGTCCGTCACATCTGCCCAGTCCTCGTCCGGGGCGAGCGTGCGCTTGCCGAGGATGCGGAACTCGCGCTTCGCCTCCTCCTCGGCGCTGAGCGGCGGAAGATGCGAGATGTGCGGGGTGCCGTCGGTGTCCATCGAGATCGTCGCCAGGAACCGCGCCGCCGGGTCCGTCGGGCTGATCCCCGCGACGTAGCACTCCCACACCGGATTCACGCCGTTGGCGGCGGGGGCGAGCGCGGCGGCTTCGTAGGCGTCGTACTCGTCGGCGATTTCGGGATAGAAGTCGCGCAACCAGGCGTA
This sequence comes from Kiritimatiellia bacterium, assembly GCA_017450695.1. Classification (GTDB taxonomy): domain Bacteria; phylum Verrucomicrobiota; class Kiritimatiellia; order RFP12; family UBA1067; genus RGIG8368. The sequence goes on along the minus strand of JAFSTA010000064.1, from coordinate 3,426 downwards.
GGGGACGGGAGCGGGCGTGGTCTGCGTCTCGGTAACAGGTGGCGGATCGTAGGTGACGATGCCGACCGCACCACATTGACTCGCCAGTGTCGCCGCAGCCACATTAGAAGAAAGCAACAGAGACAACGCTGCCAAGCTCAATCCACAATCCATCGGCCTGTTCATTGTTCTTCTCCAAATGCCTTTCGGGAAATTCTCGCGCTATTGGGCAAATCCTCGCACTGGGCGGATGGAAAAACCGCCACACCGGTGGTCGTACCACGAACCAATGTCGGCTTCACCGACGAAGAGGCGCCATGCGTGGTATTTATTGCGGGAATACGGCGAAGAAGACCAGTAGTAGCCGTAGTCTGTATTGTCGAGGTCTGATTCGGTCCCGGTGCCGGCTGCAGGGATAAATATGCTCTTGGTCGCATAGGTGCCTTTGCCCGTAACCAGTCGCCCTGACACACCATTGGTGGTGATCCATGTGGTGGTGCAATTGCTGACGAGAGCGGATAATTCAGCATCCGTCGGCATACGCCAAGGCAATCCTAGATGCACCGTTGCTGCGTCGTGTGTCGCAGTGAGATTGCCCGTCGAGTCGATATACCCCTCCGCCAGAAGTTCAGCATTGGTTTTGCCGTCGGTCGATGCCGCCGTACCGGAATCTGTGAATGAAATGTTTGTTCCGTCCTTGACCGAAATCCATATCCCTCCATTGTACGTATAGCCCACGGTATCACCCCACCAGAAATAGTATCCGTATTCCTCTGGTTTTGTGGCGCCCACATTACACTCCGCCCAGTAAGGGCCGTTCTCCCACAACTGGACGCCGCCTAGTTCCGCCTCCTTGATGGTCACTACGAATGAGGCATTTGTGAGCAGCAGCACGCCACCGAAGGCCGAGGCGAAGTCGATCACATGCGAATTAGCACCCGTGACAATGTTTGATCGGACGAAGACCGCGCTTGCATCGTCCGTGTTGAGGGCGATCTCCGTGACGACGTTTGCGGGGAGTGCCCCATCGACTGTGTATTCGATTGTTGCCCGGCCCGAATAGGGATACGACTGGTGGAACTTTGTCACCGTGATGGTGTTAGTGCTTTCCGCCATAACGACGGTTGACATTGCGGCGATCAAACTTGCCAAAAACGATTCGATGTGGTGTTTCATTGTGTTTCCTCGTTCCGTGGATGCCGCTCACAGTCCGACACGAATCGAGGCTTAAAAACGGAAACCTCTCTCCGTGTCCCGGACGAGGCCGTAGTGATTGCCGTAACAGAAACACGAAAAGAGGCAAGCGCCATGCGCTTCCCTGCAATGTGTCGTCTGTTGCGAAGTTCACTACGTTTCGTCCAGCGACCGCTTTGCAGCGATGAAAGTCAAATGGAAGATGTCGGGGTTAGGTGGTCAGAAAATACCTCCGGGGGTGATGGCGCGGTTGCCCGCGCGGACGAGGTAAGTGTAGCAGACTTGGGCGGAGGGAGCAAGGGGAATTACGGGGGGCGGTATCCCGGGAAACCGGTTTGCCGAGATCCCGACGTCTACGGCTTCGCGTTAGGCGCCTGGGGGTGCCGACGGGGTGGCACATACGCCCTGATTTTCGCGGCAAGTTGCTCCAGCGTCTCGCCATCTTCGCAGAACTGTGTTTCCCTCCATTTGGTGTAGTCACGCGGTTCGCGGGTGATCAGGACGATGAAACGCTCCATGCCTACCGGGCCGACAAGCGCCGTCAGTGCGTCAAAGCAGGTGGCCTTTAGTTCGGAGTCGGTCAATGTTGTCGAGGTCATTGCTGTTCCTCCATGACGAAATTCACGGGATTGGCGATCCTCATCCCGTTCAATTGAGCGACATGCTTGAGAATTCCCTTGTCCGTGGTCAGGAACCAGTCGCAGTGTGCGGCCAAGGCACTTGCAAGATGAAGCGCATCCATGCGTTTTACGCCCAGATCCATGATCTGTCTCCCGCGTTCAACGATCTCGTCGCCCATCTCAACATACACGGCGGCCCAATCTGCCCACGCCTCGATCTTCCCCACTTGATCAGGATAAGGGCTTCTGCTCAATTCGTAGTCAAGCACCTTGCTCCAGACGTACTCAACGGTCCCCAGCCGCATCAAATCCTGTATCCGCAACTTCGCCTCCGTTTCAAGGCGGACACGGAGTTGCTCCTGTCCGTCGAACGGACGGTTGTAGCAGCAGTTGTCGAGGTAGATGCGCATGGGTGAATTCAAGGCCGCTTTGCAGCGATGAAAGTCAAATGGAAGATGTCGGGGTTAGGTGGTCAGAACAAACCTCCGGGGGTGATGGTGCGGTTTCCCGCGCAGATGAGACTAGAATAGCCGATTCGGGCGGAGGGAGCAAGGGGAATTCCGGGGGCGGTATCCCGGGAAACCGGGATCCCGGGATACCGACACCAGAGCCGGGATTCCGGATTCCCGGAATTCGGCATGCAGAATTGCGCCGAAGCGGGGGGAGCCTTCCCCCAGTCCACGGCCACCGACGACTCGACAACCCGACGCCCTCCCGGAGGGGGGCAGCCAAGGCGGCGCTACTTTTCAACGAAGAGGCACAGAGACGCAGAGTCGCTTGGCAGATGGTGGTTCCCGGGCCTTTGTGTCTCCGTGCCTCTGGGTCTCTGTGTTGGAACCATGCCGCACCTCAGCCGCGCCGACCTTCCCGCGTCGCCCGCAAACCTCACACGAAGCCACGAAACCTATCGCGCCCTTCGTGTCTTCGTGCCTTCGTGTGAGAACCTCCGCGCCGCCATCCTGTCCAAATAGAGCGTGGCGACAGACTACAGCACTGCGCGCAGGGGAAGGAGGAACGCAAAGACTCGGCCGAACGCAAAGGCACCCTCTTTCCCTTGGGATGAATGGTGGACTCGGCCGGGAATCGCAGGATGCGCGAAGCGGTGCCATGCGCCTTTGCGTTTCCGCCGCCTTTGCGTTCTTCCCTTCGCGTCCCGCCCGGCCAACAACGACAAGGACGACGAGACGACGCGATGACAAGACGACGGGAGACGGAAGGACACATGACGACGGGAGATACCGCCTCTCTTCCGCGAAGCGCCACAAGGCGCGATTGCTCGTCGTCTCGTCTTCTTGTCGTACCGTCGTCCTTCGTGTCTTCGTGCCTTCGTGTGAGACCCTTCCCCGATCGTGTGCCCCGCTACTCCGTCATCCGCACCGTCGCCGTGAAGAGTCCCTCCCGGCATTGCGGCACCGCCACCGCATCCCCGCTCCGGAGGACGGACTTAATCGCCCGCTCCGTCCCGATCGCCCGGCCGTTCCCGAAGGCATGCACCCGGCATACGAGCATCTCCGAGAGGGACCGTCACCCGCGCAGCGCGTTCTTCCGCCACTGGCGCATGGTGAGGCCGGTCGTGCGCTTGAAGAGGATGCCGAGGTAGGGGCCGGGGACGTAGCCGCAATGCGAGGGGATG
>JAFSTA010000063.1 GCA_017450695.1 Kiritimatiellia bacterium | reverse complement strand
GTGGTGATACTGGCGGCGACACCGGAAGCGGCGGTAGCGGCGGTGACACCGGTGGTGATACTGGCGGCGACACCGGAAGCGGCGGTAGCGGCGGTGATACTGGCGACACCGGAAGCAGCGACACCGGGTCGAATGAGTTCCGTTATCGGGAAAACGGGGACGGCACCATCACCATCACACACTACAACGACTCATACATGAACGAAATTGCTATCCCCTCCGAAATCAACGGAAAGATTGTGACGAGCATCGGAGGCTCTGCGTTCGACTACGGTAGCAGTAGATTGGAGAGCGTAACGATACCGGACACGGTGACTAGTATCGAAGACAGGGCGTTCTCCGGCTGCAGTAGGTTGACTTCCTTCTCGGTCTCGTCGGGTAACGCATCGTTCAAGTCTGAGGCGGGGCTGTTGCTGTCGAAGGACGGAACAATACTCGTCGCGGTGCCGCAGGGACTGGGGCAGACTCACTGGGAGTCAGTGGACGCAACGAACTCGGTACTCGTAACGAACGGCGTGACGGAGGTCATGATTCCGGACTCGGTGACACGGATCGGGAATTATGCGTTTGAGGATTGCAGCGGGCTGACGAGCGTGACAATACCGGACTCGGTGACATGGATCGGGGACAGGGCGCTCTCAGGTTGCAGCAGCCTGACGAACGTGATAATCGGAACCGGTGCGACACGCATCGGGAATCGGGTGTTTTCGGGGTGTCGGACGCTGACTTCCTTTTCGGTTTCGCCGAGCAATATGGCATTCAAGTCGTATACGGGGCTGTTGCTGTCGAAGGACGGAACGCTGCTTGTCGCCGTGCCGATGGGACTGACGGAGGTGACGATCCCGGACGGTGTGACGAGCATCGGGGATTATGCGTTCGCTGTTAAAACGGGGAGAGACCTCGATGCGGAATATTTTATTAGTGGTGCTAGTATGGGGGTGGGGGCCCGTCACGGTCCAATGAGCGTGACGATTCCAGACGGCGTGACGAGTATCGGAGATTATGCGTTCTGGGGGTGCAGCGCCCTGACGAACATCGTAATCCCGGACTCGGTGACGCGAATCGGGAAAGGCGCGTTCGCGCAATGTGGCGATGGTTGGGAGACTTATACGGGCGATGACGAGGAAATAGACGATGGCTCCGCGTGGGTGAGTGTGTATGTCGGCCTAGAGAACGTAACGATTGGCAACGGCGTAACGAGCATCGGAGACTATGCCTTCCTTGCATGTCTCGCCCTGACGAGCATAGAGATCCCGGACTCGGTGACGCGAATCGGGGATTATGTGTTCTCCGGTTGCAATAATTTGGAGAGCGTGACAATCGGGAACGGCGTAACGAGCATCGGGATGGGGGCGTTCTATGGGTGCAGCGGACTGACGGGCGTGACGATCCCGGACGGTGTGACGAGCATCGGGGATTATGCGTTCGCCGATTGTAGAGGTCTAACTAGCGCGACAATCCCAGACTCGGTGACCAGCATCAGGGAGGGGGCGTTCGGATATTGCAGTGGTCTGACGAGCATCGTAATCCCAGACTCGGTGACCAGCATCGGGAGTTGGGCGTTCTACGGGTGCAACGGACTGACGGGCGTGACGATCCCGGACAGCGTGAAGAGTATCGGAAATGGAGCGTTCTACGGGTGCAATCCCACACTTTATGACACGACCACGATTCCTGGTGTCAGGTTGGTCGATGGTTGGGCGGTGGACTACATGGGGGCACTTTCCGGTACTCTGGATTTGACCGGTGTACGCGGTATCGGGGGTTCTGCGTTCTCGGACTGTAGCGGGCTGACGGGCGTGGCGATACCGGACACGGTGACGAGTATCGGGGATTTTACGTTCTCCGGTTGTAGTGGGTTGACGAGCGTGACGATCCCGGACTCGGTGACGAGCATCGGGGCGTATGCGTTCTCCGGGTGCAGCGGACTGACGGGCGTGACCATCCCGAACAGCGTAACGAGCATCGGGGACAGAGCGTTCAGTTGCGAAAACCTCTCAGAGGTTGTCTTTGAGGGAAATCGGGACGAAATCGAGATGAGCGTGTTCACCGCGTTCCGCGACACCCCCTGGATTAGAGCGTACATTGGCACGTTTCCCGTTCCGGCGAACGATGCCTTCGCAAATGCCGCCCTGTTGCCGGAAGGCTCGCCGTTCACAGCCGAAGGCGTGAACGTGAATGCATCCGTGGAGGAAAATGACCCGCTCGCAGAGTCTTATTGGGGGAGTAAATCGACGGTCTGGTGGAAGTGGACGGCGGAGGCCGACGGGGAAATCACCCTCGACACGTCCGAGTCAGACGGCGCCGTGATCGGTGTCTTCACAGGCGACTCCCTGGAAACGCTCGCGCGTGTCGCCTCGAACGCGGAACCTTGGACTGTGCCAGACGAGGGCAGCAGCCATAGTGGGTCTTGGAACGATTTGGTGACGTTCGAGACATCCGCGGGCGCGACGTACTACATCGTCGCCGGTGGATCAGGAAGTGCGGTCGGAAAGATCGTGCTGCAAGGATACCGTTACAAGCTGGAGATCAAGGACGGTGTCGTGTTCGGTTACAGCGGTACTCTGCCGGAGACATTGGCGATTCCCGAAGGGGTGACGGAGGTCACCGATGGTGCTTTCGCCGGAACGGGGATCACGGCGGTCAGCTTCCCGTCCACCCTCCAGTCGATCGGGCGAGGGGCGTTCGACGGGTGCAAGGCTCTGACGGGCGTGACGATCCCGGATTCGGTGACGAGCATCGGGAACGGTGCGTTCGAGGAGTGCGAGGCTCTGGAAGAGGTCGTTTTCGAGGGTGACAGGGACATGATCGGGATGAACCTAGAGTCCGCGTTTTCAGGGACGGCGTGGCTGGAGACCCATAACGAAGCCAGATTGTATACGCTGACGTTTGATTCGGCGGGTGGTAGCGAGGTTATGCCCATCATGCATGAGATCGGCACGGAGGTTGTTCCGCCCGACGCCCCTGTCCGCGAGGGATTCACCTTTGTGCGCTGGGAGCCGGAGCTTCCCGCGACGATGCCCGCGACGAACCTGACGTTTGTCGCCGTCTGGGAGGCGAACGCCTATACGCTGACGTTCGATCCGGCGGGCGGAAGCGAGGTCGTACCCGTCACGCAGGAGTACGGGACTGAGGTCGTTCCTCCCGCAGCACCCGTGCGCGAAGGATTCACCTTCATGCGCTGGGAGCCGGAACTGCCCGCGTCGATGCCCGCGTCGAACCTGACGTTCACCGCCGTCTGGGAGGTAAACAACACCACTCCCGAAATCTTCCAAGAGGAGCAGACCGATGCGTTCGTCGGCAACACCCAGTACACGGGCTGGCTGCGCGACGCGGCTGGCAATCTTGTCGGAACGATCACCGTCAAGGCATCGAAGCCGAACGCGAGAACCAAGGCGTCGAAAGTAACCGCGACGGTTGTCGAACTCGCCTCCGGAAAGAAGTTGACCTATACCGGCACGGCGACTGTCGGCGGACTCGCGGACGTGACGCTCTCCGGCACGTCCGGCAAGCTCAATGTTACCCTCTCGGGCGATGCGGTCACGGGCGATCTGGGCAACGGCATCTCCGTCGAGGCGGCGAAGAACGTATTCACGTCGAAGGATTCCGGGGACAAGACGGCGGCAGCCTCCGTCCCGAAGAAGAACTGGATCGTGACGCTGGCGTCCGGGAAGGGGTACACGCCCTTCACGCTCGCCGTAACCGCCAAAGGCAAGACCAAAATCATCGGCGTTCTGCCGGACGGTACGAAGATCACCGCTTCGGCGCAAGCTGTCGTTGGCGACGGCGGGCGCTGGGCAGTCCCGGTGATGTACGCCAAGAAGTACAAGTTCGGGTTCGTCGCCTGGTTCGAGAAGCGCACGGACGGGCAGACGATACTTACAGAGGTCTCTGATCTGACCGCGCTTCGTGGGCAGAAGGGCACCGTCACGGAATGGGAAACAGATCTTGAGGCCTGCGGTTCGGTCGGCCCCCTCGCGGCCGGTGTGCATACGTTCGCCGTAGATGCGGATGACGTGGCCGCACTCGTCTCCGGCGTGAACACCGACCTTCTGCCGACCGGCGAGACGGTGACCGTCGCCAAGGGCAAGTGGTCTGTCGCGAAGGCAGCCAAGGTCGCCTACAAGAAAGGTGCCCTGACCGTTACTCCCGCCGTAAAGGGCGGCACTGTGAAGAACGCTTCCGCAACGAAGCTAACCTTCACCGCAAAGGCCGGTACTTTTAAAGGCTCATTCACGGCCTATTCCGTGAAGGGCGGGAAGCTGGTGAAGACGAAGTTCACCGTGAACGGCGCGGTCGTGAATGGAACCGGGTACGGCACGGCTTTCAACAAGAAAACCGGCAGCATCCCGGTCGTGATTGAGTAAACCCAGATTCCCCATCCGGGAAGATGGAAGACCACGGAACTCACGGATTGGCACGGAAATCATGCGATTTTTCGTGTATTCTGTGTGTTCCGTGGTTTTCGATTGTTCAACAGAGGAATATGGTTGTTGGAGAAGCGTACTCTTGTCGCGACCGTATAAGTAAAAACGGGCGTGGACAACGAACACCTGTTATTCTTGTCGCCCCTTCAGGGCTTGGAGGATGTTTGTGTCGCCGCCAGGGGACGCTTCGCTCACCACCCCGTCTGTACAGGTCACTCCCTTTCAGGGCTTTCCGAAACCGCACCCACGCCACCCATTCCGTATTTTCCGTGTGTTCCGTGTATTCCGTGGTTTCAAATTGTTCAACAGGTGAATCGGACATCGTTCGGGAAACTGTCGTAAACCCACAAAATCTCCGCGTCTCTGCGAGAGATCAAAACCACGTTGTTCGGGAAGGGTAACAGAGGAATTTAGGATTCAGCATTGCGGTCGCGACGGAGCGCGCCCCTCCCCCTTCTCCGCGTGTCCCGATCTTCTCAGCCTCTCAGCCTCTCAGCTGGCGCGAAGCGCCCCCGCTTCCCCGCTGGCGGCGTTAGCCGCCTCCTCCCCGCCAAGTCAACTTAGGGGCGCAGCCCCATGTAGGCCCGCAGGACCACTTCGGCGGCGCAGCCGCCACTTATTCTCGCCCCGCTTCTCAGCTTCTCAGCTGGCGCGTAGCGCCCCGACTCTCAGCTGGCGCGTAGCGCGCTATTGGTGGATGCCGTGGTAGCGGAAGTATTCTTCGGCGAGTTCGTTGCCCATGTAGCGGCGGATGGTCTTCTCCTCGGAGTCGGCGAGATCCACCACGACGAGGCCGTCGATAACGGAACTGAAGTCGGGATCGACATTGAACGCGAGGAACTTGCCGTTGAGCTTGAGGTACTGGCGGAGCAGGACGGGGATGTCCTTGCCGTCCGGTTCGATCTCGGCGACGACACCCGCCACCTGGTCGATGTTGTCGATGCACTCCTGATAGGTTTGCAGATACCACTGAAAACGGCGCTTCTCCTTCGGCGGCGTGGTCGGCTTGACCAGCGGGGAGAGTTTCGCGTTCATGTAGTTGAGCTTGAGCGAGGAAACCATCAACGCGCGCGAGGTCTCCAGATACTCGTTGGTGATGCTGACCGGACCGAAGAGGACGCGGTAACGCGGATTGTGCGCGAGGAAGAGCGAGATCCCCTTCCAGAGCAGGAAGAGCGAGGTGAACGCCTTCTGGTACTCCTGCCGCACAAACGACCGCCCCATCTCCACGGCGGGCGGCATCTCCTGCAGCAAGCGGTCGTTGTACTCGAAGAGCGTCCGCGTGTAGAGTCCATTCACGCCCTGTTCCCGGATGATCTCGTCGGTCAACCCCAGACGGTAGGCGCCGACAATCTCGCGCTTGGCCTTGTTCCACATGAACAGGTGCCGGTAGGTCTGGTCGAAGGAATCGAGGTCGATACTCCTGCCCGTTCCCTCGCCCACGGCGCGGAAGGTCTCCTCGCGCAACCGGCCGATTTCGCGCAGGATGCTGGGAAGCTGCCCGGAAGCGGCGACATACACCTCGCTGTCGCCCGACGCGATGAGCTTGCACTCCGGCGGCAGCTTCGCAAGATCAGACTCCAGTTCCTCCACCGGCACCGCCGGGATGATCGGCTCCTGGTTCCGCAGTTCATCCAGGCGACTGGAGGAACGGGCGCCGATCGGGAGGGAGACGGCGAGCGAACGCACCCACTGGATGGGTCCCTTCACCGTCTTGCCGCCACGTTCCGCCAGCATCTCGGAGCGGAAGCGGAGGAAGTGCAGAATCCGCTGACGGTCGTTCTGGAAACGCTCGAACACCTTGTTGGGCAGGACGGAGCCGAGGGTGAACCGCAACGTCTTCTTGCACTTGTTGGCGAACTCGCGCGGCAGCAGGATGGTGCGGAGGCGCGGATGGATCATGCCGGCCAACTGGAAGAGCCAGCCGTTGTGCCCGAAGAAAAAGGCGGGGAGCGCGGCGGCCTTGCTCTTCTGGATGATCGAGGCGACATTCGGCTGCCACTTCGGATCGCGCACGCGCCACCAGTGCCAGTCGAAATGCGAAACCTCGCCCGACGGGAAGATGATCAGCACGTGCCCCTCCTCCAGCCAGAGCAGGCATTCCTTCATCGGGCGCAGGTTCGCCTTGATCGAACTCGCCTTGGCGAAGGGATCGACGAAGATGAAATCGTCCTTCATTTCCGGAATCGCGCCGAGCAGGTAGTTCGCCATCGCCTTCACGTCCGGGCGCACCCGTTTCAACCGCTCGATCAGGATCACGCCCTCGATTCCGCCGAAGGGATGGTTGGAGACGATGACCACCGGACCGCTCTTCGGCAAACGCGCCAGATCGTCGTCCGTCACATCGACGGTGATGCGCATGGATTCCAACACACGCGTCTCGAAAGGAACGGTGTCGGGTTTCGACAGCACGTCGCGATAGATCGCGTTCAACTTGGGAAACGCCACCAGCCATTCGATCACCGGCGCGAAGCAACGCGCCAAACCGCGCAGGAAGCGGTTTTGGATCTTGTCAACGGGAAGCGCAAAGAACTTTCTTTTGGTCGTGTTACTCGGATTCATTCGTGATTCCTTCCCTGGGTTGCAAGCGATACGCCAGCACCAGAATGAAAACCAGCGGCAAACCGATTCCGCGCATCAGCAACGGATGCCAGATCGACGCGAAGGCGAACGCCGCGACCGCCCCCGCGCACCCGTAAGACAGGACGCGGCGGGTGATGGAAGAAAACTCCAGTTCGGTACCCGTCTCGTTTCCGCGACAGGGCGTGAACGGCAGCAACAGGCAACTCAGGAAAAGGAAGAAACCGGGGAAACCCGCCGTCGCGAAGAGGACGAGGTAGAGGTTCTGCGAATCCGGAACGGATGGCCCCGTCTGGCGCGGGATGGCATCGTAGAACTGCCCGATGTAGGTTTGGTACTGTCCGAGTCCGACGCCTACCCACGGATGCTCGTATCCCATCTTGTAAGCCGCCTGCCATTCGGCGTACCGCTTGTTGACCTCGCCGTACTCCTCGTCGAACAGCGCGAGGGAAGTGAAGTGCGCGCGTTCGTTCTCGCGCGTGAGGTTGGGCAGGACAGCCGCCTGGCACGCCACGATGAAGCAAGCGACCGCGACGAAAAAGAGGAAGGGATTGCGCCCGGCCTTGCGTTCCTCCGATTCCGCAGGAAGATTCAGCGGACGGTATTCATCGTGACGCGCGAAAGCGGGCACGCGCGTGACAACCGAGATCGCCGCGAAGATGAACAGGATGCCGGTGACCGCCCAGTAAGCGGCACCGTCCAGCATTACGAAAATCCCGCAAAGGAAGAGGAAGAGTCCACAGACCCGCGAATACCAGTTCTTGGCGAAAACAAAGGCGGACGCCGCGAAGGGCAGCGTGAGGCAGAGGATGCCGCCGAATGCCGCCGCCGTGCCGTAAGACCCGCGCACCAGCGTGTCGTCGATCTCCAGGTTGACATACTGCCGGATGGCGAGCCCGACATTCACGGCCACGCCGAGCGACAACGCGAAAATCCCCCACTTGGCGCGGGAGCTGTTCAGATACGACTGAAAGACACAGGCGCCGATCACGAAATACTCGACATACTGGATCGTCTCCTTGACGGCGAGCATCGGTTTCCCCGTCGGCGAGAACGCGCCGCACATCGCGATCACGCACCAGCCGCAGAAGAGCAGGAACGGCCACGGCGGCAACAGGTTCAGCAGGGAGGCGCGGCGAGATGCCCCCGCCTCCCCGTTCCCGATGACCCGCCCGGCGAGAAACTTCAAAACGCCGACGCCCGCCGTGATGCAGAGCAGGAGGTCGGAGAGCGTGACGAACATCCCCTTCTGAACCTGCAACGCCCACTGCGTGGGAGAGACCAGCAGCGTGAGAAAGACCAGGATGCCGAACAGCTTCTCCAGTGCGCCCGTGACCTTCAGCGAACTCATTTCCCGCCTCCCGTCTCTTCAATTCCCATCGGCGTGTAACGGCGGTTGGTGGTCAGCAGAATCTGGTCGATCCGCACGCCGTCCTCACGGTTCGCGAAGGTGATCTTGTGCTTGCCCGCCTCCAGCGTGATCGGTTTCGCCATGCGGGAGACCGGATACTTCACCCAGTGCCAGGCGTGGAAGGTCGCGTCTTCCCCGAACAGGATGGGCGGACGGTCGTCGATCATCACGGTGAAGGAATTGCTGCACTCGCCGTTCCATTCCACCCGCGCCCACAGGACATACGCACCGTCCTCCGGTATCTCCACCTCATACTCGGCCTTTCCGCTGTTCAGCTTCGGCGGATTGCCCACGCCCTCGGCGATCTCCAGAAACGCGCCGGACGCGCCGTCGCATCCGTTGGTCTTCACGGTCATGGGAGCCTCAATCCCCTGGAAGGTCTCCGCCTCGAAACAGACTTTCGCGTTTCCTCCCCAAACGGTTGACGCGACGAGCGCCGCGCCCAGAACAATTCCCTTGTACAGTGATTTCATGATCGTCTCCTTTTCTTTTCCGATTTCAATCAGCCTTTTGTCCACCCGCCAACACCTGGCGGCAATGCTTTATGATGAACGGAAGTTAGGTTAGCACATTCCGATAGAGGGCGCAAGGAGGGATTTCGGCGGAGGCACTACGTGCCAGTTGCGAAGCTGAGGAAAGCTGAAAAAGGGGAAGTTGTCGGGTAGCGCCCCGTCGCGTCCGGTGTGACGCGAACGGACTAACCGCCCGTTCTACGGGCAAGTTTTCAGACAGGATTTACAGGATTCACAGGATTGGCGGCAGATCCGAATCTTGTAAATCCTGTCAAAGTCATGAGGTCGGCCTCACCCGTCGGGTCGCGCCCCGTCGCGTCCGCAATCAAAGGAAACAACAGGGACAACTTCAAGGACAACTGTCATGGGACGCGCGGGCCAACCTGCCCGCGCCCATTCCAAAATCCGGCTGTCGGATGAATGGGACGCTGGTTTTAGGAGAGGGATCACGCGGGCGGGTTAGCCCGCGTACCTTCTACATGGTTGTTCTCGATGTTGTCTCTGTTGTTTCCCAGTCCTCATAATTTCTGAACGGCGCCATTCGGGGAGGCGGCACTCCTGCGGCTATGCCGCTAAATCGACCTTCGGTCCTAAGTGGGCTATGCCCTAAGTGACGGCTAGCGCCGCCTAAGTGACTTAGCCCCGTAGGAGTTACACACTTCGGGGAAGCGACACTCTTGTCGCTTGCCTCACCCGAAGAGCGGGAGGGACGCGCCCCGTCGCGTCCGCAAGCAACGTCTGCAATGGGTAAATTTCTGTAATTCGCCGCCTTTGTTTTTCGGCCTCCGCATCCCCAACGCCTTTCGTGTCCCGCGCCGGCGGGTTTCCGTGTCCCGACGCGGGGCTACGATCCGAAGGATGGCGAGAGGTGGCGACAGCAGATGAAAGACGCGCAGCGAGTTTCCAGTCCGTCCGGCGACGCCTTCCGCCGTGCGCGGTGTAGCCACGCCGCCCTGCGTCAGGCTTTCGTTGTCGCGCGAAGCACCCTCCTCAGCAGATTCCGTGTGTTCCGTGCTTTACTTCCAGTTGTCCACATTTTACTTGGTTTTATTCGAGGTTTTTGAGATTCCATGCTGAGACGTTGCCCCGTTCACGCCATGAACGGACTCGGAGAATCTGCCAACAAGCGCGGAAGGAGGAATGCGCAGAAATGCGGAAATGTCAGAATACCGTTCGACACACCGATATTTCCGCGAATCAACTTGATTCCGAACTTGATGCCCGGGTAATGATCGCTTTTGATTAGCATCGTGAGCGACTTGGCCTTCTCATTCGTCGCCTTCACCTCGACCGGAACAAGACTTTCAACCGTCCTGAGGAAAAAATCCATATCAAGCGTCGAATTTTCACGTTTGTAGTAGCATAATGGCTTTCCCGCTTTCCAGAACGCCTCGGCCACGATGTTCTCAACAAGACCTCCCTTGTAAGTATGGATGTTGCGGTTCATCTTGAAGTCCAGCGCGATCTCGTCATCGAGCGAAGAGAACAGAATCCCCGTGTCGGGAACGTACACCTTGAACATCGACGAATCGAGATTTCCCTTTACCGGAAGCTCCGGGAATTTCATGGCGTATGATCTGACAATGAGACCGGCGTCCTCCAGCCACTGAAGGCAACCAGAATAATCCCGCGACCTCGCACCGCGCCTTACGGCGGCGTACTGGAACTTCTTGTTGTCCCGTCCCAGAAGTCCCGGAACGGCATCATACGTCTCCACGACCCTCGACTGATCCAGACTCTCGCAGTATTTGCGGATGTCGGCACGATAATAGTTGCGTATCCAACGCTGCCTGTCCAATGTTCTCTGATAATTCCCCTGCTCGACGAACAACTCGACAATCCCCGGCATCCCACCGAGTATGCAATATTCTCGAAACAAGTCATTGACGGCGATCAGTTCTGTATCGGAGAACGGAGAACCCGACTTCATGCGCGAATAAATCATTTCGACAAAGTCACCGTCGCGACCGCGCGCCCACAAGTATTCCTCGAAATCCATCGACCGCATTTCATAGTCTTCTTGATAACCGACAGCAAGAGACGCGATTTTCTTGTAGTGTACACCGAGTAAAGAGCCGGAAAGAATGACATCGTAACGTCCGTCGATCTGGAAGAACTTTACCGTTGTGGCAATGTCGGGGAACTCCTGTACCTCATCGAACACAATCAGCGTCCTTTGCGGCACAAACCGCAGTCGGGCATCAAGATTCGACATCTCGCGCACGACATCCTCCGCGCCGTAACCGTAGCGCGTGATGGTCTTGTACTTGGGTTGCTCAACGAAATTCACATACACCAACGATTGGTAATTTTCCGCACCGAAATGCTTCAGCGATTCGGTTTTCCCAACCTGCCTCGCCCCCTTGACAAGCAACGGCAAATGGTCCCGCGTCTTCCACTCCAGTAAATACGAGTCGATTTTACGCTTCAAATACCCCATTTTTCTGCACTCCTTTGCAAAAAACGTTTCCATTTTATCACATTTCCCTTCGTCCGACAAGGAAGTGAACCACCTTTTATGAGGGAATATCGAGCTATGTTCGCACATTTTATGAGGGAATATCGAGCTATGCACGCACCTTTTATGAGGGAATCGACCTTCGGTCCTAAGTGGGCTATGCCATAAGTGACGGCTGGCGCCGCCTAAGTGACTTAGCCCCGTAGGAGTTACACACTTGGGGAGGCGACACTCCTGCCGCTTGCCTCACCCGAAAAACGGGAGGGACGCGCCCCGTCGCGTCCGCAAAATTGAGAAACGACACCCTTCGGGGAAGCGACACTCTCTTCCCCGAACAACCAGCGTACACAAGGATGGGGTGAACTCGAAGCTACGTTCTATCGGGCGTCACAAACCATCCCCCTCCCGTTACACAAATTATGTTTCATAAATTATGAAATCCATGATGCGCAACCCCCTCACATTTTTCGCCCGCGCTTCGCGCGGGTTTGTTTTTCCCTTTCCCCCCCTCGTCTCACGTGCGCCGGAGGCTTTCGCTCCGCGAACCCGCACTCCGTGCGGGACGCCTCTCCGTCGCGCGTTCCTGTCGCTCCGCTCCCTTCAGCTCACGACCGGACGGTGCCGTTCAATGACTGGGAGCGAGGGCCACGCGGAAGCCCAGGTCGTGGACGAGGACGGGGCCGCCGCGGGGGCGGCGCCCGCGCGGGCGAAAGGCGCGGCGCCCGGC
>JAFSTA010000062.1 GCA_017450695.1 Kiritimatiellia bacterium | reverse complement strand
CTGCGCAGGACGCTGGCGGAGCGCCGCATCGCCGAGGCGGGGAGCCCGGGTGCGCTGGCGCCGCTGCCGCTCGGCGGCAAGGCGTCCGGGTCGGGCGACCCCTCCCGGCTCTACTGCGTGATCGACCTCTCCGGCGGCCCCGGCGCGAAACGCTACCCCGTGAAATACCTCGCCGCGCCGCCGTCCGGCTGGACGAAGGAAAAGGGCTGGCCGGACGAGTACAAGACGACGAAGCTGGTCATGCGCCGGATCGAGCCGGGGACGTTCATCATGGGCGAGGACCAGGCGGACGAGACCCACCGCGTGACCCTGACGAAGCCCTTCTACATCGGCGTCTTCGAGGTGACGCAGAGGCAGTGCGAGTTGCTATATAAATGGAACCCGGCAAAATTCAAAGGGGGCGCCCGCCCTGCGCAGTTGCGCTACACGGATATGCGAGGCGGAAAAAAGGGAGCGATGTGGCCAGCTACGCCGGAGGTGGATGCGGACAGCTTCATTGGCAAACTTCGGTCGATGACGGGACTGGCGTTCGACCTGCCGACGGAGGCGGAATGGGAATACGCCTGCCGCGCGGGGACGACAAGCAAGTATAACAACGGGGGCGACACGGAAGACGACCTAAAGAAACTCGGACGGTACAAGGAAAACCAGTCAGACGACAAAGGCGGGTACACGAATGCGTATACTGCGGTCGGTTCCTACCTCCCCAATGCATGGGGATTGTACGACATGCACGGAAACGTATGGGAGGTGTGCTTGGGGCCCGGAACTGGCCTAGATACGACGAATCCGGGGAGATGGCGAGTCCAGCGCGGTGGCAGCTACGAAAGCCAGGATTGCCCTTCGACGGCGAGGACTGGCGTGCTTATGATGCCGTCGTATCGGGCACTGTATCCAGATTCGGGTTTCCGGTTGATTTTCCATCCGGATGCAGAAACCGCCGTGACTGGCTCGCGGTGACGTGCGGGGCGCTACGCGCCAGCGTGTTAAGCGTGTTAAGTGTGGTGGACGCATGGGGAGGGCGCGTGTCCTCACGCGCCGCGGCGGACGGGGACGTCCGCCCTCCCGCTTTCTGTGGGAAACAAATCGGCGGACGCGACGGGGAGGGTCGTGCTCCTTCCGCCCCTGAGCGGGTATGGGATAGCGATGAAGTTGCAGCGAATGGATAGGGCGAAGCGGAAAGCGGCTATGGGATCAGAAAAGGTCGCTATGGGATCCAGTACGGGTCAATTCAAGAACGAGGATGTTCTCGTGGATCTGGTAGATGAGCAGCCAGTCGGGCGCGATGTGGCATTCGCGGTGGTTTGCCCAGTTGCCGGTGAGAGGATGGTCGCGGTTCGCAGGCGGCAGCTCCTCGCCGTTGGCGAGTTTGTCAACAATGGCTTGAAGCTTCTCCATTTGCAGATGCCGACGTAGCATCAACTTGTAGTCGCGCTTGAAGGCGGACGTATGACGGACGGCATACCTCATTTCGCCAGGTCCTCCCACATCCTGCCGAGGTCGGTGTATGTGGGACTGTTCGGGTCGCGCGCGACGCGGTCGCCTTCTTTCATTGCGGCAATGGTCTCGGCGTTCGGGACATTGGTCCCTTCTATGATGAAGGGGATGCGGTTCTCGCGCACTACGGTTTTGATGTACACGGTGATGACGGACGAAGCGGAAAGCCCTATATCATCGCAGAAGCGCATGAAACGTTCCTTGGTGGCGTTATCGAGAGAGATTGTCATGTTGGTCATGGCTGATTCACCTTTTTACTGTGTAGAACGGGTGCATTATACCAAACGGTAGTGTGAAAAACAAGTGGATACGATTGATCTCTTAAGGAGAAAAGCCGGTCTCTCTTACCCTTCACCGCAGCTCTCGCAACCTTCTTGCTTGTAGCCTAGGCTGCGAACTTCTCGGCATACGGAATGATCTCGTTCCATTTGTCGAACGCCGCATGCCACCTCGCGCTGTTTACGTCACCGGCGGCGACTCAAGACGGTGCGCCTCTTTCGCTATCGCACTCGCCTCTCACCATGCCGTCTGTACATCGGCAAGGAATTCTCCATTGTCAACGTCCGCGTAGGTTCAGACTTATCCCCCGGTTTTGGGGGATAAGTCTGCCAAAGAAACGATTTCTGAAAAACCGAATGTATTATCCATTTGTCAAGATCCGCGTCGAAGTGAAGGATCGGGAATAGGAAGTAGGCGATAGGTGGTTGAGTGGTTAGGTGGTTACTTGGGTGGTAGCCGCGTGTCACGTCGCGTGTCTTTGCGTTATCAGTCACGACGGGACGCCAAGAAGCACCGCAACGCGGGGCACGGTAAAATACCGGACCGCGTGGACATCGACAACCGCCCCCCGACGGTCAAGAATTGTGTGCGCATCGGGAACTACGAGAGGGACCTTCATCAGCGGTCTGCCCGGCACGGGCAACCTCGTAGCCGCGCCGCTGTTCTTTCCCCTCACCTGCCAGCAGGGGCGGGCGTCTCCACTCACCCATCCCGGCACTCCGAACTTCGTCCGCTCCAAACCCGCCAAATCCACCTTGAACACCTCAACCGGAATGTGCTACAATGCCATCCGTTCACAAGGAAGTTCTGTCAGCATTGACTAGGCAACGGGTGTTGCACCGGAAATTATCCTCTGTTGAATTTCGGTTTCAGCCATAAAGAACGCAAAGGTCACAAAGAAAACAGGCGGAACCAGGAAAAAGAACGGCTCTCCGGAACAAGACGGACTTTCACCATCTGGGTGAATCGCATTTCCGTTACCACGTGTGCGTTCGGGGGTGTGAAAAGCCTCTGTTTTCGGCACTTTCTCTGCGCCTCTGCGTGGGATTCCAAACGTGGAACCAAGGGTGATGGCTTTTCAGAGAGAGGATGGCATGGCTGATTTTCTCTCCTGACAATGCGGTGATGGTATCTCAACATCCTCCGCCACGTATGGGCGGGGGATAGGGGGATAAGTGCCGTCCGGGTGATTCAATCCGTTACCAAGTTACTGTGGTATGTACAAGTGTATCATCCAATCGGGAAATGCGGAGAAATGAGGAAACCAACTGGCACGGGCAAAGCGGCGTGGAATGAGAGGATTCAGAAGTGGATGGTCCAATGAAACAATCTGAAATCCGCCTTGTGCGTAACACATTCGTCCGCCATGCGGGGGACGAGAGCGTGGTCTGGTGTCCGCGCACAGGCGGGTGTACGGTGATGCGGAATGCACAGCCGATGCTTCAGTCAATTCCAGTAGGTGTCGCGTGGATGGATGAGCATGGCGCAATCCATGATCGCGAGAATGTGGATTTCATCGGCGATATGTTCATAGACGATGCGATAAGGACCGCATACGGTTTGACGAAGTCGTTCATAGCCGGGCGGAAGCATCCAGAAACATTCCTCTGGAATCGTGTCTCCAAGTTCTGGAAAGGACGCGAGTTGTCGCGTGGTCTGCCCGAAATCACGGTTCCATTTGCCTGCGATTTCCCTCGTCTGTTTTCGAAAGATGAGCCGGACAATGGCCATCCTCTGGCTATGGGCGTGTTTGGACCATTTGACCCTCATCGGGAGGCTCCGTCGGCATCCATTTCGCCGAGCATTTTCTCAACATCAGCGAATGACTCTTCCTCCGTAAGATATTCGCCGTTTTCAAACTCCTTGCGGGAAATCTCGATCATGCGGCTGAGGGCGGCGCGTTTGCGCCATGTCTCAATCTCGTCCCAGGTTAGCTCAAAGTCCTCGACGCTCATCATCACGCTCGTGGAGCGGCCGTTCTGCGTGATGACGATCGGGCGGTGCGTGCGGGCCGTCCGCGCAAAGCAGTCGTTGAGTGTGCGGCGATACTCGGTGAAGGGAACGACGTCCTCGTCGAGACGAGGGCGCTCTATGGTTCTTGGTCTTGTACGCATAAGTTATTCTCCAAAGAAGTTAGTAATATGGTACACTATCCTGTACCGAAAGTCAATGAGGAATCTCGGAAAATGGGCAACTCCTAGTCAATCGACATCCTGAATCCGAGGGAATCCGTTCCCGAAAGCACGGTCTTCATTCCCATCGGCGCATAGACATCCGAAAAAAGCGAGGCACCGTCGATGAAATCGTCAAGCAACGTAACTTCGTCTATGAACACGTAGCGAAAGCCCCGCCGGTGGAGCCGAGAGAGCCGGTCGTCCATCGTCTCAAGCGTATCGCCGGTCCTGACCTTGATGTACGCCGCCTTTGCGAATTCCTCGCGTGTCAATGCGCGGACCGCCTGCTGCAGCATGGTGGTCTTTCCCGTCCGGCGTATGCCGAACACAATCAGCACCTTGCTTTCCGCCGGCCAGCGCAGAAACTTCAGTATGTCCGGAAACACGTCCCGAAAATCCCATCCGGATACGAAGTCCGCCCAGTCGCTCAACTCGCGACCGGTCTTCACCGCTGGGTCCCTCATGGAAGATGATCTCTTCCCGACGCCCCAAGCACGAAGTATCTTTGCGAGTTCCCGGCGCCGTTCGATTTGCCTGCGCACGCCATCGACTTCCGACTCCTTTAGATACTCGCTTCTTGTACGGCCATCCTCTACCCATTGGCGATAGTATCTGACCTTTCCCGCAATCGTCTTGCGGGAAATACTCCCGATCGGCAGTTTCGCGAACTCCTCGCGATACCGCTCAATTTCGCGCCCAGTTACGTTTTTCGATATTTTCGCTTTCATTTGCCGTACAGTGTAAACCATAAACCTGATATATGTCAAATGGGTTTATTCGGGTTTATTTTTCGACATCAACCGTCCGTTCACAGCTTTTTACACGAAATGTCAATTTCTTCGCCAAGCTGTCGGCGGGTATTGGTCTGTTCGCGCCAGCGTTCCGCCGACAGGCCCGTGTCGGTCTTGAACACGCGGCAGGAGTATTGCGCAGACGCGAATCCCGTTACGCATCATTTCGTATTCACGAACATCTCGACGTCGCGGCGGAAGGCGGAGAAGTCGAAGCCGTTATGAATCGCGCCTTTGTAGCCATAAGGCGCGGCAAGGTGTCGAATGTCCTTTTCGCTTGCGGCGCCCGCCTCGCGCAGGATACGCATCTTCTCCGCCGCCACCACGCCGGCGCGGAGCGAGATGAGCCGCGACGAAAGTTCGCCGCCGGGATAGATCAGGAACGTGTCGCCCGCCTTCCAGGACTTCGTCCTGAACGAGGCGTCCTTGTACGGGTCTTTCGGCCAGGAGTTGGCCGCCCAGCGCAGGAATCCGTCGAAACCGACCATGACGGGATACGCGCCGAGCCAATACCCTTCGTCTGTGGGGCTTTCCATGAAGGTGTTCGGATGCGCCGCCGTGCAGCACACGTAGAACGTCGTCTTGAACCCGGCCTTGCGGCGCGGCTCTAGCTCGTTCAGGAACTCCGGCTTCTTCCGCAGGTGGATGAGCCCGAGGCAGAAATTGTCGATCTTGATGTTCTCGAACTGCGCGGGAGACTTGTTGCCGCACATCGCGATCTTCATCCCCGGCGCCTTCTTCTGCACAAGAACCGCGATGACGCGCACGTCATCCGGGCTGCGTTCGTCCATCGCGATGTAGGCGTCCTTGAACCATCCTTTCGCCTTGAGGTGCGCGGCGAAATCGATGAGGAACGTACCCCAGTAGTCCTCGAACTCCGGTGTGCCCGGCAGGATCTTTTCCCGATGCTCTTTCCCATCGGTGTCCTTCCACGTTGCCATGTAGCGCCAGGGACACATCGTGTAGCACGCGATGTCCGGTCCGAGTCCGCACTTGCGCCCGAACGTCACATACTCGTCGAAGAGGGAATAGTCGAATGACCATGTCCCGTCGGCTTTCTTCACCCTGCCGATCATCGAGTAGTAACCATCGTAGCACTGGTGGTTCCACGGGAGGTCGAGAAGCGTGACGGTGAGCGCCTTGCAGCCGCACTCCGCGAGTGCCCGCCAAATCGGCTCCATCTTCGCGTAATGCGCCTTTGAGAACGGTTCCGCGCCGAAGAAACGCGAGACTGCCCACGGATGCTGCCAGAGGTCGAGGAAATACTTCCAATCCTTCGCCGGCGGCAGAACGCGGTCCACAACCGTCACCTCAAAGGCGCCGAACCGGCGAATGCCCGGTTTCGCACCGGGCAATGCCGTGACCCGGCAGACGGTCGGCGTTTTCGCGCTGGTCTGTCCGGACGGGATTTCGCGGTACACGTCGGGTCTCGTGCGCATGTCTTCACCGTCAGGCTTCCTCTCGTAGGCAACATCATCGTAGTAGGCGAGGTGTATCTCCACGCCATCCTTGGACGTGCCATTCTGCGCCAGTATCGTCGTTGCCAAGCCTTCGGGCAGATTGACATACGCAGTCTCACCACGCCAGATAATCGCCGTGGCATTCGTGTCCGACGCTTTCGGCTCTTCCGCGAACGCGCTTGCGCCCGTAAGCGCCACTAAGAAAAATGAACCCAGAAGTTTTCTCATATCCTGTTTCCCTTTTCTGAAGGTAATTGCCATTATCGCCGCAGCACACAGCAACCCCAAAACATGCTTCATGTCAGTCTCTCGCTTTCCAGATGGTGTCTGCGCCCTACACAATTCTGTCACCCCAGAATGCGACGGACAAGTCTTTGCATCCGGCTTTTTTCGCCTCGGCGAGCCGGGGACGAATCAACCGCTCGTCAAGCCTTCCGCGATGCCTTTGCTCATGGCCAAGTTCCCACAGATGCCCGAACACGATACGCTTCGCGTCAATCTTCTTCACAGCCTCCACCGTATTGATTCCGCATCCGGGGAAGAACAACCACAAGTCGGGTCGTCCCCAGACGGTGTTCAGTTTCGGAACGGTTCCGCGTCCGCTGTCTCCCGTGTGATAGAGAAGGAATCCCCCGATCTTGATTTCAAACGCCATCGTGAAGTCTATCGCCCAGGGAGCATCGCCGTGGTCGATGAGAGAAGTCCGGATCTCCACGTCCCTTATCCGGTACGTTCCGACACCCTTTGCGCTTTCGCCCTTCATCGCATTGAAGCCGGGATTGTCCTTCAGGAAGTTGGAAGCAACGACCTTGCCTTGTCCCGTCATCGTCACGTAGAAGTCCTTGCGCCAGTGGTCAGAGTGGTTGTGCGTGATGAGCGCGAAGTCTAAGAACGGCGTAAACTCCGTCCCCCGCCTGTGGTTCAAGTCGATGGCGAAGAGTGATTCCCGCGTTTTGACGATGTACCCCATGTTGTACACGCTCCACACGGCGGGCGCGTCACCGGTCACGACCGTTTCTTTCGCCTCGCGCAACACCTTGGCGAACGCGCGCTCCAGCGCATCAAGCGTTGGGAAGCCTCGTGTGTCTCCGTCGAGCAGATACTGTCCGTAAACTTGGGGCGACACCTCTTCCGTTGCTTTGTCCCATTCCGTGATCAGTTCGCTCTGCCGCCCTTCGCTTCTCCGAACGGGAACGGAAGCGGCTGGAATCGACTTTTGCTCTTCCGCAAGCGCGGCGAATGGAGGAAACGCCAAGGATGCACAGCCGGCACCGATCAAAAACTCTCGTCTGGATAAGTTCATCATTTCATTCTCCTTCTGCGCGGCTGCTCTCCACGAAACTGTTTGTGAACGAGTGTGAGAACGCCGCCGCAACCGCTCCATGCGCGGCAAACATCTTTCCCGTTTTTTCTCTCATCATTTGTCACCTCCGTTCGGTTCATCTTTCACCTCACGATGTCGGCGTTCTCCGTCTTCTTACGGCTGACGAACTGGAGGATGAGTTTGACGAGGAGATCCTGATACTCCCCTCAAACCTTCTCGAATGGTTTGCCCGTCTTTGGATCGAGATACTTTGCCATGTCCTTTCCCTCTGTCTCCGTGCGGGGTATAACACCCCCGACAACGCAAACACGATACCACATCCACACCCCTGTTTCAAGCCGGGAAATTGTCCACGGAGAGTCAGGGGTTGAAGATCTCACGCAGTGACGCGGAGGGCGTAAGACGCCTTGTGTGCCCTTGTCGCTGCATCGCTTGTTTTTCAAGTTGCGGGGGGTATTGGGGATTTGTTAAAATGCTCTCGTTCTTGTTAATCTGGAAAGGAGTTTTCGAATGAAGAAAGGGATTCTGTTTGGGGTTTGCGCGATTGCGGCGATTGTCAATGCGGGGCCGCGTGAAGACGGGTTGTTTATCTCCCACGTACACCGTGGAGGAGGAAAGCTGGAACGTCCCGATAACACGCTGGAAACCTTCCTCTGGTGCTGGGGAAACGGTTCCGCGCTGGAGTGCGATTGCCGTGTGACGGCAGATGGCGTGGGAATCATGTTCCACGACAACGATCTCAAACGGACGCCTCGCGGCATTCCGAACGACTGGAAGAAGCGCAAGGTCAGTTCGATGAAGTGGGAAGAGTTGCGCGACATCGATGTTGGCTCCTACCTCTCTCCGCAGTACTCTTCCGAGCGTATTCCGCGTATCGAGGCGGTGCTGGCCGCGATGGTGGGACACCCGTCCTATCTGCTGTTTGTTGATGAGAAGGGGATTGGTCCCAAACGTATCGCGGAAGAGGCACGGAAATTCGGCGTACTCGACCAGATCTATTACACGGGCGCGAGCTACCAGAATATCGTGACGTGGAACGAGGCGGTCCCCGGCGGCAAGTCCCTGCTGTGGATCGGCGCCTTCCCGAAGAACGACAGCCCGGAAGAGGCGAAGCGTACGCGCGCCCATTTCGAGAAGATCATGGCGGAAGTCCGTTCCGCGAATTTCAAATACATCACCGCCGTCTCGATCCATACCTACTACTATCCCAATAAGGAGGATCCGTTCATCCTGACGACGCCGTACCTGAAGTCGCTCATCGACGAGTTTCACGCGCACGGCGTGAAGGTGTGCTCAATTCCCTTCCGCGGCGGCGAAACGCCCGAGGTTTATTACAAGCTTTGGGAACTCGGCTGCGACGGCTTCTCCACGGACTACCCGTCCGTCATGTTCCAAGTCATCAAAGACCTGAAGGAAAAAGCGAAGTAGGGAGTAGCCTACCTGTAAGGTCAACCTGGATTCCTCTGTTGGGTTCTCACGCAGAGCCACGAGGGCGCAGAGTACGCAGAGAAAGTGTCGAAAATAGGGAATTTTCGCCCCCCAACGCGCACGTTACGGCAGAAAATGAATTCACCCAAATGGTGAAAGTCTGCAAAATTTCAACGCGCCCTGATTCACCACGGAATACACGGAACTCACGGAATCATCATTCCAGGGAATTTATGATTTTCCGTGTATTCCGTGTGTTCCGTGGTTTTTCAAATTGTCCAACAGAGGAATTTTAAAAGCGAAGCGATTTAATTTTTTAACTTTTCATAGCCGGTTCAGTGTACAGCAATGCGGTCGCGACGGGGCGCGACCCTCCCGTTCTCTGCGCGTGGGGATTGCGGTCGCGACGGGGTGCGACCCTCCCGTTCTCTGCGCGTGGGAATTGCGGTCGCGACGGGGACGGCGCCCCTTCCATTTTTGCGTACATTACGTGAGAGAAACCCCGTATGAGGCAGTAGGCAATAGCCGATGGCTATCGATTGCCCAACCACCCAACCGCCTTGCCTGTCAGTTCTGAATTCTGCGCGAGACATTCGGGGAAGCGGCATTCCTGCCGCTTCATTCTGTTCTGTTGCCCCGCAAAGCGTGTCACTTCCCCGAGCAACCCGCAGCCGTTTGCGCAGGGACAACAACTTGGACAACGAATCACAACTCGCCGGTTGTCATCGCGCAACCGCACGACAGTTCTCATCCGGCTCGCGGTTGCGAGCCGTCCGAATTCAAGTTGTTCCCAAGTAGTCTGTCTTGTTTTAGGTTGGACTTATTGGGTAAGTAGAACAGGCTACTAGCCTGTTCGTGACGCCGGGAACACGCGTAAGTGGAGAGATGGCTAACGCCGCCTACCGCTTCTCAGTTTCGCCAGTCGCCTTCTCCGATTCTTCCTTCGTTTTGCTGTCCTCTTCTTTTTCCGCTTTTTGCGGCGAGAGGATCATCTTGCCCCGGACCGCAGCGGGATCTTCCACTTCCTGACACGCGTTCTGCTGTTCCGGCCGTGAGGGGTAACGCCCCATCGTGTTAGCCGGGGTTCTTTCACGACATCCGGTGATGGCGGTTGCCGCGATGCCGAGCAGCAAGCCGCCCAAGGATTTCCCGGATTCAAGCGCTTTGCGAATCGCCCTCTGGATGGCCGAGTTCTCTTTGTTCAGTTTCATCGCGTTTCCCTCCTTGATGTTACGGCATGATTATACCAAGTTTCAAGCCGGCGAGTCGATTATTTTTTGCTTGCCCATAAGAGGGCGGGGTAATCCGCCGCCCGCGCTCGCACGGGAATGCAAATGGAGATAACTTTCTTCAACCACCTAACCACCAAACCTGAACTTCTCAGCAAGGCGTGTTACGCATGTTCAGCATCGCGGACACGATCCATCCTTCGCAAGGCTACCCCCTGCGGGGTTAAGTGCTGCTTCGCAGCTAAGTGTCCCTGATGGACTAAATGCCGCTGTGCGGCTAAGTCACTTAGGTGGCGCCAGCCACCACTTAGGGCGTAACCCACTTAGGACAAAGTCCACTTACCAACTTAGGTGGCGTCAGCCACCATTTAGGACGAAGTCCGCTTACCCACTTAGGGCGTAGCCCCTGCGGGGTTAAGTGCTGCTTCGCAGCTAAGTGTCCCTGCGGGACTAAATACCGTTGCGGGCTAAGTCACTTAGGTGGCGCCAGCCACCACTTAGGGCGTAGCCCACTTAGGACGAAGTCCACTTACCAACTTAGGTGGCGCCAGCCACCACTTAGGATGAAGTCCACTTACCGACTTAGGGGCGCAGCCCCATTTAGGGCGTAGCCGCAAGACGCTCGTAGCGGGGGAGGCGGTTGAGGGGAACGTGGGTGAGGTGGAGCGTCTTCGGACCTTCGTGGAGAGTCCCCAGATCGTCACGCCACTTCCCCGGTGGCAGCTCGACGGTCTTGGCGTCGTCGGGCGTGATGACGGGCGCGACCAGCCACCGGTCGCCCAGCATGAACTGCTGCATCGGACGGGTGAACCCTTGGTGAGGGAACTCGTATTCCATCGCCCGCACGATCGGTTCGCCCGTCGCGGCGGCATGCCTCGCCACCGTCAGGATGTACGGCGCAAACGCGATGTGCAGGTCCGCGAATGACCGGCACAGTTTCACGCCCTCGGCGGAAAGGTGCCGCCACGGCGCGGGCGAGAACTGCATCATCGGCATCAGCGACTGGAGGGCGGCGGAACGCACGAACAGTTTCTCGTCGATCTCGCGTTCGACAAACGACACCTCCAGCCCACCGCCCACCATGTCGGCGAGCGAATACGGGCAGCCGAGAAGTCCGGCGGTGATGATCTGCGGCACGACCGTATCCTGTCCCCGGCTTCCCGTCCACGAGTGCGCACGGTCGCCCAGACGCGTGACGAGCGGAAGGCCGCCGCACTTCCAGCTCACGCGGATCTCGTGGTAGGGGAACTCGTTCGCGGCCAGTTCGGCGTAGAGGCGCGTGTAGTCCACCGGCTCCGCCTTCTCGTCCGCGAACCGGCAATCCTCCGCGAAGAAATGCGGATCGCCCGCGTCGAACTTGAATCCCTTGATTCCGTATTTCGCGGCGAACTCCCGAAGCGTCTTCACGTAGTAGTCGCGCGCGGCGGGCTTGGTGAGGTCGTAAATGGCGCTGATGCCGCTCCACCAGCGCACGACGGCAGCCTCCTTGGAACCGGGTTTCTTGCGGTAGGCGAGATAGTCAAGGCCGTTCAGCTTCTTGTGGTAGCGGAGCCGCTTGTACTCGCGGCTGTCGGGCGAGACGAAATGCGCGGTCCAGATGAGCGGGATCCAGCCTTGCGCGGTGATGCGCGCGAAGAGTCTCTTCGGGTCGGGGAAGTCTTTTTCGTAGAACTCATACGAGCCTTGGTGCGAGAGCCAGCCACCGTCCATCATGTAGATGCCGCAGGGGAATCCGCTCTTCGCCAGTTCGGCGGTGTAGTCATCGGCAGCCTTCTGGTCCATGCCGTGGAGGAATATCTCGATCCAGTTGTTCCACTGCGGAAGCGCGAAGAAGACGTCGGGCGGTGTCCTGCCGTCAAAGCGCATGTGCGCTTTCGCGGCGGCGAGATAGGCATCCTTCAGCGTTGTTCCGGCCTCGACCGGGGTGATCGACTCGACATCGGAATCGAGGATGAGCTTGCCGTCTTGGAAGGCGTAAGCGAATGGCTTCTCGCTCCAGACGTAACGTCCGGAACTCGAAATGAGAAGCGGGGAGGCCGTGTTGCCGTGCGTCCGCAGGTCGATACGCCTCGTGTCACCCGCACCGTAGGGCTGGTTCTGCCCGTCGCCTCCTCCGCCGCCCCACCAGCGTTCCCCGTCGCGCAAGGGAATCTCCGAAACGAACGGGGCCGCGCCAAGCGTCCACATCCCCGACAACAGGGAGATCGCCGACACGATGATCGCCATCCGGTTTACGTACATCGTCCTGTTCATACCTTTCGTCCTCCAAACTGCCAAACGCCACGGAATCCCCTACTTCAGCCTTTCCGCCCATTATACACATTCGCCATGTCTGGGGCAATGGCAAGGTTGGGTGGTTGGGTGGTTGGGTAGTTGGGTGGTTGGGTAGTTTGGTGGTTAGCTCGCCGCCGTGCGTGTCGTGTCTCCGCAGGGGAGGGGCGCGCTCCGTCGCGACCGAAGTAGTAGAACGCGCTTTGCCTATCAGTTCTGGGTTTGAAACGAGCCCTTGCGGGGCTAAGTACACTTCGTGCTAAGTGTCCTTGCGGGACTAAATGCCCCTACGGTGCTAAGTCAACTTAGAGCCGAAGGCGCACTTAGGACGAAGTCCACTTACCAACTTAGGGGCGTAGCCCCTGCGGGGTTAAGTGCTGCTTCGCAGCTAAGTGTCCCTGCGGGACTAAATGCCCCTACGGTGCTAAGTCAACTTAGAGCCGAAGGCGCACTTAGGACGAAGTCCACTTACCAATTTAAGGGCATAGCCCACTTAGGCCCGAAGGTCCTCCATTTCGTGGCAAAACTTGTCCTTACCTCTCAGCTGGCAGTGCCGCCTACCGCAATCCGAGGAGTCGGCGGTATTCGTCCAGGGTACGGCAGAGGCGAATACTTTTCCAGAGTTGTTCGCCGTGCGGGAGGGCGTGCTGAAGGTAGGTCCACAGTTCTTTCATCCGTCCAAGCACCGGGCGTTCGCCGCACTGTTCCTGACTGCACCGCTCCAGATAGGCGGAGAGGAATCGGCTCAGCGTCTCCTCGTTCCGCGGTTGACGGCAACCGGCACGGATATCGCCTATCAGGAATGGATCGCGCAGAATCCCGCGTCCGATCATCCAGCGGTTGACCGTCGTGAAACGGTCGCGCAACCGAGTAAAATCTTCGACGCGGAAGATGTCGCCGTTATAGACAACGGGGTGGCGGCAGCCCGCCAGCGCCTCGGAAAACTCGTCGAGCAGAACCGTTCCCTCGTACATTTGCTTCGCCGTGCGCGCGTGGATCGTCACCTCGCAGAGCGGCAGCTCGTTGAGCATCGGCAGGAGATGGAGGAGTTCGTCGGGGCGGTCATACCCCAGCCGCAGCTTCACAGAGAAACCGCCGGGCATCTCCTCGCACCCGACCTCCAGCATCCGGCGCAGAACATCGGGGGTGCGCGGCAGTCCCGCCCCCCTGCCTTTCTTGGTCACCATCGGCCAGGGACATCCCGCGTTGAGGTCGGCGCGCCGATGTCCCATCTCGCGGAACGCGCGCAACAGTACGCGCAGCTCGTCCGGGTTTTTCCCCAGCACCTGCGGGATCACGGGAATCCGCTGTTCCGCCGACAGATCGACATCCTGCAACAGCCGTTGCTTCACCTTCGTTCCGGCGAAGGTAGGGATGAACGGTGCCACGGCGAAATCCGGCATCGGAAAGAACTCCGCCATCGCGTTCCGCCAGAGGCGCAGGGTAATGCCGTGCATCGGGGCCAGCATCAACGTGTGTGGCGCGTCGGAACTCACGGTTGCGTTCCCCTCAGACGACAGATCGAACGTGCGAGGGAAACCCATTGCTCATTCGTGATGTCCTCCGGACGGGTGACCGGATCGATTCCCGCATCCCGGATCGCCGGTACGCCGTCCGCATATTCGGAGGATTTTCGCAGGATCGTTCCCAGTTGCTTCCGCCGTTGCAAGAAGCAGAACTTGGTCAAGGCATAGAACAGCTCGCGTTCCTTCGCCGTCAGCGCGGGATGAACCGCTTTCCGGTCCAGGCGAACGACCGTGGAAGAGACCTCCGGGCGTGGCCAGAAACAGGCGGGTTTCACATCCAGCCGGATTTCCACATCGTAATCCAGCTGAAGCCAGATCCCGGCTTGGCCGCGCGCGGAATCGCCCTCCCTCGCGACAAACCGTTGCGCGACCTCGGTCTGTACGAGGATCGTGAAACTGGCGGGGGCCAGCGGATGAAGCGCAAGGTCGATCAGAATGCGCGTACCGACAGAATACGGCAGGTTCGAGACACAGGCGTCGAACGGCGGGCGCAACCGCTCGTTCCAGTCCACGCGCAAAGCGTCCGACGCAATCAGATCCAGTTTCCCGAAAGGCACGCTTTCGTCGTATTCGAAATCGCGGCGTTCCTCCCGTAGCTCCTCCTCGGCACACGCGCGCAAGCGATCCGCAAGGCGCGTGTCCTTTTCGACCGCGCAGACGTGAACGCCGCGCGCGAGAAGTCCCTCCGTCAGAACACCCAGCCCCGGACCGATCTCCAGCACGCGCTGTCCGGCGGTGACACCCGCGACAGAGAGAATCGCCTCGCGGACATTCCGGTCCACCAGAAAGTTCTGTCCCAGATTCCGGTTCGGATGGAACCCGTTTTCGATACACCAGGCCTTGACCTGCGATGGCGAGGTCAGGTTCAACCTAAATTCCCCTGCTGATAAAATTCAAAACCACGGAACTCACGGAAGAAAGGCAACAGGATTCCGGTTCAATTCTTGCCGCCGGGAAGTTCCACGATGCGGACGTAGGAATCGGCGCGGAGACGATCCGTCCATTCCTTGTAGAGCCGTTCCGTGGCCTGCATCCGCAGGTGTCCCTGCACGTAGGGAACCGCCTCCTCGAAGGTCAGGATGCGGGAATCCTGCTGCTCGTCCTTCTTCACGATGTATCCGTAGTCGTCCAGGACGATCAGGTCGGAAACCTCACCCGGCGCGAGCTTCTGCACCGCGTCGCTGATCTCTTCCCGGAAGACGTCGTCGGGGTTCACCTTGCCCCAGGAGCCGCCGGACGCGGCCTTCCCGTCGCAGGAATAAACCTTCGCCAGTTCCGCGAAGGACTTCTTCTTGTTGAGCGCCTCGAAGATTTCGTCGGCGCGCGCCTTGACCGTCTTGTTCGTCTCGGAGGCGGGCGGGTCCAGAATAATCATGCTGACCGCGACGGCGTGTTCCGTCTGGTAACGCGTCTTGTTCGCGTCATACTCCGCGCGCACTTCGCTCGGCGTCGGGTCCGCGATCTTCTCCACGTTCTCGTGACGCATCGCCTGGATCGTCAGGTCCTCCTTGATCCGCCCGCGCCACTCCTCGTAGGACATCTTCCGGTCCGCCAGCACAGCCTGGAGTTTCGTCTCGTCGCCGTCGAAACTCGTCGCGATGATCTCGCGGATGCGGGCGTCGATCGCCCACGGCTGCAGCTCCGCCTTCACCTTCTGGGCGTAGGCGAGGATCAACTTACGGTCGATCAACGCGTTGAGCGTCGCGGCGTAGAGCTGGCGGAAGCGCTTCTCGCCCAACTGCCCCTTCTGGGCGTAAGGGCTGCGGCGCACCTCGTTCATCACATCCGAAATGGTGATGAACTCGCTGTTCACGTAGGCGGCAACTCCGTCAATCAGGATACTGGAAGGCTTCTGCTCTTTCGGGCGATCCAGCGTGAGTTCCGCGATGGACACACCCGCC
Source organism: Kiritimatiellia bacterium (assembly GCA_017450695.1). Classification (GTDB taxonomy): domain Bacteria; phylum Verrucomicrobiota; class Kiritimatiellia; order RFP12; family UBA1067; genus RGIG8368. Next base: position 4,477 of record JAFSTA010000062.1, on the reverse strand, counting down.
ATCAACAGCAGGGACAACAACATCAGTTTTTTCATCGTCTTCTCTCCTTATTTCTGCAACACTTTCTCAAAACGGGCGTAGGCGGCGTCCCACGCTTCCTTGTCGGCCGGCTGATACTCGGCGACGGGGAAGGCGGACTTGATCAACGGCATCGCCGCCGCGAGATTGCGAATGATCTTCGCGCCGACGGCCTGCACCATGAGATTGCCGACAGCCGTCGCCTCCTTCGGGCCGGCCACGACGGGAACGCCCACGGAATTGGCGGTGAACTGGTTGAGCAACTGGTTGTTGCTGCCGCCGCCGACAATGTGGACCGCATCCGTCTTGGTTCCCGTGACACGGCAGATCAGCTCGTTCACGAAACGGTACTTCAACGCCAAGCTCTCGTACACGCAGCGCAACACCTCGCCCCTGTCCTTCAGCTTCGTCTGGTGCGTTTTCCGGATGAACGCATGGATCGCCTCTTCCATATTCGCCGGATTGTAGAACGCCGGATCGTCCGGATCGATCATCGCGACGAAAGGCTTGGCGGCGGGCGCCAGCGAATCCACCTCGGACCAAGGCATACGCTTGCCGTCCTTGATTTCCCAGACGCGCAGCAGCTCCTGGATGATCCACGTGCCCATGCAGTTGCGCAGGAACCGCGTGTTCCCGATGCCGCCCTCATTGCTGAGACCCGCGCTCATCGCGACATCGGTGGTGATCGGACGGGCGATCAGCTTGCCGACCAGCGACCAAGTGCCGGAACTGATGATCAGCGAGGTGGCGGGATCCTGGACGGGGGCGGAGGCGAACGCGCACGCCGTGTCGTGGGAACCGATGGCGATCAGATTGACCGCGCCCTTCAGTCCGCACAGCGCGGCGAGCTGGGGCTGCAGCGTCCCGATCTTGGTGGCGGGCGGAACGATCTTCGGCATGATCCGCTTCGGGATTCCGAGCGCCTTCAACACCTCGCCGCTCCAGCACTGGCGTTTCGCGTCCATCATCTGCGTCACGCTGGCGAAAGTGGAATCCACAACCTTCGTGCCGCCGAGATAGAAGTAGAACAGCGCGGGGACGGGCAGATAGATCTTCGCCAAATCGAGCAGTTCGGGGTGGTTCATCGCCACCCACAACAACTGGTTCGACTGGTTGAACGGCTGGAAGTGGTTCCCGGTAATGCGGTAGATGCGGCTCGCGTCGATCCGTTTCTTCACCTCATCGCACATCGTGTCCAGGCGGTGGTCGCGGTAACAGTACATCTTGCCCAGCAGATCGCCGTCGGCGGTCAACAGGTGACCGTCCGCCCCCCATGTGTCGATACCGATTCCGTCGAGCTTCGCGCCATACGTGCGGGAGTAGGACTGCAACCCCTTGACGATATTCTGGTAGATGCAGGTGTCGTCCCAATAGTTCCGCTCCGTGACCTTTCCCTTACCCTCCGGCAAGAAGAACGTCACACCCTCGTGCGCGAACCGATGCACCTCCTCCATCCGAAAGGAATCCTTGCCGAAGATGCCGACAAAGCATTTCCCGCCGGACGCGCCCAAATCAACCGCAAAAAGTTTCTTTTCCGCCATTGTCACCTCCAAAAATCAAAGAGATATGATAGCACAATCAACAACCGAAAACAAGCCCGTTTCTTAGTTCGAGTTCTGCGGTTCTGCGAGGGATCAAAGCGATAGACGAGATAAAAGATATCCAGCCGTTTCGCGTTGTCGCGTGTCCCTTGTCGTATGTCCTTTACCCAACCGTAACCGCAGAGAAGGGGAGGGACGCGCTTGCCAGTCCTCCGTGGCAGTGCGTAGGATGGATCGCGTCCGAGATAGTAGAACGGGCAATTTGCGCGTTCCCCCTAGTACGAACGGGTAGGCAGACCGTTCTGCTGGTCAACGTACCACGTGAAGCGACAAGAGTGTCGCTTCCCCGAAGAGCGGGGAAAATTAAATCGCTTCGCTTGAAATGGTGAAATGGTTAATAAATGGACGAGGCACCGAAAAACGTGCCGGATCAGGTCGATTTAAAGCCGCGTTAGCGGCGATTTAACCATTTAAACATTTAATCATCCTAAGGACGGGCCGGATCAGGTCGATTTAAAGCCGCGTTAGCGGCGATTTAACCATTTAACCTTTTAACCTTACTTTCGTGGTCGCGCGAGGCGACGTGGGGCTGGCGGCGTTAGTTGCCTTTCTTCGCCTTCTCCAGCACTTCTTTCAGCGTGACGGGGATGCCGCCTTTGCGCTTGCTTTCGGTTGCCGCCTCCATGAACGCGAAGATTTCGAGCGTCTCTTGCGGATCGACCGGTACGACGCCCGTGCGGAAGAAGGTGAGGATTTCCTGCAGGAGCGGGCGGTACCCTTCGTAATTGCCCATCTCGGTCGCGCCTTTGTTCGTGAAGATACAACCGCCGTATTTCCACTGTTTGGGAATGGCGCGCGCAATGCCCACACGTCCGTCTTCCCATACGCCCACGAGTACATCCGCCTGTTCGGAGGGGTAGCAGGAAACCGACTTGCACCCGGTTCCCATAATCGTGATGAGCGGTTCGACACCGTGAACCGCATACCAGTAGTATTCCGAGTGCGTCGGTTCCACGGTGAACGGGGAGAAGACATCGGCTCCCAAAACTTTGCCCAGTTTTCCCGCACGGGCGAGCTGGACGTTGGTCACGTATCTCAAGGAGGAGGCGGAGAAGAAGGATGCGTGATACTTTTTCGCGGCTTCAAGAATCTTCACCGTGTCAGAGAGCGAGGCCGCGATCGGTTTGTCGATGAAGACACGCTTGCCGGACTGGAAAACCTCCAGCGCCTGTTCGTAATGGCGGCGGCCGTCATTCGTTTCCAGCAGGATGCAGTCCGTCTGTTTCAGCAGTTCCGCGACGGACGAAAGGATCGTCACGCCCATGCCTTTCATCTTGGCAAGGTATTCGGGATACCGGTTGGTGCTGGAAGGAATGTCCAGACTGCCGTACTGGTACGCCGCCGTCACGCGAAAATCCGCGAACTCTGTCATGTCCCGCTTGACGTTCAGCATTTCGGTGAACGCAATCGTGTGCGAGGTGTCCAGTCCGATCACCCCGATTCTCGTCTCCGCGCAGAGCGTGGAAACGCCCGCCAAAACAAACCAAAAGAGGTGTGAACAAAGGACTGTGACAACAGGTCGAACGGTCATGACTCTCCTCCTTGCGACGATTCCGCCGCGATTCTATCACTGGATCAGGTTGTTTCCTCGCGCCAGCGCGCAAGGGTTTCGAGAAAGGTTTTCTTCGCCTCTTCCATCGGCTCGTAGATGGTGCAGCCGGCGGCCTGCCTATGCCCGCCCCCGCCAAAGAGAGCGGCCAGTTTGGAGGCGTCGAGCGGTTCGCGCGTCCGGATGCTGATGCGGGTCTCGCGCTCGTTCTCTTTCGAGCCGTAGAAGAAGAGAGCGACCTGGTTCCCTACGATGCTCCGGGGAATTTCAATTACGTCCTCGGTGTCGGCTTTGGTTCCCCCGATCTCCTCGAAATCCTTGCCGCTGATCGTTACCCATGCGACATCGTCTTGGATTTCCAGCGTCTGGTACGCGCGGCGCTTCAGCTCCACCGCCTTGCGACTGAACGAACAGTAAATCTTGTCGTTGATGAACGCGGTTCTCACGCCGTGCGCCACCAGATCGGCGCCGCACCGAAGCGTATCCGCAGAGGTCATGTCATAGGCGAAACGTCCCGTGTCGGTGATGACCGCGACCCACAGCGCCTCCGCCGTCACCTCGTCCAACGGCCATTTCGCATAATGGATCAGGCGCCATACCAGCTCGCCCGCAGAAGACGCCTCCTGCACCCAGTTCACTTCCGCGAAAAGCGTGTTGGTCTTATGGTGGTCGATACTCACGGAGTGCGGAATCTTCCGAATCACCGGAAGCAGGTCCTCCGGCAGACGGTCCATTGTCGCGCAGTCCACGGCGATCAACAGGTCGTATGTATTCTGGGCGGCAGCTTCCGGGCGCAGCAAATCTTTGACGCCGCGCAGAAAAGCGGGGGAACCCAATCCCCTCTTCAACTCCACCGCCGCATAAGCCTGGATTCCCAGCTGGTTCAGCACATGCGCCAACGCGATCATGCATCCCAGCGAATCCCCGTCCGGCCGCTGATGCCCGGAAATCAAGACGGATTTCGCCGCAAGGATTTTCCGAATCAACGCCTTCGGCGGCAGCTTCGATCGATAGTTTTTCGTCTTCATAAGTAATAACAACGGAGTCCAGTGTAACGGATTTGCCCCGATGTTTCAATCCAAAATCAGCTGATGAACAATTTGAACCACGGAATACACGGAACACACGGAATAGGGCGCTACGCGCAACCACGAAAGGATGGTTAAATGAGTAAAAGATTAAATGGTTAAATCGCCGCTGGCGCGGCTTTGGATCGCCGCTGGCGCGGCTTTGGATCGCCGCTGGCGCGGCTTTGGATCGCCGCTGGCGCGGCTTTGGATCGCCGCTGGCGCGGCTTTGGATCGCCGCT
>JAFSTA010000061.1 GCA_017450695.1 Kiritimatiellia bacterium | reverse complement strand
TAGATTTCCACCACGCGGTAAAGCTGTTTCTTTGTCATCTTCCTGAAATCCTCCCCCGCTTTCGGGGCAAGGCACACCTTGTAATACCGCCCCATTTCACCCGAACCGGCGGAGACGGAAGCGATGTCAGCCCCGGAGAATTCCAGCAACGCCTGATGTGAATCACCGTCCATGAACGCGACCGTCTCAAAAGGTGCGCGGCCGTCTATCTGCCCCGTGTCCAACACGCAAGGGCTCTCATCGGGAAACGAACCCCCTCCCCCTTCCGCCGAGTATGCCACCGGAAGGTTGCAGACGCGGAAAGAGACCGTTTCCCGAACCAGGAAAACCAAGGCGAACACCAACAGCGGACATCCGTTCGCGCGAATCCATCCAAGCAGACTGCCATTTTTCCGCCCCCCCGACGGGTGGCGAAGGGCGAGCCGATAACACAGGACGCCAAGGCAAAGCGAAAGCGTCCCCCGCGCAAGGAAACAACAGACGCGGAAAGCGGCATAAAACCCATACCCCCACGCAGCAGACATATCGAGCAGAAAATCAAGCGGGGAAAAGGAAACCCGGACAGACCAAACGGCAACAGCGGAAATGGTCAGAGCGAACAAACCGATCTTTCTATTGTCATTCCATGTCATAGCGTCACTCCTTTCCGCATTCGGTTGTACCGTCGCAATGTAAAAAATCTCGACAAAAGCCAGCCGCCGGAATGCCGGTGACGGATTCGAGAATCCCGTCATCCCCCGACATACGGGCCAGCTCGCGGAGAACCCTGTTCATCTCAAGGTTACGCAAAAACACAGACCCGTATGCACCGTTGGCTAAAAGCGCCTGCGCGTACGTAAACGCACATACCGTCCTCATACGGTGCGCTCGGACACGGGCATCCAACAGAAAAAGGAAGAGACGGAGCGACGACGCGGAAAGGAGGAGCGCGAGGAGGAAAACAATCTGTCTGTGTTTCGCCATCTTCAGTTCCATTCGCGGGTAAGGAAGTCACGAAGGGAGCTGGCATCCCTAAAAAGTCTGCTCTCCCCATCGAGTCCGCCGCATCCGGATACGGCCTGTCTCTTCAACACAAGAGCCGCCGCACCAGACATGCGGCGAGAAGCACGGTATTCGTCCGCCTTGAAGCGGATCAGGAAGACGTGCATGACACAATCCGCGATCAACGCGGAAGCAAGCAGTATGAACATCACCTTTTTCATCTCGCCCTCAATAGGAAAGGTCCCCGCATCCGTCCGGAACATCCAAAGGGCAAACGCCTTTCTCTTCGCTCATGTACCTCAACTCGCCCCGTTCCCGCCGGGCGGACATCCCCCCGCCGCGTCGTAGCGGGTGCGGTCGATAATTGTCCGCTCCCCCGTGCCGGGCGGCAAGATTCGGACGTGCAGAATTCTAATGTTCAACTTTGCCTCCTTCATGAGGATTTTCGTTTGCATCCTCTTCCCACCGGACATCGGATCCGTCACCGGCGACGAGAAAAAAACGCTTCGATCTCTGTACAGGAGCCTGGGAAACATCCGATCCCCCCTCTTCCACACGGGCGTCCTGCTCACGCCAGAACACAGACAAGTGTAACCGATGGTCGCTCTCCCATCTTCCTGGTATTATATCCTCCGACAGAAAGCCACCCCATCCTTGAATCGGCGGCGCGGGAACTACGATCACCGTCATTTTCTCGAGAATGAGCAATTCGCTTTTCCCCTTTCCCCTATACTCGGCGCAACGTCTGGACAGGGGTTCATTTACCGTCGGCTGACTTTCCCTTTCGACTGCGAGCGCGAGACGATTCCCGGAAGGAGACCACAACCCCTGGCAGGAAAGAATCCCCCCCCGGTTAAACAACTCCGCTCCATTTTTATCCTCGATCACAAGTCTGTTGGATCTGAATCCGTTTTCTTTCCACCGAACGATCCTGTCACCCTTCGGGCTTGAAGCCTGCCGCCTGCCGTGCAGAGCAGTGTGAGCAAAGTGAAAATCCGGAATTCCCCAGCCCGTTTGTGAATGATGCGAACTGATAAACCATGGATGGATTTCGCGCGCCAATTGAGAATCAAGGTCAACCTCGATGACGAAAGAACATATGGCGTTATTGCGCGGAAAATGGGAAATCGTAAGGCGCCGCCGTTCTTCCGAGAACTTCCGGGGGCTCACCACCAACCGATAATCGGAATACTCTATTCCTCCGACATGGAATGACGGGGGTATCGACAATTCCCCGCAGGTATTCTGATTACGGAAATTCGGATTGGTCTGGGGCGCGGGAACGAGGCATACTGCAACATCCTGAGCTTCCTCTTCCTGTTTTCGCAGCTCATCCCCTTTGAAAAGGTAACAGTATTCCCTGCAGATTTCTAGACATCGCTCGATTTGGGGAAGGGATGGCGTCCAATCCCCCGGTTCCAGTATCCATGCCTGGCGGGCAGAAAGCGTGTTTCCCTGGGGATGAACCAAACTTTCAAATAAAAAGATGGATAGTGCTGCACACCTAAAGCTTTTCTTCATTTTCTCCCTCGCATTCCGCCTGCATGGTCTGGTATTTTTCCGCAACTTTGTTCAAGTACAGCAACCTGTTGGATTGAAGCACCTGTAAAAGAAAACAATCGTTGTAGTCTTTGCAGTCCCTTTCCTTTACACAAATATTAAACTCGAGGTCTATGAATTTGAACTGCTCCAAAAGAAAACCTGTCTTCGCCTCGCTGCACGAACTGGAACACTGGCAACCACTATGGGTCTGCGCCAAATTATTTTTCTCCTTGTTAGTTCTCTGGAGGCAGTCAAAGTGAGAAGTCTCATGGTCATAGGAATATTGGTCATAACCTTTCAGCCATATGTCAGCCTTACACGGACTGACGGTATAGTCCCAACCCGATCCGTTCGCTCGGCAATTGGCTTTGGTTATAATCAAGAACGGTGAATTCGCCCAAAAGAACCCCCCTGCCCCAGGGGGTATTTGTTGATCCTCGGGTTTTTCTCCCCTGTGTAGCGTCAGCGTGCAGTCTGACTCGCCCCTAAAATCCGTTCTGTCCAAGGGACGGTTGTTGACATAGCCATAAAGGTGCGCTCCATCGACGGGATCGCGGGAAAGCCACCTTCCGTAAAGTCCCCAGTAATCGCGAAAGAGGTACGAGGCATATCCCGAATCGGGGTCGGCGTATTCGGAAGACCAGCCGATACGGTTGTCCGTCGCGCCGGAATCGATGGACGGTGCGCCGAAGGGCGCGTAGCCGTATGGCGCGACAATATTCCCCGCCCTGTCCAGCAGCTCCCAGACGTTCTTGGTGAGGTCGTGGGTGTGGAACCAGAGGTTCGTGCCGGAGATCGAGCAGAGCGCGCGGGTGGCGACCGGCTCGGCGGGATCCCACACGTAGTTGACCGGGGTCAGGGGGACGCCGTTGGAAACCGCGTTCTCCGCGATAAGCAGGTAGCCGTCGTAGAGGAAGGTGTGCAGGACCTCGGCGCCGGGGGAGACGACGCGCTTCGCCCGCCTCCGACCCGTGTCGTCGTAGGACATTTCGACGACTGTCGTGCCGTTCGACCACGCGACGGGACGGTTCTCGCCGTTGTACGCGACGCGCCACACGCCGGTCTCCGTCTTCACCAGCGTCTGGTTCCCGTCGTCATCGTACTCAGGGATGAACGTCCCGTCGTTGTTTCCGACGATCGACGTGTACTGGTTGAGGGCGTTCGCGGTGTACGCCCAGCTGTTCGTGGTCTCCGTCGCGGAGACGCGGTTTCCGACGGCGTCGTAGGCGTACGCGTAAAGGTCCGTGCCGCCCAGCGAGGCGGAGGCCAGCTCATAACGGGCGTTGTACCCGAACAGGTCAACCGCCCTCGGCTCGCCGCGCCTTTCCCGTTCCCTGCGGACGACGTTCCCT
>JAFSTA010000060.1 GCA_017450695.1 Kiritimatiellia bacterium | reverse complement strand
GCACATGTGCGAACCGTCGCGCCACTCGTCGAATCCGCACGGCTCGTGCGTGACGAAGAGCAGGCGGTCGATTCCCTTCAGGAGCGGGTTCTTGAGCGAGATGCGCCGGTTGAGATCCATCACCCGCATAAAGAGCGCGATGCGGGACTCCTCGTCGAACACGGCGAACGCATCCGATGTGTAGCCAGCGAACTCCGTGCGCTCGGCGGCGAGGTCCACCGACGCGGAGAGGTCGTCGAGCAGCGCGCGCGTGCGGCGCAGGGCCACGACGAGCGGGTCCGTGTCGCCGGGGAGGATGCAGGCCTGGATGTTCTCCGCCTGCTCGTTCGTCTTCTTGTTGGGAAGCCTGCTCCAGTTGTCGATGTCGCGCTTGATCAGACGCCAGTCCTTCGGGACATTGCACTTTGAAGACGCGACCTCCTTCACATCCCATTTCTTGATCAGGTGGCGCGAGACCGCAAGCCGCTCCGCGTCCGAAAGGACGCGGTTGAAGAGAATCACCTCGCGCAGTTCGCGTCCGCCGCTCCGCTCGTGAAACTGCGAGATGCGGTCAGCGGAAAGGCTATCGCAGGCGCACGGCGCGGAAGTCTCGATGCAGAACACCTGCGTCACGCCGGTGGGCGGGAACTCGCCGTAGATGTCGCACACCTCGTTGGTGCCGTTCCAGATGCGCGCGATCTTCGGGGACCATTCGCGCGAGGCGTACTCGCCGTTCGCGCCGCGGTGGAAATCGTAGCCCTTGCTGTCGCATAGATAGTGGCTGTAGCGATCCGCACCAAGCTTCACCACGACGAACGCCGTGCGGATTCCTTCCTGCCGGGGAATAAGCGAAAGGTCTCGTCCACTGGAGTATTTGCCGAAATCGACGTAGGGACGCCCGTCCTTGTCCTTGCGCAGAACGGGCGGACGCACCTTCTCGCCCACGGCGCTGATTTTCTGGCATCCGCTACGCGCATTCCATCCGGCCACCATCTCGCAATCCCAAGCCGATGGTTTGCAATAGTCCGCGTCCAGCCACAGCACGGCATTCTGCAAAATGCCCGGTTCACCTGTCTTGAGCGCTGGCGGATTGTTCGAGACCGCAACCTGCGCAAGGAATGCAGCAAATAAAAGAACTATCTTCTTTTCCATGGCGGGAAATTGTAGCAAACCCCTCTTCGCCGCGCAAATGCAAAACGCGGCCCTGCTCGATCGGGGCGCATCTGCGTTTTCCACCCATACGTATTGGGGTTTGGAAACAACCATGACAACTTTCAAGAACAACATTATCCTTCGGGCGCATCTTGAACATTGAGAATTGTGGTAGTTAAGGATCGGCAAATGGGCGCGGGCGAGTTAGCCCGCGCGCCAAAGGCAAGTTGTTTTAAAGAGTTGTTTCCAATTATCAGAAAGCTCGGCGGTGAATTGCGCCCTCGGACAGTCGATTGTTGCTTTCGTTTTTTGGAGTTTAGGAATCTTGGAGGATGGGAGAATTTTTAACATATTCTCTAACTCAGAAACTCCCAATCTCCCAATAGCGAAAGCAAGAAAGGTTTTGTAAATGGCTCACTTGTCCTCGGTCAGGACGATGCGGTCGATCATGAGGTTCGGGCCGGTTGTCGCCTGACATGAAAGCTCTATCTTCCCGTCAAGAAAATCCTCGCGCATCACCGGCAGCTTCGCCCACCAGATGCCGTCCTTCTCCTGTTGGTGCTTCGGGACCGTAAACGGACGCCCTTCGCACGTACCGCGTCCGGAACGGTTATTACGGTTGGGGTCGCGGAAGCGCACCCAAAGCGTACCGACGACGGGCTTCACGTCCGTCAGCGTCACGGTGAGTTTCTGTCCGTGCCAGAACGAGCCAGTGCTGTCGCGCCACGCTCCCCAGCGGCCCTTGCCGACGACATTGTAGCCACCCTGCTTCATCTCCGCAAAGTCGAGCGACTTCTTCCAGTCGACGCTCCGCTCCGCCGCGTCCAGCTCCACCGCCGCCGCGATGTAGACGGGCGCATCGCGGAACTGCGCCGGACGCAGCTTCGAGGCCGTCGCCTGCGGCGCGAACGCCTCCTTAAATGTTTCCAGATCAACCGATGCCGTCGGGCTAAATTCCTTCGACCCCATGTACGAGAGGATGCTCTTCCGAATCGCGCAAACCTCCGGCAATGTCTTGTCCGAAAGGTTCAGCCCGCACACCATGAGGCGTCCCGCGCCTACTTTCAGTTCAAACAACATACCCATCTTCGTCGAGTAGTGCAGGTCGGGAACCGGCATGACGATCGGATCAAAAGCCGGTAGGGCGGTCGCCCCGCGACCGCCGCGGTCACGCGGGACGAATGATCCTACCAAGTCGGCAATACCGTGCTTCACGCCCCCTTCCACGAGATTGTACCACTGCCAGTCCGCCCAGTCCTCGGTCGGGAATCCGCGCAGCGCGGGATGGTCGGCGCGAATGGAATATCCCAGCGTGGAGAGGTCTGCGTTCGCGCTTTTGAAATGCCCCGTGGACCAGTAGACCGGCTTGAAG
>JAFSTA010000059.1 GCA_017450695.1 Kiritimatiellia bacterium | reverse complement strand
GGCATACGCCTCGCAATATCTCCAAACGGGAAAACTCTGGCCTTTTCTGGACCCGCCATGGGATCCCGACGCGGAATGTCATCCGGCCATCGACCCGCAATGGACGCAGATCGACCTCTCCGTCGGCCTCATCGCCTCCGTTCGCGTAGGGTTCAACCCCGGCGAGCTTCTCGACTTCCTCATCGGAATCGTCGGTCTCGACCTCTACAACGATGACCTTGCCGGTTCAAAGGAAGACTGGGAGGCGCTTGCCCAAAAGCGACGAGAGAAGGGCTGGGCGAAGCGACGCGCAACGAGGCAACGCAAGCTCCGTTTGGACGAGTGGTCGGCGGAAGGCCAGAGCGCCCGCCGCGACTGGAGCGGATGGCAACCGGACATGGACGAAGTCTCCCGATCCGTTCCGAACGGTAGTTTTCGCGTCGGGGAAAATGAAGAGGGGTGGCGCATCATGTTCCCCGTGCCGGGCCATCGCGATTGGACCAACAGCTGCCATGTCGTCGTCCACGTCCACGCCTCCCCGGCGCAGGCCCGCGAGGACCTTTTCAACGCCGTGGACAACGCGATGTCGAACTTTGGCAAGACGCGCAGGGAAGGCGCCGGATTTCCAGGGGAAATCTGTTTCACCGCGGAATCAAGTCGTCATCTTTTCTTTGCTAGGGACTGCCTTTTTGTGTCCGTCCACGACTACGGCCACGGCCCCGAACGTCACGCACGGCAACTGGCACACGCACTCGACGCCCAGATTCTGGAAGGGAATCAAAAACAACCATGACAACCAAGGCCGACAAAACATGCTGGAGGAGCTCGCGAACTCACTCCCACGGCCGGATTAGGCTGTGTTTCCTTCTCCTTCCGCTTGTTCTGGCTCTTATCTGCACGGGGTGTGGTGGGACGGACGGAAGAGGCGATCCCCACTCCTCGGCAACACCTCCACCAGCACCCGCCGAATACCCCGCGCCGGAACCGGGCCAGTCCCTCGCGGATGCGCTGGCGCGCATCAACCATTGCCGGTTTGAATGGATCGCGATCGGGGAAGACGGCGTGACGAACCTCTGCCACACGGGATACACCAGTGACGGTCTGGACCGCATCTTCTGCGCCATCTTCACGAACGGCGTCCTTTCCCGAGTCGTACTCTCGCCGACGAACCGCGTCGTTTTCTCCGATCTCGGAAGCCAGCGCGATCCCCCGGACTTTCGCATACCAGATGTCCTGGCCTCAACCAATTCAGTTTCCCTCGATAACATCAAAAAACGGCCCCGTCCCGCAAATCCGCCCAAGCAATCGGTGGACTGGGGGCTTACGGCCGCCTACCTGCTTGTCCGTACCGTATGTACGCCCGTCTCTTGGTTTACCTCAAAAACGCCTAAGTCACAGCCACTTCCCGATGCCGATGACGAACGCCTTGCCAGGTTCAACCCGTTCACCGTCCCACTCGGAGGTTCACGCGAAGAATGCGAACGCCGGATCGGCAAGCCGCTTATTGCCCCGCCGAATGCGGCTCGGGACGGCCTCTTCATCTACGGGGAGACTCCAGCCTTCAGCGAGAACGAGAAACGATGCGTCCTCGGCGTCGAGTATCGAAACGGCCGCGCCATCCGTGTCGTCACACTGGATCTCCTCGATTGGGAGGCGGTTGCCCCCATGTTCAGGAAAGGGGGGAAAGATGCGCGGTAAAGCACTTGCTGCAACTCTCCTTCTTGCTACGGCATTACTGGCTTCCGGTTGCGCGACATACGTCCGCGACCGCGTGGCGGACGCGGGCGACATCTTCACGGTCACCGTTGGCACGGGCATCGGGGTAACGGCCAAGGCGGGACCGATCCACACGGGTCTTGGGTTCGACATTGACCTCTACGGGCTTCGTGGCGGCGAGTTCGACCCCTCCACTCCTTTGACAGATTGAAGGCCATGTGCTATCATCATTTGTGGTTTTGAAACCTAATTTTTGGTAAGATTCTTAGGTTTTGAAACCAAATATCTCTGCTGAATCTTGGGAAAGGAAGCCTAATGGACGCAAAGACTCTTGACAGAATCTACGAAATATCGGACAGGCGGGTGCATGAAACGGACCTCT
>JAFSTA010000058.1 GCA_017450695.1 Kiritimatiellia bacterium | reverse complement strand
GGATCTGTCCCCATCTCGAAGAGATCCGCCGAAATGTACCGTTGCCCGCGATGCGACCGGACACAGTACGGTTCGCCAGCCTTGCGGCAGGTCAGCCGACCGAAGCCGGAACTGACAGGACAGTAGGAGACCGTGGAGATGTGTGTGCCAAGCGCGTGACGGAGCCGCCGTCCCGTGAAGTTCTCAACCGTAACGGGCAGGTTGGACGGCCACTTGTACACGTCGTTTCCGTCCGTGTTGTACACGAGCGTGCGCGGACGGTTCACCGCCGCCGTCCGCCGCGCCTCCCACCTCTCGTCGCGCAGGGCGGCTGCCGCCAAGGCGGCGCAAAAAAACATCCCCGTGGCTATCACACCTGAAAACAAAGCGCGATAACCACTTCCGTTTCTTCTTCCGGTTCGATCCGCCATCTTTCGTTTCCTCTCCTGTCACAACTTCTGCGATAACCGAAAACACTTTTAGGATACCATACCCGAAATGAAAAATGTTCAAACTATGGAAAATCTTTTTCCCATAAATTTTGAACATCCGGCTAAAGAAAAAGAAACCTTTGCTAGCTGACGGCTAGCGGCTGAAAGCTACACCGGACGCGACCCCTTTGGCCGGTGCCTTTGTTGTTCTGTATGCGGGCCTATATTCCCGCACCTTCCCTTGGTTCCGTTTTTCCGCCAGGCGAGCGGCGTCATCCCGGCAATCTCCTTGAAGACCGTGGCGAAATACTGGGCGCTGCAGAACTTCAGGCGGTCCGCGATCGCCGCGATACTCATTTTCCCCTGCGCCAGCCAAACCTCCGCCATGCGAATCCGGCAGACTCTCAGGTAAGATTGCGGCGGCAACCCCGCCGTGATTTTGAACATTGCGGAAAAGACATTGGGCGAGACGCCCGACGAGCGGCTCATCTCGGCGAGCGAATAGTCGGCGAGGGGATCCGTCTCCATTTTCCGTACCCACTGGGAGACATCGGGATGTTCCGGTTCCGCCAGATTCCCTTCCGCCGCCGCAATACAGGCAAGGAGCAGGTCGTACACCGCTTGCCGCAAGGTGAACGATCGGCGTCCCGGCACACGGGACGGTGCGTCATAAACAGAGAAGCACCGCTCAAACGCGCTACGGATGGATCGATCTTGCACGGCATAGAGACGCGGCAGTGTACGCAACCGATCCAACAACCACCCGGACTCATCCAGCGAGAGCCCGGCCAACGCCTTTCCCTGCGGCGGCAGCTCCACGAGAATACGATAGACGAAAAGTCCCTTTGGATTGGTGACCATGCAGTGGGGTTCATCGGGACGCGAGACGAAAATGTTGCGCGGCAAAAAAGCGTATTCCTTTTCGGGCGTCTGGAACGATAGGATGCCCCGGACGCAATAAACGATCTCGATGCCTCCCGGATGGATGTGCAGGTGCGGTCCCGCCACCGTGTTGCGGCACTCGCGGCGCGACAACACCGCGACAAACGGCACTCCCTCTTTCCGCAAGTCCAGCACACGCGCACCGGGCTTGTCCCGGTAACGCGTGATTTCTTCTATGACCTCTCCCGAATCCACCATCCGTGATTCCTCAATCTGAACGGAATTAGTATAGGCTTTCGGAGGGCGGATTGCAACCCCAAACTCACGGGTGGGTGGTAGCTGTTGGCTGGTAGGTGGTAGGTTTTAGCTGTTGGCTGGTAGTGGGTAGCTGGTAGGTGTTGGCTGGTAGCCCAACGCCCGCGTTCTGCGCGGTAACATTTATCTTGATCAGTTCTCTTGCCACCCCACCACCGAACCACCCAACCACCGAACCACCTAACCACCGAACCACCTAACCACCCAAACCTTGAATTTGTCCTGTATTCCCCAGTTGGACGGTATCACACTTTGCAAAATATGATACCAAACAAAGTTAACAAAGAGACAGAAGTGGAATCGAACTTCTGTTTTTCCGTGTGTTCCGTGTGTTCCGTGGTTTCAAAAATTGTCCAACAGAGAATTCGATCCCTTTCCGTCTTGCCCTACGTCTCGTTGGTGTGGCGGATGAGGTGGATCGACGTGGGAAGCGCAAAGACGAGGGCGGAGACGACCGCGCCCGCCGCGCCTTCCAGAATGATTCGCCAAGGGATCTCGAAGTAATGCGGGATACCCGGCCAAACCGATCCCGTCTTCAGCGAGAAGTACCATCCGGCGACGGCACCGATGGGGATTCCGCAGACGATGCCGATCAGGGCGGTCTTCAACGCGCTGCGGCACAGCCGTGCCGTGAGCTGCCACCGCGTCGCGCCGACCGCCCGCAAGATCGCGGACTCGCGCCGTGTCGCATCCGCCTCCGCCACCAGCATCGCCACGAACCCGATCGCCAGGATCGTCAGGAATACATACGGAACACGCGCCGCTTCTCCGATGACATCCGATCCGTGTGCCAGCGTCCCGTCCGCGATCTCATCCCTCGCGTGCAGCCGTACCGTCGATCCGGAGGGATTGCCGAGCGCCTTGTCGATTTCAGCCTCCACAAGCCGTCCGGCGCGGAAGACACCGTTGGTACGCAGGAACTCCGGTTCGTATTCGACGAACAGGTGCGTCATGCTCGCCATCATCGGCGGACGGGGATCGAGCGACTGGACGGTGGGGAAGGAAACGAAGACCGGGCCGTCGGTCATGCCGGGCATCCGGTTCAATCCGCGCACGAGTCCGCGCGAGGTGACCATGTGCCAGTTCACATCCACCACGCCCGCGATCGGCAGTTCCGTCGTCGTTCCGTTCCGCAGAGCCAGCGGGAGTTTGTCGCCCTTGTGCAGGTTCCGGGCGCGGGAGATCATCTCGCAAATCACACACGCCGTGCCGTTGGAGATGGCGGTTGCCGCCTCTTCGTAGTTGCCCTCCGTGAAACGGAACGGCGGCAACCATTCCGATGCCAGCAGGAGCGCGTTGCGGAATTGCGGAGGTCCCGCCATCCTGCCGCCGCGTCCGCCCGGCCCGCTCATCGGTTCCGCGGGATGGAAGTTGACCTGCAACGGGTACAGTTCGCTGATTCGCTTGACGCCCGGCAGGGAACGTAGGTCATCCATGTCCAGCGGGCTTACGCCAGCCGGGAGAAGCGAGACGATCGCGTCCGGCCATTCGGGGGAAGGCACGAACGCCCGCATCAGCGACGCGCCCCACACTTCGACCGCCACGAACGCGCCGAATCCGCAGGCGAACGCCACCGCCATGCCGCGACGCCGTTTTCCGGGACGGGTTGCCGCCGCGTCGAGGGGACGGACGGAGAGTGCGGGACGCAGGACGAACAAGACCGCCACAAGCGCGACCAGCATCGCAAGTACCACGGTGATGCCAATTGCCTTTCCGTGAAATACGACGCCCATCGGGAACACCACCGAATCCGTCGCGTAAAAGAGCAGCGCGAGTGCGGAGACCCCGAAGCCGACAATCAGACCGGTCAGGGTGGCAAGCAACGATTCCGCCGCCACGAATCCGACCACGCCCAGTCGCGTCAGCCCGACCGTACGCAAGGTCGCCCAGGTCGTGCGGTTCGCCTCCACGGAAAGCAGCAACGAATTGACGAGCAGGCAAAGCGCGGTCAACACGGCGGCAATCAACATCAGCGGGCGCGCATAGTCCATGCGCCGTTGTTCATCGCCCGTGAATGCCCGAACAACGGATTCGGATTCCGTCGTCAGCAGCCCGGTTACCGCCACGTCCGGTTTTTCGCGCCACAGGGAAAGTGAACCGTGCGTTTCTTTCGCCAATGCGGTGAAGGCGGCTCGGTTGGCAAACGCGCCGGGGAAATTCGGTGGCAGCTTGGACGAGGCGAGGTAACCAACCAGCTTGGCGGTCATCGTGCCGTGTTGTCCAACGAATTTGATCTCCGAACCCAGCGGTGGCGCCTCGCCGCGACCGAACCGGCGCAGGGTGTCCTTCGTCACGACGATTTCACACGCCTCTGCCGCATCATCCACCCAGCGCCCTTCCTTCAACGGCGCGGCGGTGTAGGGGCTTTCCTTCGGTGCGGCGGCGAGAATCGCGCGCATCGGCGGACCTTGCAGGACACGCCCGCCGGGACGGTAGTCGATCGTCAAGGCGACCAGTTCCAGTTTCGCGTCCGGGGACGGAAGCGAGGCGTCGGACACGGGGACGGGGCGTTGCCCCATCTCCGGACGGCCCCCTCCGCGACCGCCGCCCCAACCACCCTGCGGCGCGTCGAATTTCCATGCCGCCCAGGGTGCGCTGGCGCGTTTCGCCAGGGCGGGGGCTTGTGCGGTGTTGGTGGCGGCGAGAGAGAAGACGAACGCGACCGCGCCCGCCGCGATCGCCACGCCCGCGACGGCACAACGGAAACGGGCTTTCCCGACGCGCAGGGATTTCCAAGTCAGATCGAAGATCATACCGATTCTCCTGAAAGGGATGGATTACCGATAGGTCTCCAGGTAACGGGCGGAGACCGAAGCGGGGTCATGGTTCGTGTCGAACGAGGCGGCAACCTGCCCCGCCTTGAGGAAGTGAACGGTGTTGGCAGTTGCCGCCACGACGGGATCGTGGGTGACGAGCAGGATCGCGCTGCGTTCCTCCCGGTTCAACTCGCGAAGAAGATCGCAGAAGGCATGGGACGCGGCCACGTCCAGATTCCCTGTCGGCTCGTCCGCCAGAATCACCTCGGGTTCCGCGAACAGGGCGCGGGCGATGGCGACCCGCTGCCGTTCGCCGCCGGAGAGTTCTGCGGGATGCCGCGTTTCCTTGCCTTGCAGTCCCAGCTTCTGGATCAGTGAGGAGAGGCGATTCGCGTCGGGATGCGCGTGGTCGAGCTTGACCGGCAGAACGATATTCTCCGCCACGGAGAGGGAATCGATCAGGTTGAACGCTTGAAACATAACCCCGATGTGGCGACGGCGGAAACGGCTTGCCGCATCGTCGGAAAGCGCGGTGATTTCCTTGTCGCCGACCGTGATGCGACCGGAATCGGAGGAAAGCAATCCGGCAATGAGGTGGAGGAGCGTACTCTTTCCCGAACCGCTGGGTCCCATGACGCAGGCGAAATCGCCCGCACGCAAAGAAAACGAAAGGTTCTGCAAGACCGGCGTATCGCCGAACGACTTGCACAGATCAGAAACAGAAAGCACTTCAGACATCACAACACCTCATTCGCCAGCCGCCATGTGGCAACCTATCCAAAATAAACGCTCCAGACAGCCGATCCGTTCATCCTGGATTCCTCGTTTGGGTTCTCGCGCAGAGCCGACAGATAAGTGGCGGCTACCCCGCCTAAGAGGCCTTGCGGCCTAAATGGGACTGACGCCCCTAAGTTGACTTGGCTGCGAAGGGGCGCATCGCGACAGCTGAGAAGCGGGGAATCTGAAAGGCTGAGAATTACATTTCGTGTCTTTTCGTGTCCCGCGCCAGACTTTCGTGGTCGCGCGTAGCCCCCTTGCCGACAGATTCCGTGTAATCCGTGTGTTCCGTGGTTATTTTACATTGTCCAACAGAGGAATATAAGGAAAGTTAAATCGCTTCGCTTTGAAATGGTGAAATGGTTAAATTGACGAGCCACCGATGAGTGGATCAGGTCGATTTAAAGCCTCCAAAGGAGGCGATTTAACCATTTCATCTTTTAACCAGCCCCGCTTTTCAGCCTCATTCGCCACGTCGGCAGGGGAGCGTGAGGGTGGATTTCGTGGCGTGGATCGTGTTGTGCGCGATTTTCGGTTCGCGCACTTGGCTCTGCAATCCCTTCACGTTTCCGTGTGGCGCGAATTGGCTGCATCCGCTCGCCACATCGACGCGCAGGACATCCCCCTTCTCCAGCCGAAACGCATGGTCGGCGAAACGGAATGAGACGGTCTTTTCGGTGCCGGGCGTGTAGTTGCCGCCGTCGGCGCAGAGAGAGGTGATATCGTCGCGGAGGAGATACCACTTGCCATCCCCCTTGTTCACGCTGACACGCGTGTAGATGCAGGTGTCTTCGCAGTCGCTTGCCACGGCCAGGCGGGCGGACATCCGTCCCCGTACATCGAGTGGTTCGGTCACCGGTGGCAAGACGAACGAGATCACGTCATCGCGGAAACCGGGAGGCGGTTGCGGACGCATCCCGCCGAAGCAGATGCCGCCCGAACCGGGAAAGTTCGGCAACGGGCGTTTCGGGTCGTAGGTCCAGCTTCGGGAATCCGATCCGAGGGAGAGGTCGATCTTCCGGTCACCGTCCTCTAGGGATTCGGCATCAATCCAACGGTTCTCCCAAAGCGCGTAGTAACGGATGTGTCCGGGAGGAGGCAGGGACTTGGGCGGGGTAGCGGTACGGATGTGGTCGAACCAGTCGAGACAGATGAGTTCCCGCGACATCCGACCGCCGCCGGGGAAGTCCCCCTTCGTTCCCTTCATGTCTTTCGCCAGATGGCCGCCGTGGTCGTAGGCATCGACAATCAGGGCGCAGTTCGCACGGCGGGCGGCGGGGGTTTCGCGCCACATGCCAATGATGCCCTCGGTGTAAATGTCGTAGAATCCCGTCACCAGCAGAACGGGCATGGTGGAATCCAGCAGGGCGCGACGGTAATCCGCGCCGCTCCCCGGTTCGTGCGAACGCCAGAACGGGTCGTTGGCACGGGGGTGGAGAAGCGGATTATCGAACGCAGGTTCCGGTGCGCCCCAGTAGCGGCGCGAGAAGTCGCAGAGCGGGAACTGGGCGAGTGAGACGGACTTGTCGCGGGGAAGCGACCGGTTCTTTTTCTTGTAGCCGTTGATGAACCAGCCGCCGTGCAGACCGATTTTGAAAAAGCCGTTCCGGTAGATGACGTTGTAGCGGTCAACCTCCTGCACCGGCAGGACCGCTCCCTTGATGTCAGGCGGATTGGTGTCGAGATACGCCCAATGGACGCTGGAGAGGTAGCTGCCGCCCGATAGGAAAATCTCTCCGTTGTACCACGGCAGCTTCCGAATCCAGTCGAGAAGCGCGAGGCCGTCGGCGCGTTCATGCTCGTAGGGAATCCAGTCGCCCTGGCTCATTCCGCAACCGCGACAGTGCTGGAAGACGCAGGCATACCCGCGCTTGAACACAGGCGACTGTTCGACCGCGAAGGACGAAAGATCGACGGGCTTTTCCGCCACGTAGGGATTACGGACAACGATAATCGGGCATTTCGCGCCAGGCGCGGGCGCAGTCCCATAGGTATAAATCTGGACGCCGTCCGCCATCGGAACCATCTCTTCGAAACAACGGATGACGACATCCCTTCCCTGTTTTTCGTGCAACTCCACGGCGGAAACCCAAACCGGTAGAGCCAGCGTCAACAGAACCAGAAAACCAAATCCTCTACGCATCCTTTCCACCTCCTCTTTTCGATGCCGGAAAGTATAGCAAAGCGCACCTCCACCTGTAAAGCGGCGGTTGCGAGTCGTGCATCAGAACATTTGACTTGCCCCGGTGATTCTGATATACAGAAAATCAAACTGTGAGGGGAGTTGTTGTCCAGAAAACCACGGGGTTGGATGTGTTCTGACGAGAGAATGGGTAGGTTGTAGGCAAATGGAGCAACGGATTATTTTGGTCGCGGGAATGGGGACCTCGCCAGCCGTATTGACGGAGACGGTGTGGGCTTTGGCGCATCAGGCGAAACCGGTTCTGCCTCATGAGGTTGTTGTGCTGACGACGAAGACGGGGAAGATTCGACTGTCCACCGAAATTTTGTCGGGAACGCCCAGCGTGTGGGAGAAATTGAAGGCCGCCCTGCGCAAAGAGAAGATCGGAATTGATGACAGGCTGGTTTTCGGTGAGACCTCGATCCGCGTGATTCCCGATCGGGACGGGAACGAGGCGGACGATCTGCGCACGGGAGAAGACAATCTGCGCACGGCGGATTTCATGTTGCAGCAGATTCGACAGTACTCCGAGGCGTCCGACACGGTCATTTTGGCATCCATTGCCGGCGGGCGCAAGACGATGAGCGCCTTGCTCTTTTCATGCATGAGACACTTCTCGGACGCGATGAGGACAAGGTGTATCATGTTCTCATTCCGCCGGAATATGAATGTGGCATGGATCCTCCGTTCTACTTCCCGCAGAAGGGCGCGACGCACCAGTTGCTAGCGCGGGGACAACCGACGGAAAAGAAAGTGTCCTCCGCGAAGATCGGCATCGAGCTGTTCGAGGTGCCATTCGTGCGGATGCGCGGTTGGTATCAGGAGAAGTTCAAGAAGGTCCCTCCGACCTACCGTGCATTGATCTCGCGTATGCAAACGATGGCGCCGTCTGCAACGGTCTATCCGGAAATCGAGATTGACGCATGGAATGGCGGGGTGGTGGTCAACGCAAAACCCGTTTCTTTGAGTCCCGCCAATTTCGCGGTGCTGGTTCTGTTGGCGGGGAAAGACGGCGCGAAAGATTTGCACAAGCGGTTGGTCGCGATTCACAATTCCAAAGGCGATTCGGCCTGTGACTGGCTGGCATCGTTTCGTGAAGGGCCTCGTTTCCAGCGAGAGACAGATGCGGAAGACCTTGCCCGCGTGATGAACGAGTTGCGTAACAGGTTGATCGATGCGGGCTTTGCGAATGTCGAGACGTTGGTGCCCAAGCGCGGTAAGCCCGTCATGTTTCCTCGTGAGCGTATCGTTTGGCACAACCGGGAGAAGATGGCGGATATCTGCGGATGTCTGTTTTCGTCGCTGGGGGAGTGAAATTTGGTATTTTGCATGGCGATGAAAACAAACGAGGCAAAACAGAAGATCTTGATCGGGAACTCCTTCCCCTTCAGCCTAATCCGCTGCAAGCGGATGCTGGTGGAGAGCCAGACGCTGGCGTCGCTTCGGAAAGCGCTTTTGGGTGCGGAGGTTGTGTCATTTTGGGGACACGAGAACACGCGCGTGGCGGCGGAAAGCGTGTTGGGCGTGTCGCTCGTGCCGCGCATGGAACGTCCGGCGGTAACGCTAGCGCCGGACAAGCGTCCCATGCTGTACGGCGAGGTATTCGATGTCTGATGGCTCCTCTCCCCCGACTATCCGGAAGGCTTCCGTCCGCTGATCGGAGAGGAAGTCTCCCCTGACCACATCGAGGGCTGGCACGTCTTGAAACTGACTTGGCAATGAGAAAGGAATGACGATGAGTAATCTGAATTATTGGGAAAAGAAACTGGCTGCATTTCTGCATGATCCGCCGGAAAAGGCACTGGATATCGTGAAACATGAGGATGCGGCGAGTCGCCATCAAACGGCCGCAGGGTTGGTTGATGGGGAACATCGAAAGTCTCTTGCAGATTCGGTGAAAAGTTGCGACATTTTTGATGCCGCTGCCGAACGGTTCGGGTTTCCCAAAGATGAATGTACACATGACTTCGCATCAGAACCTTTGTTCATCCATCCGCTCTCCAATGTATCGTATGATGCGTTCCCCGGTTCATTTGATGAGAGCGCAAAGAAACGGTGTATGGATCGAATCCAGACAACATTGCCTGTATTAGATGAAGAATCCGAGCTAGATGATCGTAGTCGATTCTTTATCATCTGGCGTCGTTGGCAGGAAAACGCGATAGATAATCGAAATGCCGGGAATCCATATCTTTCCTTCTTTCCCGCCGATTCCCGTATTCCGGATCATTCGATTTGGTCACACATGGCGATGTCATCGGCTCTGGTGGACTGTGTGTCTGGAGATCGTGGAAAGATGGACTTGATTCTCTTTCAGTTCGGTCCCGTGCAAGAGTTTATCGCTCAAGCGCGCTCCACACGCGATCTCTGGTCGGGATCGTATCTGCTCTCTTGGCTTTCTGCCCATGCGATGAAGGCTGTGACGGACGAGGTCGGCCCGGATGCGATGATCTTCCCGAGTCTGCGCGGGAACGGGATTTTTGATGCGCTTCACCGCGAGACCGTTTATGCCCAGAAATGGAAGAGCGGCGACGAGAAATTTGAGACAACATGGAAACGGTTGCAGGATGAGAAGGGCGACAAGCTCATGGATTGGTTGTTAAACCCGACGTTGCCGAACCGTTTCTTCGCGATTGTCCCTTCTGGGAAAGGAGAGGAACTCGCAAAGAAAGCCGCTACCGCTTTACGTGATGAACTAAAGAACATTGCTGAGAGTGTCTGGACATGGATCGAAACGAAGGCGGATGACGGGGAGCGGTCGAAAACGGACATCGAGAATTGGAAACTGCGTTTCTTTACGCAGGTCAAGACATTCCCGCAGATTACGTGGGCCGTTCAGCCTTGGTTACGCCCGGAGGAGATTCGCAAAGAAGCTCGGAAGGTTTCTTCCGAGACGGTTGATCAGATTGAAGCGTTGATCACGCTTGCTGAAAGCGACAGGATCAAGCATGACAGTCGGTACTATGACGGAAACGGGAAGTTGAAGAACGAGGGGATTTGGTGGAGCGCCCACTATCTGTTGCTTTCCGCGAAACTTGCCGCACGGAGAAATACACGTGATTTTCTGCAATGGGATCCGGTTGGGAGTGCGGCGGTGAAGGATTCACTTTCTGGTAAAGAAGAGTGTATCGGTGACGAAGGGTTCTGGAAGGATCTAACGGAAGCGGATAATACAAAGAAATTCTTCCCTGTTGCAACGCATCGGTATGGCGCGATGAATCTCATCAAGCGGTTATGGTGCGTACCGCAAGATGACGCATATCTGTTGCGGCGACTAGGCATTTCTGAAAAGGCGTTCTGCCGCGCAATGCGATTTAGTGATATTCAGGATCTCGCGCAGTGTGGGGATGGCAAGTATTATGCTGTGTTGGCTTTAGACGGCGATGAGATGGGCAAGTGGATTTCTGGGAATTTGTTATCACCGTTGATGGAACACTTGGCCTCGAAGGCAAAGGCATATCTTGTGGATATAATCGGTAATAGCAAGAGACTTTTGACACCTTCCTATCACCTGCAGTTCAGTGAGGCGTTATCGGTTTTTTCCATCAATAAACCTCGCGAAATCGTGGAGAGGCATAATGGAATGTTGGTCTATGCGGGGGGCGATGATGTGCTGGCATTTGTTCCATCAACCGAGGCGATTGCCTGTGCAAGGGAACTCCGCGAAGCGTTCCGCATCGACTTTGAGAATGGGAATCTTTATCCTGGCTCAAAATGCGATATGTCTTGCGGGATTGCTATCGGTCACTGCAAGGCACCGTTGCAGATGCTGGTGAAAGAGGCTCAGCGTATGGAGAGCGTCGCCAAACACCAGTACGGACGTGCAGCCTTGGCGATCACGCTCTACAAGCGTTCCGGCGAAATCATCGAATGGGGATGCAAGTGGGAGTCGTGCGCATTG
>JAFSTA010000057.1 GCA_017450695.1 Kiritimatiellia bacterium | reverse complement strand
GGCGATTTAACTTTTTAACCATTTAACCTTTTTAAAGGCGCCCGCGCCGATTTAAAGCCTCTGAAGGAGGCGATTTAACCATTTACCCATTTCACTTACTTCAGGGGCGCAGCCCCATTTAGGCCCGCAGGGCCACTTAGGCGGCTATGCCGCCACTTATCCGCCGCTTCCCCGCTTCCCCGAAAGCCGGCGGCGAGGGCGCCGTCGCTACGCAGCGGACGCGACACACCTCCCCGCTTCTCAGCTTCTCAGCTGGCGCGAAGCGCCTTCGCTTTCGTGCTGGAAAGCTGTCCGATTTTTGCTAGAATGGTCGGCATCATACGAAGGGGATTTTGCGATGAAGGGTTATCTTGGTTTTGTGGGGCTTGCCGTTTCCGCCTTGTCCGCGTGGGCGGGCAATGTTTTCGTGGAGGCGGAATCGTTTCAGGATCGCGGCGGTTGGGTGATCGACCAACAGTTTATGAACGTGATGGGTTCCCCGTTCCTGCTCGCGCACGGAATGGGCAAGCCGGTGGCGGATGCCGTCACGGAAGTGGAGGTTTCGGAGGCGGGAACCTACCGCGTACTGGCGCGTACCCGGAACTGGGCGGCGCACTGGTCGCCGGACGCCGATGCGCCCGGCAAGTTCCAGGTTTCCGTCAACGGCACGCGCCTACCGAACGTCCTGGGCACAAAGGGAAAGGAATGGGCTTGGCATGAGGCGGGATCGATTCCCCTGCCCGCCGGCAAGACCACCGTGCGACTGCACGACCTCACGGGATTCGACGGTCGTTGCGACGCCCTGCTTCTCACTTCCGATCCGACGTTCGCGCCGCCCTCTGAGGTGGCAGCTTTGGAGAAATACCGGCGTCAGCTCGGTGCCCTGACGGAGAACAGGCAGACTGTTTCGTCGGACCTGATCGTGGTCGGTGGCGGTGTCGCGGGAATCTGCGCAGCCGTTTCCGCCGCCCGTCTGGGATTGCAGGTGACGCTTCTGCACGACCGTCCCGTGCTGGGCGGAAACAACAGTTCCGAAGTGCGCGTCCATCTCGGCGGACGCACGAACATCGGCCTCTACCCGCGTCTCGGCGACGTGGTGAACGAGATCGGTCCGAAGGCGGGCGGAAACGCGCAACCGCCCGAACGGTACGAGGACTCGCGCAAGGACAAGGTTGTCGAAGCGGAGAAGAATATCCGCCTCTTCCGCAACACCTTCGCCACAGGAATCGAGAAGGACGGGAACCGCATCACGGCAGTCATCGGGCGCGACATCGCAACGGGCGTCGAGACGAAGTTCACCGCACCGTGGGTGGTGGACTGCACGGGCGACGGCACGATCGGTATGCTGGCCGGAGCGGAGTACCGGTACGGACGCGAAAGCAAGGCGGAGACCGGCGAAACGCGCGCGGTCGAGAAAGCGGACAACATCACGATGGGCGCGTCCGTGCAGTGGTATTCGGCGGAGGCGAAGGAATCCGTCCCCTTCCCCGACATTCCGTGGGGATTGAAGTTCACCGACCAATCCTGCCAACGCGTCAAGATGGGCGAATGGACATGGGAGACGGGAATGCAGTTCGACCAGATCAATGACTTCGAACGCATCCGCGACTACGGGATGCTTGTCATCTACTCCAACTGGGCATTCCTGAAAAACCGTTCCGTCTTCAAAAAGGAATACGAGCGGCGTTACCTGAGTTGGGTGGCGTACATTTCGGGGAAGCGCGAATCGCGCCGCCTGATCGGGGACTGGGTTCTGAACGAGAACGAGATCCGCGAGCGCCGGGTTTTCCCGGACGCGACACTCTGCACCACCTGGTCGATCGACCTGCACCATCCCGACCCGCAGAACACGAAGTTCTTCCCCGGCGAGGAGTTCAAGTCCATCGCGAAGCACACGACCATCCATCCGTTCGCGATTCCCTACCGCTGCCTCTACTCCAAGAATGTGGAGAACCTGTTCATGGCGGGACGGAACATCAGCGTAACGCACGTTGCGCTAGGAACGGTGCGCGTGATGCGCACGACGGGCATGATGGGCGAGGTCGTCGGCATGGCCGCCGCCGTCTGCAAACGGCACGGATGCAACCCGCGCGCCGTCTATACCGACCATTTCCAGGAGTTGAAGGCTCTGATGGCAAAAGGCGTGGGAACAGGCGTCCCGCAGCCGCCCCAGACCTACAACATGGGCAGTACCCTGAAGGACCCGGAAAAGAAATAGACCGAACGCGAGGTTTCAAGCATGTCCAGATTCGTCATATTGCAAGACCACACGGTACCGTGCTTCCGCTTTCGGGAACGCCACCTGCGCCAGTTGCAGACGGCGTTCCCGCGCGACGAGATTGTCTGGTGCCACGAAAACGACGGGCTTGACAGATTCCTCGCCGCGTTGCGCACGGCGGAGACGGCCTTCACCTGGCGTTGGGAGACGGAATGGAACGACCTGGCGCCACAGCTCCGTTACCTCGCCACCCCCGCCGCGGGACACGACTTTTTCCCGGAACAGATGCCGTCCCGGATCCTCGTCCACCACGGCCGGTTCCACGGCGAGTTCATGTCCGAAACCTTGCTGGGGATGATGCTGGGATTCCAGCGCGGAATTTTCGACGCGGTGGAACGCCAGTGCAGGGGCGAGTTGTGGCCGCGCCTGGAAATGGCGGAGCCGGTTTCGATCCGCCGTACACACGCCGTGCTGATCGGCGTCGGACAGATCGCGCAGTGGGTCATTCGTGCCCTCAAGCCCTTCGAGATTCGAATCACGGGATTCTGCCGTCATCCCGAACGGGCGAAACTGCCGCCCTGCTGCGACAGCGCGGACCGCGTGCTGCCCATCGGGCAACTGCACGAGGTTCTGCCCGAAGCGGACCACCTGATTCTGATCCTGCCGAACGACACAGGCACGGACAACCTGATCGGCGCGACAGAACTCGCGAAGCTGCCGCCTCGCGCGGTCGTCTATAACATCGGGCGCGGCAACTGCATCGACGAGCGCAGCCTCGCCCATGCGTTGGAGACTCGCACAATCAAGGGAGCCTGCCTGGATGTCTTCGCGGAAGAACCGCTCCCGGCAACCTCCCCGCTGGCGCGGAATCTCCCCGGCCTCATTCGAATGCCGCACGTCTCCGCCTTTGAGGACCGGTACATGGATCGGTTTGTCGCGGAGGCGATCGGATGGCTCACCGAAGCGAGAGGGCTGACACCATGAACCAAGAACATCTCGTACACAGCGTGGAAGAGACCTGGCAAGTGGCGACGCAATTCGCCGAACGCCTGCAGCCGGGTGACGTGGTGGCGCTCCAGGGCGATTTGGGAGCGGGCAAGACAACCTTCGTGCAGGGACTCGGCTTCGCGCTCGGCATTCGCCGCCCGATGACCAGTCCGACCTTCACGCTCTCCGTGGAGTATCGGACCTCGCGATTCCTTCTTGTCCATGCGGATCTCTACCGTCTCTCCGGTCCCGACGACCTCCTGCCGATCGGCTATCCCGAATATCTGGAGTCCGGTGCGGTCGTCTGCGTGGAATGGCCGGAACTGGCGGGCGACCTGATTCCGGAGAACGCGTGGCACATCACCTTTTCGCTGACCGATGAACCGGAGACGCGAATCATCCGGATCGAACGGAAGGAGACGACCCGATGACCTCCGAACAGGCGAAAGAGGAAATCAAGGCCCGCATCGATCTGGCCGACCTGATCAGCGAATACGGGGTGACACTCAAGAAGAGAGGCACTTCGGTCAAGGCGTGCTGTCCGTTCCACAAAGAGAAAACGCCCTCGTTCAACATCAACACGCAGAAGCAGTTCTACCACTGTTTCGGATGCGGTGAGAGCGGCGACATCTTTACCTTCGTCCAAAAGATGGAAGGCATTCCTTTCTTGGACGCCCTGCGAAAACTGGCGGAACGCGCGGGTGTGGAGATCACCGAGCGTAGCGACCCGAACGCGGTGAAGCGCAGACGGCTCTACGAACTGCACGCGGAACTCGCCGCGTTCTACCGTCGCTGCCTGTTGCAGACGCGCGAGGCGGAACCGGCGCGCGCCTACCTCGCTTCCCGCAAGCTCCCGGACGACATCTGCGAACAGTTCGGCATCGGGTACGCGCCCACGCAGTCGGGCGCACTCCAGAAATGGGCGAAAATCCACAAGTTCTCGATGGAGGAACTGGCGGCTGCGGGCGTCATGCTCCCGCCATCCGAGGGCAAGAAGCGGTTTTACGACCGCTTCAAGGGACGCCTCATGTTCCCGATCCGGGACAGTCAGGGACGCGTCGTCGCGTTCAGCGGGCGCATTCTGGACAAGGCTTCCTCCCCCGCCAAGTACGTGAACAGCCCCGCGACGGAAATCTTCGTAAAGGGCCAGATTCTCTTCGGTCTGGACAAGGCCGCGCGACACATCGTCAACGCGAGCGGACGCCAGGCGATCGTCTGCGAGGGACAGATCGACGTGATCCGCTGTCACGCCAGCGGTTTCCAGACTGCCATCGCCTCAGAGGGAACGGCGTTCACCGAAGAACACGCGAAGTTGCTGAAAAAATATGCGGACAGCGTGGTCCTTCTTTTCGATGGCGACGCCGCCGGCCAGAAGGCCGCCCACAAATGCGGGAAGATTCTCCTGCAGGAGGGACTGCCCGTTCGCGTTGCATCCCTCCCCGACGGACACGATCCCGACTCGTTCCTGCGCGACCTCGGTGCGCAACCGTTTCAGGAGGTGCTCAACAAATCCGTCTCCCTCGTCCGTTTCCTGATCGAAACGAAACGGAGGACGGAACTCGCCAGCGGACGCGACCCGAACGGGATTGACGTGGTACGGGAGATCGAGAAGACCATCCTCGAAATCCTCTCCGCATGCCCCGTCTCGATTCTCGTGTACACCCAGCTCCAGGAAACCGCCGACCTGCTTCACCTCCCCATTTCCGTCCTAGAGACGGATCTGGAAGCGGTGCGCGAAGCGCAACGGAAAGAGGCGGAATCTCGCGCCCGCTTTGACTCCACGAAAAAGCCGGAGAGCAAGTCAGTTGCCACCCCGCCCCCGCGCGAACCAAGCGAACCGGACGAACCGCCGGAAAGCGAGGAGATCGACCAACCGGAGGAAAGCGACGGTGATATTCCGGAACCGCCACCGCCGCCATCAAGGCTGGAGATGGATGTCTGTGAGTTTCTGGCGGAGTGCGAACACGACAGCGACGTCCTTTCGTTTGTCGAACGTTATCTGCCGATCGATCTCTTTACGCACCCGCTGACGCGTGATTTCGCGCAAGCGTTGTTCACCGCCAACAGAACGGGCGAAGATCTTCTCTCCACGTTCTGCG
The DNA here is from genome assembly GCA_017450695.1 of Kiritimatiellia bacterium. Classification (GTDB taxonomy): domain Bacteria; phylum Verrucomicrobiota; class Kiritimatiellia; order RFP12; family UBA1067; genus RGIG8368. The sequence goes on along the minus strand of JAFSTA010000057.1, from coordinate 26,744 downwards.
AACGGTACGGCAAGGAGTGGAAAGAGTACATCAGCAAGCTGATCGCCAACGAGCAGAGAATGCTGAGCGCACGGGAGTTCTCCAAGGAAGACGCGGCAAAGGAGTTGATCCGCAAACTGTGGATTCAACGTTACCAGAAGCAGCAGCGGGAACTGCCGCTGGACACGAACACGCCGAACGAAATCTTGGAGAAACGGTTGCGCCTCTCCTGCGTCATCAAAGACCTGCAGACGAAACCGTGGGAATCCATCAAAAAGATTTTACTCGTGGCGATGGGCAGGCACGAGACGGAAACATCCGACGCGCAACCGCCGAAACAGGCGGCGTCCGCTCCCGTCGTATACCCCGCCGCCACGCCGCCCTCGCCGGTCTCCGAAGCCCGCGAAGCCTCCGCGTTTGACGATCAGCCTGTCGAAGAGCCACCTCCCGAATTCCTTCCCGACGACGACCTGCCACCGGATTACCAATAACCCTTGCGTAAAACGCCCCGCCCCGATTGGGAGACGCGCCCCGGCAATCAGAATCCCATCCGTTGGACGGTGAATTCGAATAGATCGCGTATTGTATCGCATTTGGAGTACGGAAGGAACTTAGTCCCTTTCAGCACCGTCTGGCAAAGTCCGCCCATCACATCCCGGAGCGATTCGCCTAAAACGCCAAGACGGCCAGGCCTATAGCCGGACTGAACCATCGCGTTCAGTGCGAATTCCGCAACCGGTGTCCAGTCGAACTCCCTTCCTTCAGGAGGTTCAATGATGTTCACAGCCATCGCAACCTGTTTCGTGGCATTGGCGACAATCACGTAACGGGGCATCTTGCGCCGACCGGACTCCGTCATTCCGCAGGGAATGGGGATCGCGCCGATCTCAAGGTGAAAATCCTGTTTCAAGGGGAGTGCTGCTACCTTGTCGAGGAGCGCCTCGGGTAGATTCACAATCATCGGAAGGAATCCGGGAAATTCCTCCTCACGTAAAGTCCAGCTTCCGTCAGGAGCTTCCCGCCACGTACTCACGGGATCTCCCGGCTCGTAACAGATGGCGATGTCCTCGGCGGAATACCGTGTCATGAAATCCAGAAACACCTTCAGAGCATCGACCGCTTCCGCAAGTTCGTGCGCACCCATCGCCGCCCCATCGTAGCCGGGTACGAAAGACTGAAACGACGGATTGACGCCGCGAGGGAACTTCACACCGGAAGCCTTGATCGCGGCTCGTTCGTTTTTCAGCAACTGCGATGCCTTCAGGAACGAGAACTGCATTTGCCGGATGGAGAAGAACGCATCTCTCATCAGAAGTTCATCCTCTATTGAAATATCCATCACGCGGTAATACGAAGCGACATTGGGGTACACGAGCAAGGCACGGTGTTCACCGTGTTCTCCCAGAACGGAAAGTACATACTTCCGTCCGTCGGCACGTTCCACCGCGAGCAGCTGGTTTTCTCCGATCGGCATATCCCAAGGTTGCAACTCCCACAGGCGAAACGCAAGTTCATACGCTTCACGCAACTGTTCCTGAGATGGTTTCGAGTCATCCAGCGTAACCGGTTCCAAAATTTGGCTTTCGGCCATTTTGGCGTTTCCTGCCTGATTGACTTGCCGCGAATTCCCGTAGCGGATGAATTCGCTAGCGCCGCTTCTCAACGCCTGATTGATTGACGCCGCGACAAAACGCGACATTTCCTTTTCATCGAATTCCAGTGGGAGATGCTTGTCGATGTGAAGCGCCGCCAGTAATTCTTCAAGGGCGCGTTCGATTCCATCCATAGAGACGGGAAGTGCCGCCCCTCCCGTCATTACGCATCCAAGATTTGGATCGCCGAAATGGTGGATTCCGGTAAACAGTCCCACCCCCTTAAAATGCTCGATTCTCTGACTGAAACTGCGATCGACCAGGAATACCTCCCGTTTCGTCAAAAGATCTTCACAAAGAAAACCGAAATCCGTTTTCAGATCCAACGGGCGAAGCCAAGCGTAGGTGTAATCCGAAAGGAAGTTTACGTTCGTTCGTAACGCCTCGTCAGCAGACTGCGCATACTTCTCAACGAACGCATATCGTAGCGCCCGGCCTTTTTCCGCCTCGAACATCATCGCAAAATCGAATAGGACGGCGATCTGTTGATCGTTGTCAAATTCGATGCGAGGCTTCCCCGTTTTTTTGTCTTTGACCACATCGATACCGAGCATGCGCGCCGCACGCGGCATATCGTATTTGGTTAAGAGTGGCAACCGAGCGGAATTCACGTTGTCGGCAGACATCGCGTCTCGAATATGGTCATATTCCGAAAGCACGGTGTCGCAAATCGATTTTTCCTGAATCCAATCGAACTTTCCTGACATCTCATTCTCCTTGATACTTCCCCCCGCTTGGGAGCGGGCATTGCCCCGCCAGTCCAGTAACGAACGCCGCTACTTCCGTCACTTCTCCGCCCAACCAGCTTAATCCCGTTTCCGACGCCGAGAGCACTACTGGGGGCGGAGTAGCCACGCTGTCCCGCATCAGGCTTTTGTGGTCACGACGAAGCGCCCCCTTCCCAAAGCGGCAGGGGTGCCACTTCCCCGAAAGCCGACGACAAGAACACCGTCGCTACGCAACGGACGCGACACACCTCCCCGCTTCTCAACTGGGGCGCATAGCGCCCCTTCGCGGCTGCTTCAACTTAGGGGCGCCAGCCCCATTTAGGCCCGCAGGGCCACTTAGGCGGTGCAGCCGCCACTTATCCGCCCTCACCTATTCCCACTTGCCGTCGCTCAACTCAAACTGCTGATTCGGCTGGGTCGGGACGAAGCCGTGCGTGGAACCCTGTACCCACTTGATCTTTTTCGCGCAGGGCAGGACGTTGTAGAGGATCGCAACACCGGACGGCGGACAAACGTAGTCGCCCAACCCCGCACGCGGAATCGTGAACTTGCAGTTCTTGTTGATCCGCTTCGCCAAGTAGATCGGATCAAAGTAAAGAATCGCCGGCGTATAGTGGACGCCCCAGCCGATTCCGATACGGCCTTCCGGTTCACGCGCCAGGTTGCAGCACCACGGCACACTCGCGTTCGCTTCCGTGACATCCGGATCCAGCGATGCGCCCCAGATCGTCTGCAGTCCGCCCTGGCTGCCGCCCTGCACGCAGAGATCCTTCTTGTTCCATTCGGGCAACGACTTCAGGTACTGCAGCGCACGCATCACGCGGAGCGACATTCCGTTGAAGTACGCCTTGTCGCGATCCTTGTTCTGCTCGGTGTCCAGCGCATAACCGTTCCCGTTGGACTTGATCGACTCATAGAACGCCTTGTAGTATTCGTCGGGCTTGCCCAACTCATACCCGTGCGCGTTGATATGCAGCTCGACAATCGTCACCGGGCCGTCCTTCGGGGCGCGCTGGATGCGGTTCCCGCTGTATCCGTCCACCAGCAGTCGGGCGCGCATCGGGGTCGTCTTCGCCTCGACGGGGATGGTGATGTATCCCGTCACGGGACGCGGACCGGCGCAAGGAATCGAAACCGCGTAGATTTCCACCTTCGGGTTCTTGCTCTCCTGCTTTTCGCGCTTCACGTTCTTAAAGGAAACCTTGGCGAGCTTCGCCTTCTGCGCAGTCCAGAACTCATCGAAGTCCTTCGGCTCCATCGTGCTTTTCAGTTTCTCCGGCTGGACGCCCGCGCCGCCGTTGAAGGAGACGGGCTCCGCCCCAAACACCTTGCCGCCCGGTCCCTTCAGGTGAGCAACCAGACGGACAAATCCCGGCTTCGACAGGGAGGTTTTGACCACGACCGGCTTCCCGGCATCCTCTTCGCCGTTCTCCGTCTTGCCGTCATCGCCCGTCCGCGTCCAGACGATCTTGAAGCCTTTCGCGAGCTTCCCCTTCGCATTCGAGGCATCGACCTTCATCGTGAAAGTGATCGGCTCGTTCGGCGCGTAAAACGCCTGTTCCTTGTCGGTGGAACCGCGCAACAAAATACCCTCCGGCAGCTGGTCGGCGACCGGGGCCGCCTTGTTCGCCGGTTCCGCCCACGCGACCCCGGCACACGCCAACACGACAGAAAACAAACTTTTCGTATTCATCAAAAGCCTCCTTTGAACCAAAAGACAAGTCCATGATAGCACATACAAACACCCCCTGCAAACCGAAAAGAAAGGTTGGGAGGGGAGCGGTTAGGTGGTTAGGCGGTTGGGTGGTTCGGTGGTTGGGCGGTTGATCCGCCGCCCGCACTCTGCACGGAGGCGCTTCGCGCCAGCTGAGAAGCGAGAAGCAAGGTGGTAAGGAATCGTCGATAGCAATCGAAGGCGATCGACTGTTATCGATTGCCGCACCACCCAACCACCGCACTACCCACCACCTAACCACACACCCCTATAGCCAGAGCATCTGATTTTGGAATTGAGGGGGTGGCGTTTTTGTGGTATGGTATTTCCGTTTTTTTTGAAAGGTGTATTCGTATGCGAAACGATCAGTGTTTGTTTGCCGTCTTGTCCGTATCTTCCCTCGTGGCGGTTTCGTCCGCCTTCGGGGAGTTTCAAGCCAAGGTGGTTCCCACCAAGGGTGCCGACACGCGGGAGATTCAACAGGTTACCACGAAGTTCGTCTGCCATCGCGGCGAATCCAAAGATGCGCCGGAGAACACGATACCAGCCTTCCGTCTCGCGCAGGAGAACGGGAACTACGGGTTCGAGTGCGACGTCTATCTCACCACGGCAGAAAAGCTCCTGGTCGTGAACCACGACAACACCTTCGCGCGCACGGGGGGACTGAACAAGCGTGTGGTTGATACGACGAAGGCGGAACTGGACCGGCTGGACGTCGGCGCGTGGAAGGGACCGCAGTGGAAAGGAACCAAAGTATGCTATCTGTCCGATGTGCTGGCGCTGGCGAAGGACGGCTGCGTGATTTACGTGGAGGTAAAGGGCGGTGCGGAGATGGTGCCCTACCTGAAGGAAGCCTTCCGCAAAGAACCGAAGGCGACTCCCGCACGGGCGCTCTTCATCGCGTTCAACAAAGGGGCGGTCGCGGCTTTGCGCGAGCAGATGCCGGAGTACCGCGCCTACTGGCTTTCGGGATTGAAGATGGGACCGAACGGAACACCCTCCCCGACGGCGGCGGAAGTGGTCTCTGTCTTGCGCCAGACCAAGGCGACGGGCGTCGATATCCAGAACTGCCGCCCCGCCCTGACGCCGGAGTATATCCAAACGGTCAAGAAGGCGGGATTTGAGTTCCATGTGTGGACGGAGAACAACGCGGCGGCTGCCTATTCGTATTTCCTGATGGATGTCGATACCGTCACGACCGATTGCGGCAAGCGGTTGACCGACCAGATCGCGCAGATGAGATACAGCAAACGGGATTACGAGAAAGAGTTCGGTTTCCTTCCCTCCACCCTGCTGGTCTCCGCCAAGGGTTCCGAATCATACTTGGACAAGGAGGTCCGCGACGGCGACTACAATCTTCAAGTCAACCGTTCCCACATCAACGGCGGCATCGTGACCCTGAATCCGCAGAACCGGTACACGGGCAGCACGTATGTCAAGAGCGGCACGGTGGTCGTGCCGTCCATCGCCGACGCGGGAAAAACGTGTTCCATCGGCGCGAAGAAAGCGATCGCCAACAACATTGTTCTGGGCAACGGGACGTTTGCCTACACAGGACCTGCGGCGACAACGGATCGCGGCGTCCTGATCCTCTCCAGCGACGTGCTCGGCTCCGTGCCGTCAATCCTCCGCGTGAACAACGCGCTGACGTTGACCGGACCAATCGACTGCGCCATGGGGTGCCTAGCGAAAACCGGGCCGGGAACGCTGACCATCGCGAGGCAAGGAACAGGCATCAACCGCTTTGCGACGGACACCAAGGAGTATCCGAGCGGATTGAACCCGCCCACCCTCTTGCGGACGAACGGCGATTCCCCCTCCCAGGGTTTCTCCTCGTTCAATGTCCTGGACGGCACGTTCGTCATCGCGACGGCGGATACCGTGACGAACTTCTTCGGGACTCAGGAGTTCTGCGTGGGAAAGAACACGACGGTCGAACGCGGACGCGAAACCGCCGGGCGCGTAGAGATTCGCGGCGGCTACAATCTGCTCGGCACGTTCTTGGCCATCGGGCGTTACAACGGAACGACCTTTACCGCGCCGAATGGCGTCAGCTCGGTTGTGGTCGTATCCGGCGGAGAAACCCATGCGGGAAACCTCTCGATGGGATACACGACCTATCAGAACGACTGCACGGCGCGCCCCGCGTTTTACCAGACGGGCGGAAAGTTCTTCGTGGAGATGCTGCGCCCGAGCGATCACGACGGATGCCGGACGCGGATGGGGATTTCGGGCGGCACCTTCACCGCAACCACGATGGTCGGCGCGTTGCAGGGATCGGGACATTGCGACCTTTTCATTGAGAATACCGGTACGATGTGTATCAGGCGCGGGATGAACCTGGCGGGCAAGGACGATGGCAGTACGCGCGTATATCTGCGCGACGGCGGCACACTCCAGGCGGGCAACATCTTCTGCGGCGCGAAAGCTTCGGCGGTCATCTACGCCGACGGCGGCATCTGGCAGGCGACGGACAAAAACAGCTCCATCCGAAAGGGCGTTGACCTGTATGTGGGCGCCAAGGGGTTGACGATCCTTCCGCAGGGGAACCATGTCACCATCAACGGAAATGTGCTGCGTGATCCCCAGCTTCTGGGGAAAGACGGCGGCATCCGCATCCAAGGGAAAGGCACCGTCACCTTCAACGGCAAAAACTCGTTTACCGGTCCCGTCACCGCGCCGGAAGCGAAAGTGGCCGGTCTGTCGAAATAGCGCATCCGCTTGGGGGCAAGTCTCGCGTTCCGAATCCGAATCGGCTTACACGCCTTGCCGATAAGTTCAAGGTTAGGTGGTTTGGTCGTTAGGTAGTAGCTGTTAGCCCCCGCTCAGGCGTTGCGTGAGTGATTCGATTCAGATAACTTGCTGTACACACGCCGGAGGTTGAAGTTTTAGACGAGGTTGAAATGGCATTGTGATTTGTGTCATTGTTGGCATTTGTGAGCATTTGAGATTTGTGAACAATGAAGTTATAGACGAGGTGTTAGCGGTTAGGTGGTTCGGTAGTTGGCCGGGTATGCCGGATTTTCCGGGCATTCCGGATATTCCGGGTGGGCATTGTGGTCGCGCGTGTCACGCGCCTTTCTTCTCAGCCTCTCAGCCTCCCCGCTTCTCAGCTGGCGGCGTTAGCCGCCTCTTCCCGGCCAAGTCAACTTAGGGGCGTAGCCCCATTTAGGCCGCAAGGCCACTTAGGCGGCGCAGCCGCCACTTATCAGCTTCTCAGCCTCTCTGCTTCTCTCAGCTTCTCAGCCTCTCAGCTTCCCCGCTTCTCAGCTGGGGCGCATAGCGCCCCTCCCCCTCCCCCCCCTCCCTCCTACCCCTTCCTTTTCAGTATTTCCGTGACGAGAAAAATGGTATATACTATTCGCATCAGGCAACGCAATGGGTAAGAGGAAACGGAAATACGAGATCCGGATTCCCTTGACGGTCAAGGGCGGAATTCGGGCGCAGTTCGGGCGAATCGGCGCGCATCGCGCGTCGAAGTTGGGGCGTCGCGTCTGGTGGAGCCGCCGTTGGACGGACACGCTGGAAAGTTTCCGGATCGGGGCGCGGTTGGGGCGCGGACGCAATTATGCGGTTTCCGGTCAGGTTCGCGATCTGCAGATTGAGCCGGGACTGGTGCAGGCGACTGTGCAGGGAACCGAGGGAGTACCATACCACGGCTACATCCGATTCCGTCTGCCGGAAGGCGAAACGCGGAAAGCCATCGTCCAAGCGTTGCGTGCGCAACCGATGTTGATCGCCCGGCTTCTCGTGAACGAGCTTCCCTTTGAAATCGAGGAACTGTTCGCCTCGTTCCAGGCGCCGCTCTTTCCGTCGCTGAAAAACGATGTCTGGAGCCGTTGTTCCTGTCCCGACTACGCGAATCCGTGCAAGCACCTGGCAGCCGTATACTATCTGTTGGGAGAGGCCATTTCGCAGCAGCCGATCCGGCTTTTGGAATTGCGCGGAATTCCCCTCGCCGATCTGGTGACGGATGTACCTCCCGCGCAAGAGAGCGGCGTTCCCGCAGAGGATCCGCCCGATGACGATTCTCTCTCCGGCTTCTTCGGAAGAGAGTTCGTCTCGTTTCCCGTGTGTGGCGATCCGATTCCCTCGGCTTCCGAGACGGGCGCCTTCCTTGCGCGGCTGGGGGTATTGCCGTTTTGGAGAGGGGAAGAACGGTTCGCGGAAACCGTCTCGCATGTCTATACGCGCGCCATGCCGAAGGGCGTGACGGCGTGGACGGCGGAACGGCTAGACTTGCGTCGGGAAGATCAGAAAGTCGTGATTGTCGGTTCCGCGCTTCACGAAAATTCCCGACGGCTGAAGGTTGACTTTTCGTGGCTTGGATAAGGAGAGGTTTTTGGCAGAATCTGGTACAGCGTTGCGTAAAGACAGGCAGATCCGGTTGCTTCCGCTGCAAGTGGCGAACAAAATCGCCGCCGGGGAAGTGGTGGAACGCCCCGCTTCCGTCGTCAAGGAACTGGTCGAAAACGCGATCGATGCCGACGCCACGCGGATTGACATCAACATCACGGCCGGTGGACGCAAGCTGATTGAAATCCGTGACAATGGTTGCGGGATGTCGCGTGACAATTCCCTGCTCTGCATCGAGCGGCAGGCGACCAGCAAGATTCGTGATGTCGGGGATATCGAGCAGATTACCACGTTGGGATTCCGGGGCGAGGCGATTCCATCCATCGCCTCCGTCTCCCGCATGACGATCAAGACGCGGCGCGAGGGGGACGAAGCGGGAACGCAACTGGTGATCGTCGGGGGAACGTTGCAGGACGTGCGCGAGATCGGAACCGCGCCGGGCACGACCATTGAAGTGCGCGACTTGTTCTTCAACGTGCCCGTACGACGGAAATTCCTGCGCGCGTACCAGACCGAGCAGGCTCACATCAAATCCGTATTCACGCTTCATTCCTTGGCGCATCCGGAAATCGGCATGACGTTGACGGTGGACGGCCGCGAACTGTACAACCTTCCCGGTGGCGCGAAGTTGGTCGAACGCGCGGCGGGTCTCTTCGGACGTGATTTCGTTGCGGACCTGAAACCCATTCGCTACACGGCAGGACGAATCCAGCTGTCTGGTTTTGCCGCCTTACCGTCACAGGCGCGGAACGACCGGAGCGAACAGTATATCTTCATCAACCGTCGTCCCGCAACCGCTCCCGTGATTGCCTATGCCTTGCGGGAGGCCTATCCGAAGATGGAAGCGAACCGCAAGCCGATCCTCCTCCTTTTCATCGAGATGCCACCGGAAGAAGTGGACGTCAACGTCCATCCGACCAAGCGCGAGGTGCGGTTCGTTCACCCCGGCGATGTCCGCGAGGCAATCATCTGCGCGATTCGCGAGGCGATTGGCGTTGTGCAACGCCCGTACCCAGAGGAGTTGCCACCCGCACCCACACAACCGCAGAATCCGTCACCATCCCGCGTTACGCCTGTGCCGACATCACCGCAGCAAGGAGAGCAGAACCCCGTTCCCGGATCCTCCTCCGTTCCACCCGTGGTCGCGCCGCCGCGAACGGTCGATGTGCCTCCGTCGCGTCCACCGCAACATGCGGGCGACCGGACGAACCCGCTGGCACCGCGTATCGCGACGCCGCAAGCGCCGCTGATTCCGTCGCCGTGCGTACAGTCCAATCCGCTCGCCCCCCGTCCGTTCGTTTATCCGAAGCCCGATCCTTTTGCGACGCTGGTTCCTTCGGGCGAGATCCCCGAAGCGCCGAGTGGATCCGGGATTCCCCTCTTTGCGTCGCCCGCCCCGGACGGCGCACCGTGGAAGTGGTCGCGGTTCGTGGGACAGGTCGCCGATCGATTCGTGTTGCTGGAAACGGATTCCGGTATTGTGACGGTCGATCCACAGGCGGCACGGGAACGCGTGCTGTACGAGCAACTGCTGGAACAGATGAAAAGCGGACGGCAGCTTTCTCAGAAGTTGCTCATCCCGGAGGCAATCCAGTTCCCGCCCGCCGATGCCGCGAGATTACGCAAACATCTGGATGCGCTGCGGGGAATCGGATTTGAGATCGAGGAGTTCGGGAACGACCATTTCAAAGTCGAAGCGCTCCCGAATCTGCTGGAGCTGGAGAGAACGCCGTGTCGCGAATTGCTGGCGGACATCGCCCAGGATTTTGAACAGGCTGGAAACCGACGCGGAGCGGAGAAATGGAAAGAGGAACTGATCGCCCGCGCCATCTCCCATACCGCCGTCCGGCTTGCCATGAAACTGCGTCCCGAAGACGCACAAAAGCTCGTGGATCAGTTGGCGGCAACCTCCATGCCCTACACCTCACCGCGCGGCCGCCCCACCATGATCTTCACCTCCTTCCGCGAACTCGACCGCAAATTCCGGTGAGGAGGCGCGATGTGTAGAAGTTCTGAATTGTCGCCGCCATTTCTCTCACTGAGCTGAGTACGGGAGGGGCAACGTCCCCGTTGCCTGAATTGGGAGGGATGCGCCCCGTCGCGTCCGCTCTGCAAACGAAAGGAGTCCGTCGTATTCGGGCGCATCCGCATCGTGCATGCATCCCGGAATCGACGCGGTCTCTCCGCCCGGATCGGGGAAGCGGCACTCCTGCCGCTTCATTTCACGTTCCAGAAAGCGACAAACGAGATAAAAGAGATTCAGCCGTCTCGTCCGTCGCGTGTTTCTTCTTCTCAGCTGGCGCATGCCCTAGTAGAACACGCCACTTGCTTGTAGCACCGCGCCTAGCGGGGGCGTTGGGTTTCCATGCGGAGTTCGGGCGGTTCGAGTTCGATTGTTCCGTCGAACGAACCGTCGATGCGGAAGCGGATGTGGGTGACTGTCTTGGCTAGTGGTGTATCAATAAACTCCGAACCTTCCACGCTTCCTTCCGCATACAGAAATGGCTGGGGAAGGGTACACAAAGTCTATGGTCAAAGCTGGCTTCATTCGGACATGAAGGACATGTCCTATTTTTATGTTTATCCCAAGCATTCGTCGCGTCCCCCAGTGGATGTCATTGCCGATCTCGTCCGTATGCAGCGAGGCGGATTCGACGGTCACATCGGTGCGTCCTGCCTTGTTGAGCAGATCCTTCATCACGAATTCCGCCATCGGACTGCGGCAGATGTTCCCGTGGCACACAAGGAGCATCTTCATCGCGGATGCATACCTCCTTCAATAGAGAAATCCATACAGCCAGAGCGGTATCTTGCAGCCGTGTCCGACGGAAATCTCGTCGTTGACGACGTAGCTGCGGGGAATGTCCGCAATCTGCGCAAACCCCTTACCCTTGCCGCCGACCTCAAACGTCCATCTGCCGTCCACAACGAAATCCCCTACGCCCGTGTGTGCCACTGCATGTCCCTTACGCACCTGACTGTAGAAAAACGTCTCGCGTTCCACGCCCACGTCGACGCGCGGGACGATCGCGCGCATCAGGTTCGTGTTGCTGACGTAGATTTTCTCCGGTTTCGAAAGGTCGTTCAGCTTCATCCCCTTCGCGTCCAAAAGGGCAAGGAGACCCGCCCGATGCAGGGCCTTGAGCATCTTCAGTCCTTGGTCACGCCCCGTCTCAAGCTCCCTGTACAAACCACTCATGTTGGGCGTCTGCGGACAGCTCGCGGCAAGTACCATCAACATTCTGCGCGTCTTGCGAATGGTTTCCTGCGAAACCTCGTCGATAGCCGGATAATCGACCTCTAGCACCTTGTTGACAGTCTCCGCAAGACGTTCGCCGAACTTTGCGAGGCTTTCACGGTAGAAAGGATAGAACCCGCACTTCCGATACGTCTCGAAGAACGGCAGCACCTTCAACCCCTTGTCGATTTTCGACGCAATACCCACGTGATCTGTGACGATTTCCTCCATCGTCAATGCTCGATGTTCCAATACGCCCTCAAGGCCGAGATATTCGCGGAAACTCATCCCCTCCAACGTGTACGTGGCCTGACGCCGCGAGAGATCGCCCGCCGCCTTCTCGAGCTGGAGCAGGGACGAGCCGCTGTAGACAATGTTCAGCTTGCGGAACTGGTCTGCGATGTTCTTGACGGCAAGCGACCAGTCTTTTCCGAGATGCTGCACCTCGTCAAGGAACAGATGGGTGTATCCGTGTTCGTACGCGTACTCGGCGAAATCCTTCAGCCGATGGTACGCGAACCAGAGATCGTCGAGGCTGGCGTAAATGGCCTTGCCCGAATCCTCTCCGAAATGCTCCTTCATCCGCTGTCGCATTAAGGTTGTCTTTCCCGTCCCCCTTGCACCCTTGATGCAGATCAGGCGATCCCGCCAATCAATCTCGTCGAAGAGGTAGCGGTGAAACGTGGCCGATTCCTCGCGAATCTGCCGATTTGAGGTTTCCAGCAACTCCTCAACATCTTCAGTTGTCAATTTTTCCGCCATTTTAGCAACTCCACTTGCGAATTCTCCTGTTGTTTTAGAATGTACAGTTGCGAATTATACCATACTTGCCTACGCATTGCAACCCCACCCGCGGCGAATTTTCGCCCCTGTATCTTCCCAAACTGATACGACGGGGGTAGTCGCATCCACCGGTTCCGACAGGGGTGAGTGGGCGAGGTGGCAGAATAGTCCCCGATGGCTTTTAGGGCGGTTAGTCCTTACTCAAAAATAAGTTGAACACATACTTGAAGATTGGAAACAACTTTTTGAAACAACTTCCTTTCACGCGCGGGCTATCCACCTTCGCCAAGGCTACGGTGGACAAACAAGCGCATCCCGGTCTCTGCGGGTCATCCCTTCTATCCCGTCGATCCCTTTTGCCCCTTCTTCTCCGTCTCCCCACCGCTTCTCACCTCTGGCGCGTAGCGCCTCGCCTAGCGGGGACGTTGGGTTTCCATGCGGAGTTCGGGCGGTTCGAGTTCAATCGTTCCGTCGAACGAACCGTCGATGCGGAAGCGGATGTGGGTGACTGTCTTGGCTAGCGGGATCTTGCGACTCACCGCGAGTACGTCGGACTCGCCTCGCTTGCGCGATTCGCGCAATTCGAACGGCTCGATCTTTTGCTGGATGCGGTTGCCGTCCTTGTTCGTCGTGTAGGTCACCAGACTGTACTGCACGCTACCTTGGAATCCTTCTCGTTTCCGTGCCCGTCCGTTCAGCCGAACGGATGCCACCTGCGTGGCGGAAAGGTCGAAGATCGGAGAAAGGATGGAGACGCGCAACGGCTTCTGGTGATGGAGTACAAGCGTCATGCGGTGATTCAGCAATCCCGTACTGAACTGTTGTTGGATTTTGTCCTCCAGCTCGTACCGCCAGCCTGTCAGCGTCCCGTCCTCAGCCAATCCCGCTGGCCAAGGCGGCAGCCAGTTCTTGTCGGGCGGCTGGAGCGGATAGGGTGATACGACGGACAGCTCGTAATTCGGCACCTGAATCGCAAGTTGCGGGGTAACGGTTGACTTGCCGAACTGGAAGGCGTCAATCAAGAGGACGGTTCCGACCGCGAGGATCAGAACGGCAACCGCGAGAAGGAACCACCAGCGTGTCAGGAACGGCGGCAGGTTGACCGGTTGGCGCCGAAACACAGGCGCCTCGCCGCGTGACGCGGGCACTTGGTCGGAGGAGACGATTCCTTCTGACACGACGCGCGGACGGAGCGGTTTGGCGAACGAGACGTGTTCACGGACATTCTTGACCTGGTGCTTGCGGGCCTCCTCTTCCACCCACGGGTCATCGGTGATTCCCAGTTCTTTCAGTTTCGCCTGATACCCCACAATGTCGAACGGCAGGAACCGGAACTGGATCGTGCGCGTCTGCGAATCGTAAAGACAGTAACTAGAACGGCATTGGCCCGCACGTGGGAAACCGACACTTCCGGGATTGACGATGTACCGTTTTCCCTCCTCCAGCTCGAAATCACACGGGTCGATGCGGTGCGGCGTACCGCTGTTGCCGATTACGAAAATTGCCGATTCGTGCGTGTGGCCGACGAACAACAATTGTTCCGCCGTCGCCTGCCACGAGGGAACGGCCTCCTTCGGCTCCAGAATATAACGGAATTCTTCAGGCAGGGAGAAATCGCCGTGTGCGCACCGGAAGTTTTTCCCTTTGCAGGTGTAGGGAAGTTTCTTCAACCAAGCGAAGGCGCGGGAAGAGAGCATCTTCCGGTGCAACGCGACGGCCTCCTGCGCGCGTTGCGTGAAATCGTCGGCGGTACGGATTCCCGCCACGGCGGCATCGTGGTTTCCCAGGATACAGATCGGAACGTGCTGGTAAACGGATTCCAGCACCTCAACCGGATCCGGTCCGTATCCGACGACATCTCCGAGGCAGATAATCTGGTCGGCGTGATTTTCCGCCAGGTCGTGCAACACGCTTTGCCAGGCCGCCAAGTTGGCGTGGAGATCGGAAACGATAGCGTACCGCATAGATGCCCTTTCTTTCCCAGAGGATTCTGTCCGGATCCCTTACGGCTGTTGTTTCCGGGGCTGACGGTCGTAGATGAAAACCTCGGAAATCTCGCGGGTATAGCCGGGGTAGAAACCTTTGACCATTCCCAGCACGATCCGCGAGCCGCGATTGTAATGCACCAGCAGCTGGTTCGTCTTGGGATTGACCGAAATGCCCTCAATCTCCCCTTGGAAGGTCACGTCATCCAATGTCCGTTCCAACACGACCGCCGCATGGGAGGCACCGGGTTGGATCTCCACGCGGTAAATGTGGTCCGGTTCGCGCAGGTCGGCGGTTCCGTCGTCTGCCGTCAGGTAGTACGCGCCTTGGTTGTACACGAGTCCCTGCACCCACTGTGGCGGACATTGCAGATGAACCTTCCGCAGGAACTTCCCGCTGTCAAGGTCGTACTCGTAGAGATAGCGTCCACTTTCCTCGCCGACCCACGAACACATCCAGACCGTCCGCTCGTCCGGGTTGACCGTAATGCCAGAACACTCCTCCTGCCCGCTCTCGGGCGAGAACGAGAAGGTGCGTTTCAACTTCAGCGTATTCGCATCGTGTACCGCGATCTGAATATCTTTGCCCACGCCGTCGAGAAAGTTCTCCGCGCCGAGGAACAGTTCCCCGTTGAAAACGTCAATGTCGCCAATATGGTTGGCGGGTATCTGATACCCGTCGAAAGGCGAGGTGTTGCGCGCGACCTCTTTCCAGTCCTTGTCGTACTTCACGAGCGACTTGCTACCGCTGACCCAGTACGACTCGCCATCGGTACAGACACCCTGGCGTCCGAAGACGGGCACGACGCGGGCGAGGCGGTACCCGTATTTCGGCAACATGGCGGATGTCTTCGCCTCCGGGCGTTCCGCCAGCGGGTGAAGCGGTTCCCCGAATGCGCAGAGAGACGCGGAAAACAAAACCACGGAAAGAAGAAAACGCATACAGACTCCTTGTCAGCTTCCAGTGAAAACAAAAGACTTGCGCGACGTTCTCTCACAACAACCGAAACACTCGGTAAAAACATCAGACAAGCCCCGAAAAACAGGCTCGATTTGCCAAACGCCCCCTACCGTCATGCCCATTTTACCAGGCGGGTAAGGATATGGGCGCATCCGGAAATCGTGCAACTTGAAATGCGGTTTCGGATGGCGAAACCATGTCGATTTCGTAATGCAGAATACACTTCGCGGATACGCCCATTCCCCGCCTCTCCCCTATTCATCCGGCGGATGATTATTTGACGATCGGCGTCAGAACCATGTTGCGGAACGACGCGTTGCTATGGTCGCCCTGCAGGTAGATCGGTCCGGGAATGAACTCGTTGGCGGTGATCGCGCCACCGGTGCATCCCAAGATCGGCTGGTTGTCGATAATCTTCTTGCCGTTCAACACGACCGTCAGGTGACGGTTCACCAAGGTGATATCCTCGGTCTGCCACTCGCCCGCGGGTTTTTCCGCCGCGACACTTGGCGTGATGCGGCTGTAGAGCGCACCCATGTGGTGAGAGTTTACCGGCTTGCCGAAGCTGTCCAGCACCTGGATTTCGTAGATGCCGCGCAGATAGATGCCGCTGTTGCAGCCCGGCTCGACCTTGACCTCGACATGCAGTTTGAAGTCCTCGAACTTCTGTTCCGTCATGATGTTCGCGCAACCGTGAATCCGCTTGCCGTCCTTGTCGAAGACATTGTTCGACAACACGCCGTCCTTCATCGTCCAGCCGTTGTGCGCTTTTTCGTTCATCAGTTTCCATCCGGAGAGGTCGTTGCCCTTCACGAGCGAGATCGGCTCACCGAACTTCAGCTTCGAGAGATCCGGCTTCTGGGGAATCGGCGGAATGCGGTTTCCCTTGAAGTCCTTCTTGCCGATTTGCTTGCCCGACTCATCGACCGTCACGCTGGTGGCGGAGATGAGATCGCGTCCGTTCAGGGTGAAGGTCAACGTCTCGGTGTTGGTCACGTCCTTGCCGTCCTTCTTGACTCCGTGCTTGCGGATGACGAGTAGCTTGTCGCCGTCTAGCTTGGTTTCCGCCGTCGGAACGACTGATCCTCCGTACCAGAGAATCGAGCTTTTCAGCGAGCCGTTTTCGCCCTTTTCCACGCCGAGCCAACCGGCGCCGCCTCCTAGATCGAGCGCCCAGCGCCCAAGGAAAGGTGAACACGTGCATTTCTGGACACATGTGCAAATCCAACCGTCGTTACAAGCCTGGCACTCGGCCAGGGATGTTGTCGCGGACAATACGCCAGCGGCGACAAGACCGCAGGCAAGAGAAGTTTGTAGTATTTTTTTCATAACGAAAATATTGTGTCGGTTTCTCCCGCGAAAGGCAAGAGAAAAGTGGGAAAAAGTGAGGCACGCTACCTATCAATTCACGGTTAGCCCTCTGCGAACCATCTAGAAAGGCTAGAAGTTCTAGAACCTCTAGCCTTGCCTATAAGTTGGCTGGGGGAGCGTACTCAGCATTGCGGCCGCGACGGAGCGCGCCACTCCCGTACTGCTCTGCGTGAGGTCCCAGCGAGGATTCTGGGATTATTCTCAAAATTGTGTTGTTTTCTTGGATACCAACCAGGCGGAAATTGTGCTATACTGGTCCCCGTGTTTGGAAAACCGAGAAAGGAATTACGAGTGTTATGAAAATGAGCAGACGAGATTTTGTGCGGAACGCGATGGTATCAGGAGCGGCTCTTGCCTTCCCGGCGATCATTCCCGCGCGGGTACTGGGCAAGGACGCGCCGAGCAACAGAATCCACATCGCGCAGATCGGGTGCGGGCGCATCGGTCTCACGATGGACGTTCCCGGTTTCCTTCGCGCGAAAGGCGCACGTGTCGTTGCCGCGTGCGACCTTGATTCACGCCGTCTGGAAAACATGCGCGGATTCATCGCAAAGAAGCAGGGTGAGAAGTCAGCCGATACCATCTTCGGCGCACGCGATTTCCATGACATCCTCTCACGCGCCGACATCGATGCCGTCTCCATTTCTACGCCCGACCACTGGCACGCGCAGATTGCGATCGAGGCGGCCTTCGCCGGCAAACATGTCTATATGCAGAAGCCGGCCTCGCTCACGATTCGCGAGGGACGACTTTTCGCGGACGCGATCGCCGAGACGGGGCGTACATTCCTGCTCGGTTCGCAACAGCGGTCGTGGGAGCATTTCCAGAAGGCTTGCGCGTTCGTGCGCGAGGGGCGCCTCGGCAAGATCAAGTCCATCGAGGTGGGGCTTCCCGGAGATCCCGGGGGTGGTTCGACGGAGAAGATGCCCGTACCGAAATGCCTCGACTACGGTTTCTGGCTCGGTTCCACGCCGGAGGTCTTCTACACCGAGGACCGCGTCCACAGTCAGGATGCAGACCTCAAGAAGGCGATCAATTCTCGTCCGGGCTGGCTTCGTTGCGAGCAGTTCGGCGCGGGGATGATCACGGGCTGGGGTTCGCACCATCTTGACATTGTGCACTGGGCGATGGGCTGGGAGAAGATCGGGCCGAAGTACATCGAGGGCAAGGGACAGTTCCACACGGGTGGACTGTGGGACGTTCACGGCGACTATGATATCACGCTCACGTATGCTGACGGGACACCCGTGCGAGTCTGGGACAAGTTCCCGAACGGCGTCCGCTTCGTCGGCGAGAAGGGCTGGATCTTCGTGAGTCGCGGCGCGGTAAAGGTTTCCGCGAGTGATCCCGTCTCCCCCGGGAAGCCGCTGAAGGCGCTTGACGCGAGCGATCCCGCGCTCATCGCGGGCAAGCCGTCGGTCGTGTTGTACGCCAATGCCGTCACGAAACCCGGCGACCATCACCAGAACCTGATCGACTCCATTAAGGCGAAAGTGCCGAGCGAGGTGCCCGCCGAGACGGCACACCGTTCATGCAGCGCGTGCCTGCTCTCGTGGATCGGCATGAAACTCGGACGCCGACTCGAATGGGATTGGCAGAAGGAGCGGTTCGTGAATGACGCGGAGGCGGACGCGATGTTGGAGCGCACGGAACGCGCCCCCTACGGCGCAAAACGCGCATACGAACGGTTGAGCAAGAAAGTTCGTGGATAGCGCGTACAGATGGTTGGGTGGTTCGGTGGTTGGGTGGTTAGGTGGTGCGGTGGTTAGGTGGTTCGGTGGTTGGGTGGCTGGTGGGGTTAGCCAGCCACGGGGAGATGGCAGTGGGGGTTGCCACGCGCCGTCCCCGGCGCGGAAAGCTGACGGCGAAGCTAAGCAAAGGAGATTGTTGAAATGAGAACGATAGTATTGGCGGTTGTTGCGTCGGCGGCGCTTTGCGCCGTCCCGATCCGCGCACAACAGTTCACCACGCCACAGATCGAGGAAAAGATCCGTGGCTACATGGACGAATGCAAGACGGTCGGCATGGCTGTCGTACTGGTCAAAGGCGACAAGGTCATCTACCAGAAAGCCTTCGGGTATCGCGACAAGGACACCCGCGAGCCGTTGGATATCAACGACATCTTCCGTATCGCGTCGATTTCCAAATCCTTTTCGGGAATGTCCATCATGCAGCTGGTGGAGGCCGGCAAGATCTCGCTCGACGATGATATCAACAAGATTCTCGGCATGGATATCCGCAATCCGCGCTATCCCGACATCCCCGTCACCGTCAAGATGCTGCTCTCGCACACCTCCAGCATGAAGGACGGCGGAGGCTCGAATCTGTACTGTGACCTGACCTATGTAGATAAGTCCAAGACCGACAAGAAAACCATCCGTGAAACGGCTTGGCTCCCCTACCCTCCGGGCAAGGGATACAAATACTGCAACCGCGCCCTCAACATCATCGGCCTCATTATCGAGAAGGTTTCGGGAGAACGGTTCGACGAATATGTCTTGAACCACATCCTGAAACCAATCGGCGTGGACAACGCGGGCTTCAACCTCGATTCGCTCGACAGCTCTACTTTCACGCGGCTCTACATCTACAACCAGAAGATGAAACGGTTGGATCCCGGCAAGGGTTATGTCCGCAACAACGAATTGAAGGTGGCGAACGGCACCTATCAAATCGGCACGGACGGTTGCTACTGGTCACCCACTGGCGGCATGAAGATTTCCGCACCCAACCTGGCCAAATGGATGATGACGCTCCGCAACGGCGGCGTGGCCACCAACGGCAACCGCATCATCTCCGAGGAAGGCTGCAAGAAACTTCTGTCTCCTGTCACACCGGGCGATCCCGGCACGCAGTATTGCCTCACCACTCGCATCGAAACCCGCTTCATCAAGGGCAAGACGCTGAAGGGACATACGGGGAGCGCACACGGTCTCTTCAGCTGTATGTACTTCTGTCCGGAAGAAGACTGGGGATTCGTCTGCATCTGCTCCAGCGGCATCAGGGACGAAATCAACGGGATCCGCAAGTGCTACTACCAGGCCGTCAACCTGCTCTACGACCAGTATCTGAAACCCCACGAGAAATAGGGGGTAAATGAGATGCGGTGCCAAGCGAAGCGCGGCAGAGCTTGTGCGCATCTCCTTGCCCGACCACTGGTGCGTGTGAAACGCGCCTGCGAACAACTGTTCACGAAAGGATAAACATGAAAAAGATTCTATTGGTTTCACTGGTCGCCGGAATGGCGCAGCTTGCTGCGGCCGAGCCGGTGGATGTACTCATCTACACGCGTTGGCAGTTCGTCAAGAACCAGAAGACGGGGGAGGTTGTCGCAAAGGGCGCCTACCATCACGAATCCACCGAACAAGGCGCGGAGGAGGTGCGGCGTTACTTCACGGCGAACGGTCTCTCGTGCCTTGTCTCCGACGATCCCGCGTTCTTCACCTCCGAGGCGATGAAGAGTTTGAAGCTCATCTTCCTCTGCAACTGCAACCACGAGTTGTTCGTGACGGACGCGCAGCGTGAGGCGTTTTACACGTTCGTGGAGAACGGCGGCGGTCTCGTCGTCACGCATTCGGCGAGCGCGTGCGAACGTGGCAGCGAACGGTTTCGCCAATTCCTCGGCGGGGCGTTCGAGCGACACTATTCCGCGCACCAGCCCGTGCCGTTCCGCCACGCAGACCGTTCCCATCCGGCTATCGCGTGTATGCCGGAAGGATATGTGTGGGCAGACGATGAAATCTATCTCAACCACCCCGACGAGGCAAACGTTCGTCCGCTTCTGATCCTGGATTGGAATGACGTGTTGGAGAAGTCGCGCAAGACGGACAAGTACGGGGCACCCAAAATCGGCGGACACATTCTCGAATGGTGCAAGACATTCGGCAAGGGGCGTATCTTCTACACCGCGCTCGGACACAATCCGCAGGACTGGGGAAAGATGGAATGGCAACTGCACCTCTTCGAGGCGGCGCGATGGGCGATTGGCGAACGTCCCGACAATGTGGACGGCAAGTCATCGATGGCCGTAGTCCGTAAGACCATCGAGGGTGCGGAGTGCGTGAGAGACGGCAAGACGGTATGGAAGCTGAACTTGGCCAATCGCGAGAACAAGCCGTTTGTGCATCCGCTCTGCCTGCCGGACGGCCGATGCGTGACGGAGGCCCGTCCCAAAGACCACCCCTGGCATCTCGGTCTCTGGTTCTGCTGGAAGTTTATCAACGGGGTGAACTACTGGGAACCACGCAACCCCGCCGCAGGGAATCTCTTCCCGGACGGAATGACGGTGGTGAAGGACTTCAAGATCGAACCGAAGGGCGGCGCATGCGACGTGAAACTCTCGCTCTGGTACGGGCCACGCGCCGATCCGGGGAAAGTGCTACTCGATGAAGAGCGCACCATCCAGTTCTCTGCGCCGGATGACAAGGGAGGCTATACCATCCGTTCGACACATCAGTTCACGACGCGTGACCAGGTGACGCTCGACTGTCGCCGTCCGGTCGGCTACGGCGGTTTCTCCCTGCGCATGGGCGAGCTGATGCGCGGTTTCAAGATGGAAGGTACGGGTGGCGAACCGAGCGCGGACAAGAACGTGGGCGGACCGAAGGAAATGACCGCCGTAAAATATACCGATCCCGCGAACGGGCACGGGCTGGAAGTGAAAATGCTCTCGCCGCTGGAGACCGAGCGCATCTACACCTGGAGCGATCACAGATTTGTGAACCCCATGCCCATCTACGAGAGACCGCTTGAGCTGAAGGCGGGTGAGACATTCACGCTGGACTATACGCTGACGGTGTTCTGACAAAGACGGTACGCCAACGGAACGCGGCAGTGAGAGAGAAGTCGAAGAAATGAAGCATCTTTACGAAAGTCTGCGCCCCTGCGCGAAAGAGGAAGAGGTCAAGGCGGAATTCTGTAAGTTCTTCAAGATGAAAATCTTCGCCTTGCGCGGCATCGACCATTACACCGAACACGTCCTTTTCGAGTTCAAGTACGACCGCAATTTCAAGAACGCCGAGAACGTGGCGCGAGTCCTTGCGCAGACGATGTACTACGCGAGGCTTCTCAAGTTTGGCGCGGGGCTTACACGATATCCACTGCCGCCCGTCATCTGTGTTGTCGATAAGAACGAGGCGTTCTTCGCTGAGACGAAAGCCTATGCGAAGTTCTACGCCGCTAAGGGCGATCGCTACGACTGGGACCGCGCCCCCTCCACGCCCTGCCCGAAGCTTGTGGGGGACATACTGGCGGCGTTTTTAAAACAAGCGGATTTGCTCACGCCTAACGGCGTTCGCGATACGGGAGGGTCGCAGTTTACTGCGACCGCCGCCTCGGACGCAACAAGTTGCGTCCCTCCCGCCGTGAGCCGAGTGAGCGGCGAACAAATCCGTTTGTTAAAAATACCCTACATCTACGATCTCTCGAACCCGGCTGAGGAAGAGCAGTTCGTCAAGCTGTGCCACGAACACCTCACGCATCAAACAACCTTCCTTGAATTGCTCGGCAAAAAGACTATCACGGAAGAAAACTTCCTCGATGTCTTCGACTACTGGGACGGGCTTTTTGGCGCGTATGTCCGCAACGGACGAAAGTCATCGGAATACTTCTTTGCCGATATTGAGCAGGGAAAGTCCATTGTCGCGCAGGACGGTCAGGTTCTCTTCTCCGTGAGCGGTGCCGAGGGTTATATCCCGAAGTCAATCCAGCCCGAGAAGTACCAGCACTTCTGGCAGAACTACGAGAAGGTTCCGCCGCCCGCGATGACGCGCATCCGCCAGAAGGCCGACCGTATCACCGAGGACTTCCGCCGCCGTTTCACCGGCGAGTTCTACACGCCAGTCGAATTCGCCGCGAAGGGGCTTGACTACCTTGAACGCACGATTGGCCGCGAATGGTGGAAGAGCGGCGAGTACCGCTTCTGGGACATGGCAGCCGGCACCGGCAACCTCGAATTCGAACTGCCGTCCTCTGCGCTCCCCTACTGCTACATCTCCACGCTCGACAAGGAGGACGCCGACTACTGCCGCAAGATATTTCCCGCCGCAACGTGTTTTCAGTATGACTATCTCGCGGACGACATACCTGCGCTCGCAGGGCAGATGACATTCGGCCAGACGCGCAAGATGCCGCCGAATCTCGTCGCCGATCTCGCGAATCCGAACATCAAGTGGATAATCTTCATCAATCCGCCGTTCGCAACGGCCAACACCGTCGGCGGCGAAACGGGGAAGAAGTCGAAGGACACGGTTTCAAAGACGACAATCCGCGAATGGATGTACGAGGAGGATTATGGCGAGGCGAGCCGCGAACTCTTCACACAGTTCCTATTTCGCATATCCAAGGAGTTCAAGGACAAGCAGGCGCATCTTTGCATGTTCTCGAAGTTGAAGTACATCAACTCCAACAACGACCAGAAGATACGTGACGGCTTCTTCCAGTACCAGTACGAGCGCGGATTTATTTTCCCAATCAAATGCTTCTACGGCGCGACTGGCAACTTTCCTGTCGGCTTTCTCGTCTGGAATCTCGCCGAGAAGAAACATCTTTCAATGCAGTCGATTACTCTTGACGTGTTCAACAGGGAAGTTGAGAAGATCGGCACGAAGGTCTTCCCGTCGGTAGAGCGTATGGCAATGCTCAACAAGTGGTGTCCGCGTCCTAAGTGGGACGGCAAGTCCATTATGCCGACATTTGTCAGCGCGTTCAACCTCAAGACGGACAACAAGGACAAGCGCAACCACGTCGCGCCCGGCTTCATCTGTTCCGTGTCGAGCAATGGCGACGACTTCCAGCACACCAATAGCGTGTTCATCCTCTCTGCGCCGTATGCGAACGCGGGGGCGTTTTCCGTAACGCCTGAAAACTTCGAGAAGGCGATGGTGCTTCACGCCGTGAAGAAGATTCCCAAGGCGACATGGACGAACGACCGCGACGCGTTCTACGCGCCGACAACTAAATGGGAAAGCCGCAAAGAACGCAAAGAGCACAAAGACTTTGCGAACTCTGCGTTCTTTGCGGCTGAAACAACTGACGCGGCGACAGGTCTCCCATCTGAATTTGTCACCGATTGCGTCGTTTGGTCGGCCTTCGCCGATTCCAACTGCGCAGTTTCACTACGGAATGTCGAGTACCAAGGGCGGACGTGGCAGATTCAGAACAACCTCTATCCGTTCTTGTTGGAGGAAGTGCGTCGGTGGCCGTGTGCCCACGGCGACATCGCCACACAGCTTGCAACCGCGAACGAAGACCGTTTTCTAGCAAAGTGGCTGGCTGGAAAAGCTCTCTCTCCCGAAGCTTGTGCCGTCCTTGATGCGGCGCGGCGGCTTTACCGCGAGTTCTACGCGAACATCACGCACACGCCGTGGATGGACTGGAAGATCGAAACTTGGGATGTCGGCTACTACCAGCTCCGCAACGCGATGAAAGACCTCCGCGACTCTGCGCCTCCGCGTGAGGAAAATTCTCTGCGCGAGAAACATGATGCGCTCCGCGCCAAGCTCCTGCCTCAGATTTACTCCCTTGGCTTCCTCAACCCTGACGTGGAGTACTTCAGATGAAAGACAAGCGCATCCGGTTTTACTGCCGAAAAGACTTTCTCCCCTTTGAGGCTTTGTCCAGTTTGTTTGATTGTTCTGTCACAATTCCAAAGGAAAGAGAAACATGAGAATCCAAAGAGAAAAAGGTGTTGAAGGAAAAGTCTGTGTCGTGACGGGCGCGGCGGGGGTATTGTGCTCCAGTCTCACGGAAGACCTGTTGCGGCACGGCGCGAAGGTAGCCGTGCTGGACTTGCGGGGCGATGTGGCGCGGGCACTCTGCGCCAAGTTCGCGAAGAAGGGGTTGACGGAAACGCTCGCCATTGAAGCGAATGTCCTCGACAAGGAATCGCTCGTTGCGGCACGTGCCGTGGTACTGAAGAAGTGGCGGCGTATCGACGCCCTAGTCAACGGCGCGGGCGGCAATCATCCGAAAGGAACCTGTCCGGCGGAACAGATGACGAAAGACACGCCGCTGGCAGATACATTCTTCGGACTTGATCGGGAGGGCTTCGAGTTCGTCAACCGGCTGAATTTCATCGGGACATTCCTGCCCTGCCAAGTCTTCTGCGAGGCGATGCTCAAGAGGGGCGGAGCCGTGCTGAACTTCTGTTCGATGGCCTGCTGGCAACCCATGACGAAGGTGGCGGCATACGGCGCGGCGAAGGCGGGCGTGATGAACTTCACCAGTTTCCTCGCCACGCACCTTGCTCCGATGGGCATCCGCGTGAACGCGCTCGCGCCCGGTTTCTTCATCACGAACCAGAACCGGTTCCTGCTTTTGGAGAAGGACGGCAAGACGCTCACCGCACGCGGGCGCAAGGTGATCGCCAAGACTCCGATGCGCAAATTTGGCTCCCCCTCAGACCTACACGGTGCGGCACGATTCCTTCTCTCCGACGAGGCGTCCTTCGTGACCGGCGTGACGTTGCCGGTAGATGGCGGCTTCATGTGCTATTCTGGAGTCTAGGAGGCACGGCACGATGAAGGCGGGATGGAGATGGTTCGGTCCGGGCGACGCGATTTCCCTGCGAGAAATCCGCCAGGCGGGCGTGACGGATGTGGTGACGTCGCTCTACTCACATCGTCCCGGCGACCTCTGGCCGGTGACTGAGATCAAGGCGTGTGCGGATGCGGTACGCAAAGCGGGTATGATGTGGAGCGTGGTGGAATCGGTACCCGTCCATGAGGACATCAAGAAACGCACGGGGAATTTCCGCCGGTATGTGGAAATCTACAAGCGCAATCTCCGCGCGCTCGCCAAGCATGGCGTGAAGACCGTCTGTTACAACTTCATGCCGGTACACGACTGGGCGAGGACCGATCTCCACAAAGTCCTGCCGGACGGATCGGTCACCCTCGCCTACGATGCCAACGAAGTCTGCGCCTTTGAGATGTTTGTGCTGCAACGCAAGGGGGTGGAAACGGATTACGACGCCGCCATGCGGCGACGTGCGACAAGACTCTGGAAGAAGGCGAATGCTGCCGACAGGAAGCGCATTACGACTGCGCTTCTTCAAGGACTACCCGGCACGACGGATGACGCGACACCCGACGGCTTGCGACGCGAACTGGCGGAGTATGCCGATATCAGCGGCGCGACACTCAAGCGGAACCTCTACGAGTTCCTGAACGAGATTACGCCCGTGCTGGAATCCGAAGGAATCGACATGGCCATCCATCCCGATGATCCGCCGTTCCCGATTTTCGGGTTGCCGCGAATCCTTTCCTCTGCGGCGGACATCCGCGCGATGGTGCGGGCGTGTCCGTCAAAGCGCGTGGGCGTAACGCTCTGCACCGGTTCGCTCGGCGCGAACCCCCAGAACGACTGTGTGAAAATCTTCCGCGAGTTCCACGACCGTATCCACTTCTGCCACTTCCGCAACCTGATTCACACAGCCCCCGGTATCTTCCGCGAGAGCGATTCTCACCTTGTCGGCAACACGGACATACCCGCCCTCATGTGCGAACTCGTCAAGGAGGAGAAGCGGCGCGGAGAAGGAATTGTCGTCCGTCCCGACCACGGACGGATGCTCGACATCGACAAAGGCCGTACTTGCTACTACGGCTACTCCTACGGGGGACGTCTGATCGGTCTTTCGGAACTGCGCGGCCTCGAAGCCGGAATCCGGTTCAGTATTTCTTCTCGGCGATGAGTTCGCAGTTGACCATCTTAGGGCCGCGGTACTGCACGAGGATGAGGTGGAGTGTCGTCCCCTTCGCGAGCGCGGGGACCTTCCCGTCCTTCGCGTAGCGTTTGAGCTGGGCGATCCCCTCGGCGCGCTGCGACTCCAGCTCCGACTTCCTCGCGCCCTTCTTCAGGTGCTTGAACTCGACGATGTAGCTGTGCGGCACGTCCCCGAAGTAGGTGCGCTCCGGGAAGAGGAAGAAGTCGCAGTTGCCGTGCGAGAGCTCCAGTTCGGGGCACGTGACGAACTGCGG
>JAFSTA010000056.1 GCA_017450695.1 Kiritimatiellia bacterium | reverse complement strand
GCGAGGCGTTCACGGAACTCCTCCGGCGGCATCTCCTCAAGGCCTCGTAGCCGCGGCGGCTGATTTCTGACTTGGCCTGTCCGCAGGGGCGGGCTCGCCTTGGCGCTCCGCGCCACCCCTTCGGGGCCGACTTCGCCCGCCCCTGCGGACAGGTACGCCCCGCGCCCCTCCAAACCGCCCTCCAAACCGCCCAATACCCCCTTGCGTCCTCCAATCGGAATGTGCTACAATGCTCCCCGTCCGCAAGAAAGTACTGTTGGCATTGACCTTGCAACGGGTGTTGCACTGGAAATTTGTTGGCGGGGTGTTTCGGGAGAAGTGCCGTGACCTTGATTGAGCTTGGTTTCTTTACCTTGCAGGTTTGGGCGGGAGTTGCGTCGGCGAAAAAGTTTGCGTCGGACACCGTCTCCTCAAGAATCCAGTTCTATCTGCTGGGGCATTTTTCTGCGCTGGTTTCCTTGATCCTTCTTGGGAAAATTCTGGATGTTCGGAGGTGGTTTCTTTCGGAGTTCCCTCTCTGCGAGAAGGGCAGATGTTGCAAGAGGAGAGATTATGTCAGGCAGGAGAGTTCTATTCCCGGTGTTTCGCTTTATCGTTGCCGGTGTGGGGATGCCTACGCACGTATAGATGACGAGGTGTATCGGTTTGACGAAACGGGTGTACGCATTCCGTTCGCCCGCCCCAATCAACACCTCTTCTTCATTCAATGGGAAAGAGTGGATTCGCGGCAAACGGAGGGAGAGGGAGAAAAGTAAGGATTGTGCCATGTTATTTGATATGATTTCGCTTTCGATGTTTTTGTGCGCGTGCAAGATTGGAAGAGATCACGGATCGCTTTTGGTAGGAGCCTTGGTCGGATGTTTCACCATGTTCTCGCTTTACTGGGGAGGCTGGGGATTGGGATGGGTGATCGAACAGTCGCGAAATCGGTTTCTACAGAAATATGATGGCTTGTTATTGCTTCCTTGGGCTGCTTTTCTGTTTGGTGTCTCGATCTTCCTGCCGCCATTTGTATTATCGTTTACCGCTTCGTCGAACTGAGGTTCAAGTATTTTGGGGTGTTATTCGATGACCATGCAACAAAGAGAGATTCGCGCTGAGGACGATATTCTGGGTGGTGGATTTCGTGGTGTCGATCCGTATTGGATCATGCTGTTGATTTTTAGCAGCTGGGAAGGACGGGATCGTGGGGTTCCCATAGCAGGGCTGGTCATAGGGATTGCGTATGTCATCCTGTACTATTTTGAGGGTAAAATTCTCGAAACGGCAATGACCTTCCTGCTTGCTCGATGTTCCGCAAAAAAGAAGATCAGGAGGTTTTTTGTGTATGCTCTCTGGTTCCTTCTTCAGCTTGTGTGCTGTTATTACCTTTTCTTGTATCTGGCTTGGCAAACGATCGGATTTTATGTAACGCTTGCCGCCGGGGTGGCCGGGTAAGCGTGTTTAGCTGGGCAGGCGTTGCGGTCGCGACGGGGCACGATCCACACAACTCTCATTTTCCTTGCGTCTCCGCGGTACTGCGTGAGGAACTGAACCGGCGGATATGCGGCATGCGCCCTTCGCCTGTCGCACGTCCTTTTTTTCCGTTTCCCCGCTTCCCCCGACCCATAGCTTCTCAGCCTTCCCGCTTCTCAGCTTTTCAGCTGGTGCGAAGCACCCCACCCGCCTTTACATTTCTCGTGACATTGCGCTTGTTCCACGCCTCTTTTTTTGGTATAGTACCTTCCGTTTTTTGCGGGTACAATCCCTTGAAGTGGCGAAAGTCGCTTGGGAAAAGCCTGCTTGATCCGAGAGAGAGGAATAGACGAATGAACAAATTGATGATGGCTTTCGGTGCGGTTGCTTTGGCGACTTTGCTTTCCGGCTGCGCGTTGTTTACGACGAATACGCAACGGTCTGGTGACAATACCGGCTACAATACGACGTTCGGGTTGTTTGGATTTTCCGGACTTGGGAACGATTACCCGCTGTTGCCTCTGTATATGCACTATACGGCCGACGGCGCGAAACAGGGTATGCCGCTTCAGAAAAAATAGGACCTTCAGGAATCTGACGAATGAAAACCGCAAAACCGAAAAAACAGGATGATTCGCAAACCCCGGAGGTGCGTCCGATCCCCGAGAACCTGCCCGAAGAACTTCTGCCGTTGTATGACTGGTGGATGGCGAACGGGAAGAGTTTTTTGACGACCGTTGGTGTCGGTCTGGTTGTGGTTGGCGCAATCCTGTGGTTCAAGAGCTACAGCGCCAACCGTCTGGAAGCGTCGAACCAGGAGTTCATTCGCTCGCAGACTTTGTTGAATCAGGCGAGCGCAAACGCCGGAGATGTCTTGCCGGATGCCAACGGGAATACCGCACTGGCGGAACTCGAAGCGGCCGTCAACAAGTACGGCGGATCGAAAACCGGAAATGCAATCCGACTGAATCTGGCGAAGGCGTACTACAATCTGGGGCGCTTCCAAGACGCGGTCGCCACGTATGACCAATGCTTGGCGAAAGGTGCGCCGGTCGGTTTCGAGGATATCGCTCTGGTCGGCAAGGCCTGTTCTTTGGAAGGCGCGGAGAAGTATGACGAGGCTTTGGCCGCATTCCGCGATTTCCAGAAGGATAATCCGAAGAGCTACCTGATTCGTCAGGCGCAGTTTGGCGAGGCTCGCGTGTTGGCTCTGCAGGGCAAGAAGGACGAAGCCAAGAAATTGCTGGAGAACCTGAAGGCGAAAGAAACTGGAAACGAGGATGCCGAGAAGGCGATCAATAACCTCATCAGTGTGATCGACCGTTATGAACCGCGTTCTCTCTTCGACACTGCCGCCGCAGCTTCTGATTCGCTGAATCTCCCGGCTCTCGCCCCTACAGCGGAGAAGAAGGCGGAAGCCCCCGCACCCGTCGCCCCCGCGGCGAAACCGGCGGAGAAGAAGGCGGAAGCCCCCGCACCCGTCGCCCCCGCGGCAAAACCGGCAGAGAAGAAGGCAGCGGCGCCCGCACCTGCCGCCCCCGCGGCAAAACCGGCGGAGAAGAAGGCTGAGGCGCCCGCGCCTGCCGCCCCCGCGGCGAAACCGGCGGAGAAGAAGGCGGAAGCGCCCGCGTCCGCCGCCCCTGCGGCGAAACCGGCGGAGAAGAAGGCGGAAGCGCCCGCGCCCGCCGCCCCTGCGGCAAAACCGGCGGAGAAGAAGGCGGAGGCCCCCGCACCTGCCGCCCCTGCGGCGAAACCTGCGGAGAAGAAGGCGGAAGCCCCCGCACCTGCCGCTAAGTAAAGTCAGTTGGCTGTAACGCGCCGCATGCGAATTCGTCTGCGGCGCTTTTTTGATTCTCAGAGTGGAAGAAAATCGGATTCCTTTACGTTGAGCCGCGACGTCGCAGTGAGGATGGTTCGGTAGTTTGGTGGTTGGGTGGTTTGGTGGTTGAAGGAATAAGAACTTATCCTCATTTACATTCCCGTCCCGATCGCAATGCTTCACACGCGTAACCGGCTTAACACGCCAACTGATAGGTAAGAGGAATCAAGGTCGAATGTCATGAACCACGCAATTACGCTCCCTGAGATTCTGGCTCCAGCCGGAGATATGACCTGTTTGCAAGCCGCGTTGGACGCAGGTGCGGACGCGGTTTATCTCGGACTGCAGAACCTGAATATGCGGTCGCTGGGGGCGGCGAATTTCACGCGTGAAAATCTGCCTGATGCCGCCGCTCGTTGCCGGAGTCGTGGTGTCCACCTCTACCTGACCTTGAATAGCCTCGTCTTCAATTCGGAACTTTCAGAGGCAGAGGATTTGATTCGCTTTGCGAAACCGTATGCGGATGCGATTCTGGCTGGCGATTGGGGTGTGATCCAGCTTTGCCAGAAGTGGGATGTCCCGATTCACATTTCCACGCAGATGTCTTGTTCCAATGCGCTTGCCGCCGCCTTTTTCCGCGACCAGGGTGCGCGACGTGTCGTCTTGGCGAGGGAGTGTACCTTGCCGGAGATTGCGGAAATCGTACATCAGGTCGGAATCGAGGTGGAGGTGTTCGTACACGGTGCGCAATGCGTGGCGGAGTCTGGCCGTTGTCTGCTTTCTCATGACGCATACGGCTTTTCCAGCAATCGTGGCGAGTGCCATCAGCCCTGCCGCCGCGAATTTTTGGTTCAGGAATTCAACCGTTATCCATCCTCGACGCCAACCGGTACGGACAACGGCGATGCCGCTTTCCGCGTGACGCCTCATCGCGTGTTTTCGGCGAAGGACCTTTGTTCGATTCCGTTTGTTGACCGTCTCATGGCTGCGGGAATTCATTCCTTCAAGATCGAGGGCAGGGGACGGAACCCGGAATATGTCAAGACTGTGGTCGAAGCATACCGCGAGGCCGTTCGCGCGGTGGCGTCAGGTGCGTTTTCGCAGGCGCTTTCCGATCGACTGGTTGAGAAATGCAAGCGTGTGTATCACAGGGATTTTGGTTGCGGACTCTTGTTCGGCCGACCGGGAACGGATCAATTCACGGACACGAACGGAAGTCAGGCGACGACCAAAAAGCACTACGCGGGGCTGATCGTCAATTACTACGCAAAGGCGAAGATCGCCCAGGTGCAGATACAGGACACGCCGATTTCATGTGGCGATCTTATCCAGATACACGGGAGCGCCACGGGAGTGGTCGAAGTCACAGTCTCCGAATTACGGCATGACGAATCTCTCTGGCAAACCGTACCCCGCGGCGAATGGGCAACCTTCCCATGCGAAAAAGTCCGCACAGGTGACAAGGTCTATGTGATCAAGGAGACGGATACCGCCAGCCTGTAAACCGGATAAGCGTGTTCAGCGGGTTACGTCGGGTAAGCTGGAGAAACCGGATAATCCGGAAAGACCGGATATTCCGGGTAAGCATTCTGGTCGCGGTATGCGGGATGCCTAAATCTCTTTGATCCCGTCTGTCATTCAGAATTCAGAACTGGAAACTCGCCTCGTCAATAACTTCAACCATAACTTCCCCAAAATCAACCTAGATTCCTCGTTTGGGTTCTCACGCAGAGCCGCTAGGAATTTTGGGAAAGTTAAATCGCCTCGCTTTAAATGGTTAAATTGGCGCGCCGCAGAAAAGCGGGGGGATCAGGTCGATTGAAAGCCTCGTCAGCGGCGATTTAACCATTTAACCATTGAATCATTTAACCATTGAATCATTTAACCATCCAAAGCCATGCCGCCTTTCTTTCGTCTCCTGGCGCGATCCGAAGGATGGCGCGAGGCGGCGGCGAGTGAAGGACGCACAGCGGACTTCAAGCTCGTCCGGTGCCGCCTCACGCTGTGCGCGGTATAACCGCGCCGAGTCAGGCTTGCGTGGTCGCGCGAAGCGCCCTCGCCGACAGATTCCGTGTATTCCGTGTGTTCCGTGGTTTATTCAAAGTGTCCAACAAAGGAATTTGGGATCAATGAAGTCATTCGAATTGAATCACTCGTGCATGGCGTGAGAGGGGCTAACAGCTGGAAGCTAAAAGCTGAATACTAGAATACAAACAGACACGATTTTCCGGATCCCCGTTAGACAAAACCGGCGTGGGGAAACCGCGAGAAATCGTGCCTGTATTTCTCGATGGGGTGCTTGGTTACTTCT
Source organism: Kiritimatiellia bacterium (assembly GCA_017450695.1). GTDB lineage: Bacteria > Verrucomicrobiota > Kiritimatiellia > RFP12 > UBA1067 > RGIG8368. The sequence goes on along the minus strand of JAFSTA010000056.1, from coordinate 11,320 downwards.
TTTCAGGCGGTGGTGGCGGCGGGGCGAACTCGCCGCGTTTTCCGTGCCGACCGCCTTTCCCGTTCATCATCGGACGGTCTTTGCGCATCGCCTCGCGTTCTTCGGAGCTGAGTTTTCCGTCTCCGTCCTTGTCGTACTTCTTCATCATTTCCTGGCGATGCTGCTGCATCCGCTGACGGAACTCTTCGCGTTCTTTCTCCATCGCAGCGCGCTCTTCCGCGTTGAGTTTTCCGTCTCCGTCCTTGTCGAAGCGCTTCTCCCAACGCTGGCGGCGCTCCTCCATCATGGCGGTCCGTTCCTCGGGGCTGAGCTTTCCGTCTCCGTCCTTATCGAACTTCTTGAAATCCGCCTGGTTCATGTGCCGTCCCGGACCATTGCCGCGACGCATCCCCTTGTGACCTTTCTCGCCCGGAGGCGGCGGCGGCGGTTGCTGCTCTCCGGCGGGAGCCGCTGCAGGCTTAGCCGCTGGGGCGGCTTCATCGGCCTGGGCGAACTGGGACAGGGCGGTTATCAGAACCGTAGCGAATACACAGAGTTTCTTCATGATTATCTCCTTCTGGTTGAACGAACAAACAAATCCGTTACAGATACAAGAAACGAACCGGAAGGTGAATTATTGGCAGGTAAAATTATTTTTTTGGTTTGATCGCTTCCGGTCCCGTGATCTGCTCGATGATGTTCACGTATGACCAGTCTGTGTTCTGGAGCGATCCGAAGACATGGAACTCCAGCAGAAGCCGCGTAAAGGGGAATGTGACGAAGTGCGTGATCTTGCCGACGAGGCTCTTCCTTCGGAAGATGTTCGCCCGCGCGATGATGTCCAGATGGTCTTGCGTCATGTCGTAGGTGCCGCGCGCCTTGATACTGAACAGGGAACTCTCCGTCACCGCGTTTTCCGTCGAGAGAACCCCGTTCGTGATGGTGAAATCCATCGATCCGGTGGACTGGTCAACGAGCTGGGAGACACCGGGAATGTTCTTGGCGAGATACGCGGTGAATCCCGCAAACAGGGGAATCTGCGTGATCACGCCGTCCTGATAGGTGACCGCACCAGTCCCGCCCAACTTCTCCAGCGCGTCTTTTCCGGTTGTGGAATGGAGCTTCATCCTGCCCGAAACTTTTCCCGACTGTTCGTTCGTCACGTTCAACGCCTTTGCGACATCCATCACATCGACCAGGGCAAAGTTGATCGTGGATCGGAATACGGTTTGTGTCGCGACATAATCGGGGAAGTCGAAACGGATTTCTCCGTCGAGGTCGCCCCCTCTCGAAGATTGGGCGCGAATATTCTGGAAGGTCGCGCTGAAACCGTCCATCCGAAAATCGCCCGTTGCATGGCCCACGTCGAAATTCAGGACCGATCCCTTGTCGAGCGTGAACGTCCCCGCGAAGTGGTTGGTGACGCCTGCCATCGTTTTGGAGGAGGAGACGACACCGTGCGCCTCGAGTTGCGGCGGCGTGGTGCATTGGATGACCTGCAGTTCGTCTTCATTCAGGACTCCAATGATATCGAACAACTCGGGCAGGTCCATCGAGGATTTTGCCCGGAAGTCGATGCGGTGCTGGTTGTCGGTGTAGCAGAGGGAACCGGAAAGGGATCCGGTTTTGCTCTTGGTGTCCACCTCTTCCAGCTGCACGCGGTTGACCACCTCGGTGGGCGTGACGTTTGTGCCGGTCGCGACAAGTTTCCCGTGTACGTAATCGACGGGAACTCCGTTGTAGGTACAGGGACCGATGTCGGTCTTGAGCCGGATTGTGAAGTCGATGGTATGATAGTTGATATCCAGACCGCATTCCGTGCGGACGGGAGACTGGAATGACTGGAACTTGATGATTTCCTTGACGGCCAATGTCGCGGGAATTCCCGCCGGACTAAAGAGCGGCAGGATGTTTTCAGGATAAACCTGTCCTTTCATCTCGGATTTGACAGTCTGGTCTTTCAGATTCACCGCCATCGAGGCGTTCAGGAACAGGTCATTCCCCGCCGTTTTCCACGCAAGGCTGATGTCGCGTACCGTCAGCTTGTCGGGATAAACGCTGGCGATTCCGGTCAGGATGTGCGGCTTGATGCCGATTACGTCCGGATCGACAAGTTCCAGATCGAACGGCTTGATGCGCGGCAGCTCGGGTGTTTCGGAATCTTCCTTGGAATCGCTGCGTGGCGGCAGCTCCGGAAAACGCAGCTTCACGATACGGACTTTGCGGAGGCGGTCTTTCCACGAGAGGAAGGGGGAGAGACGGAAGAGGATGTCGATCTCCTGTGCGGAAAGGACGGCGCCTCCAACCTGTCCCTTCGGATAGACCTTGAGATGTTTGAGTTTCGCCCCTGTCCGAAGCGAGAAAGACGCTCTCTCGATGGTGAGGTGGAAATCCTCTGAATCTACCTGCTCCAGCGCATACCGCAACAGGAAATCCGGGATTTTCCGCTCAAAACAGAACAAGGTTGCCGTCACCGCCAGCAAGAGGACGAGGCAGAGAAAAAAGAGAATTCGGAAAAAACGGGTAAGTTTAGCTGGCATGGGAGGCGTCATCCAGTTCTGGGCGGATCCGCACGATCTCCGCGACGATTTCCTTGACGCCCGCAAAGTGCCAGGCGTCCAGCTTCACTTGCCGGCCAGGAAGAAAAAGCGTGACGATCCCTTTGTTCTTCCAGAGCTGCCAATCGATTCGCCGAATCTCCGCGATTGTCGCGTCGCGCCGGAAGCCGTTCCCCGTCAACTGTTCGCCGTCCAGACGGTAGGAGCGTCTCGACAGGTAAATGAGCCAGAGGAACGCGACGAGTCCGAGAAATCCCGTGATGGCGGCTTGGATGTACTGTGTGATCAAATCCGTGTCGGAATAAACCGGTTCGGCAAAGGTCCGCCCAATCTGCCTGTTCAGCGCTTCCCGCAATTTTTCGCGGTCTTTCGTAATGTGGTCCGGCAGACGTAGTTCACCGAGTTTCTGGATGAGTTTTTGGGGAACGGCGGCCTGTACATCCGTGCGCGAGAAGACCGCTTCCAGGGCGGACGGCTTGCCGTCCGTGGAATCCAGCCACCCGCTTGCGGTCTGGATCGTATTCGTCTGTTCCAAAAGAAACGGGCGAGCCTTTTCCAACGCGCCGTTTTTGCGCGGGTAGGCGATTTTCCCGTCATAGATCGACCAAACGCAAACCGCAAGCATCAGCGCCCCGATGCCCGTGATCCGCCAGCCGTATTCGCGATTCAGTTTTGTCTGCAACATCTTTGCTTGCTCCCGTCATGCGTACCGTGATACCCGCCATTATAGCAGAAATACGAAACCTGCCAAGCCAACAATTCGGGAAGCTGGGCTGGGAAAGCCGGGGGGCCGGGTAAGCGTGTTAGGCTGGGAAAGCTGGGCAAGCGTGTTAAGCTGGGTTGTATTACAGTCGCGACGGGTACGCCCCTCTCTGCGTCTTAGACCGAGTGAGAACTCTAACGGGGAATCACGATTGAATAATTTTGAACCAGACTGGGCGTATCCGCGTTTAATCCTACGAAAGGAATCATTTCAAAACGAGATTTTCTATGAAAATCAGACAAAATCGTGTGTACGGATTCACGTTGGTCGAACTGTTGCTCGTCATTGCGATCCTGTCGATTGTTTCGACTTTGGCAGTCACCCATGTCGGGAACCTCCGTGCCCAATCCGCTCGGAAGGTTTCCGTCTCCAACCAACAGGCGATAGGCCGCGCTGTAGATAGTTACCTGACCGTCAACAACGGACAGTTGAATCGGTTGGATTCCCTGCTGGATATGGGAACTCCCGATTCCTCCGGAGATGGTTTCAATTTCCAGACTTTCCGTTCGTCTGCATCCGGTTCCGTCGGGTATCTGTATTGCGGTCCCGATGACATGGGGAACCCGCCGCCGGAATCCATCGTGAAGAAGAACAGCGGCCTGACCTCGGAGTTGCAGTCCGTATTGGCGGCGTATAGCCTGTCGAAGGCGGAAGCGGAGGCTTTGCATCGTCTCGGGTTGATGTTCCTCATGCGGCACACCACATTCGCGCAACAGTCTCCCGCCAGCGTGTACGGAAACAAAGGCGGAGATGGTGTGTACCTGCCGACAGACGAGACGGTGGGGTTGGATCCGGCGCGTTCCGCTTGTGTCGCGCAAATGGTCTCGAACGGCATGGTCTGCGCCTCCGTCTCCCCCCTGGTTCAACTCGGACGCGACATCTACAAAGACTGCGGTCAGGAAATTCTCAAGACGGAGCAGGACGAGTCGTCCTACAGCGAATCTGCCGTGAAGGCAGAAGTGGTTGCAACGGGCGGGCCATTGTTGGCGTTCGGATTGGGCGAGAATGCCTCGATCGTCGGAAACGCGCAGGGAGGGATGGAGGCCGTGCCGTATTCGGAGGTGCCCCTCCGCCAGTACTACCGTCAGTACATTCTTCTTTTCCGTTTGCGCCCGTCCCCCGCCGGAACGGTGGAAGCGGAATTTGCGGGTGTCTTGGATCCCTTCGGGTACACAATCCGACGCGCTCGCCTCGCCGTGAATCAGTGAGAAATCAAACATCGAAACAAGGAACTGTCTATGAATCACAAGAATCAGTACCGTTTGGGTTTTACGTTGTTGGAACTGTTGATCGTGATCGCGATCATCGCATTCGTCGCCGTCATCGGGATGCGTTCCTACGGCAACCTGAAGGAAATCCAGGCGAAAAAGATGAACCTCTCGAACATCAAGCGTATCCAACACACGCTTGCGACATACAACGAAGCGCGCGAGGGAGTCACCGATCGTTTCAATTATTTCGATTCCTTGATTGACGCGCAGCAGGGGGCGGGTGCCTGGAAGGGAACGCCGGGAACTTACCAGTGGGAGAATACGGCCGTGTCGGGACAGCCCGGCATCTATGACGGCTCCTGGAAATTCCGCATCGCGCTGTACAACGCGGCGGGGCAGGGGAGCGGTGCGGTCGCTTCCGAGGAAGAGGCGAAGATCCAGAATAAGGGAACGCGCAATACCGGCTTGCTTTCGCAGCTGGGGATCTACTTCCTCTCCACGAATGATTGTGCCTCGTTGCAAGAGGCGGGCATCTACCGGTATATGCTCCACAACCCCTCCACGGGACAATCCTCCGCGTATTGTGCGCTGAAGCAGGGTGAAGTGGCGATCGGTGGCGGCGGTCCGGGATTCCGTCCCGACATGAGCGCGTACTATCCCGCTTACCTTGAACCCGGTTCTCCCGTCGCTGTGGTACAGCCGTTGTCGAATGCGCGCGGCGGTGCCAGTGTCAACACGATCTTTAAGGATCTCGGCTACACCTATACGGGAACGAATACCTTCGCCATGACCGATACGGATCGCGCGAATGTGCTTTCGGCGTTGAATGTCAAATTCGTGTGCTTCGGGATCGGGCAGTGCGCCGAATGTGTCCGCAACCAGCTCGGACTGGGTGAGGCGCCGATCAACTCGGTGTACGACAAGACCAACTACCGCAACTATATCGCCGTGTTTGCGATTTACGGCGGCGGTCAGGGCGTCAAGCAATCCTGTCACCTTGCGGGCGTACTGGACTGTGCCGGGAAGACCTACCGCGCCGCCGAGTATGACCTGAATTGGACTACGACAGCCAACTGATTCCGATCAGTTAGCCCGCCGCAAGCGAGGGACGCCCTTGCGGGCGGGGCGCTTCGCGCCAGCTGAGAAGCTGAAAAGCGGGGAAGCTGAGAAGTAGGGAGACGCGACAAGCGACGGGCACGTCCGCAATGCGTATCCGGAAAATCCGGAATATCCGGCTGAACACGCTGAACCGGCTTGACACAAACCGATGCGTTATCGGATGAAAAGGATCGCCCCGCGCGGGGGCGCGTACAGGAATTCGCCCGGTGCGAGCATACCTGCGGAAAGGCGCCACATATCGAACCCTCCGATCAGGGAGACAACGCCCGAATTGCCGCTAGCCGCGCCGAGGCGGAATTCGTGTGTCCAGTCGGCGAGGGAAACGGCGGACGGAACCCACCAGTTCTCCGTCTCGCCGACGGCTTTACCATCCACATAGAGCGACCAGACACCGCGCCCGTAAGCGCGCGCCGGATCGTAAGTCAACGCAAGGTGATGCCAACCGGTATCCAGCGAAGCTGCCGCCTCGCTGGCGAAGGCGTTGTCGATCATCTTGGTCGTCACGCCGCCGCCCTTCGCCTGGATACGGAAGACGGGGAAGCCTCCGGTCGAATCGATCATCAGGCGCCAGCCGCACGATCCGTTCCAGGTCCCGCAGATCGTCTCCTGCACGTTTCCCGCCTCTTGGTTCCAGCGGATCCAGCCTTCCGCCGTGAAGGGAACGCGAACGTCAACATGATCTCCGACCGTTCCGGCGGAAAGTGAGGAGGCGGAAGCGAGAAGCGCCGAACCGGCGTTTGCCAACGGATCGCCGACGAAGGTTGGGGATGTGTCGGGACGGGGTACGGTGGCGCGCGCCCGCTCCCCGTTCCCCGAAACGGTTCCCGTAGATGCCAGACGCCACTCCGTCGGCAACCGGTTCTCCAGATCCAAGACCCCGTTTGAATAGTCGATCGGCCAAAAGGCGAGCGTCTGCGGCGCGGGTTCCGTCTTCGCATAGAGGAAATCGGTCGGATCAAGAACTCCAGCCGATATCCGGACGCAGGCCATCTTCCCTTGGAAACTATTGGCGGTAGCTGACCGTCCGCCAAGTTGCAGGGTCGTGCCGACCGGAAGCGTTTTCACCGCGGACGAGATGGAAGCGCGTTTCACGCCGTTCAGATAAAGATCCCACAGATTGGTGGCGGAGCCGTGGAAACAAAGCGCGACATGCGTCCAGACATTCTTCTCCAGATAGACGGGGTTGTTGTTGGCGTCCTTGAAATCAACATCGTTGATTGTTCCGCTCATCGCGTACAACACGAAACCCTTGTGGTTGTTGTCATTTCGATAGGAGAGATTGATATTGGCGGCGTAGGTGGCTGGTGTTGTCTGGTTTCCGCCGAACATGAAGATGATGTTCCAGGAGGAAAGACTGTCCACCGTCAACTTGAGCCATGTTTCAAAGGTGAAACCGTCGGCTCCACTCATCGTGTAGGACATCGCGGGATCGCGTGTCTGAAGGTAGGAATTGTTGCCGCCGAATCCTCGGAATCCTGCGGAACCGTTGCCGGCGGGGACGCCGACTTGCGGAGGCGTGTCGTCCGTCGCGACGGCGCGGCGGTAGGCTTCACGCGGCGTCTCCTCGATGGGGTACGACCCGACCACGTCCCGTCCGTCCAGATAGGCGCCGCCCGTGATGTTCATCGGCCAGAGCGCGAGCGTATCGGTGGCGGCGCTGCCGTTTTCCTTGCACATCAGCTGGTCGGCGGTCAGGACTGTGGAACAGACGCGCCAGCAGTCCAGATTCCCATGGAGAACCTGGTTTTCAGCGGAGAGCTGAAAGAACTTGAAGTTCTTCTCGAACACCGTGGCGGGATCTACCGTGCGCGTATTCTCGTGCGTACCCGATACTTCTCCGTCGATATAGCAGGTCCAGAAACCGCGCCCGTTGGGGCCGCCGTCCGCGTCATACGAGAGGGCGAGGTGATGCCACTCGTGCTCCCGGCCCGTCAGCTCTCCAAAGTTTACGGAGGTGAAGAGGTTCCCGTTCTTGTCCTGCACGTGCAGGCAGAGCTTGGTATGGGTGGCATCGACATACATCTGAAACCCCCATCCGTTTCCGCTGAAGCGGGTCCCGCAGATGTGTTCGTAACCCGCCTGGCAGTCGGAATTGCGACGCTGCGGTTTGATCCAGCCTTCCACGGTGAAGTCGTTGGTCAACGTGAGCTGCTTGCCGAGTTCGGTGACGAACGCGACGTTGTATGAATCATTGATGCGGGAGGCGAAGGATCCGGCGTTGCCGTCGGCGAGAGAGACTGTCTGGTTCGGCGGGTTTCCCTCGAAGGCGCAGTCCGTTTCCGGGAAGATCATCCGTGCCGGATTGTTCGGGTTCCCGAAAAGCCCGCCACAAAAGCCCATCTTCCCGATCGTCGGCGAACCGTCGATCTCGCCGCTGGTGGACTTGCCCAGTTTCCAGTAACACCTCACGCGGTCTTTCGTATGGTAGGAGAGCGTACCCGATCCGCCCGCGTTCAGGAATTCGGAAGATGCCAGCACGCGGTCGGAAATCCGCACGTAGTCAAGTGCTCCGTTGATGGTCTGTGCCGTCGAACTGGCACGTCCGCCTAGTTCCAGTTTGTTGTCCACCATCGCGAAGTTGGCGCGCAACGGTACCGCGTATTCGCCCTTTTTCTCGCCATCCATCCAAAAGGCGTATGTACATGTGCCGCCCTGCAGGAAATCGTAGGTCAACGCCCAGTGGTGCCATCCGTTGGTCAGCGCGGAGACCTCCGCTTCCGAAATCGCCGCCAACAGGTAGTCAATGCCACCGCCTTGATGTCCGCTAGAAACGATTTGCCACGAATACAGGGTTTCGGCATCGGGGAAGTCCGACGAGGTGTAGGCGCCGTGATTGTGTCGCAGGGTCAGCAGGAGCCGATTCGTGGAATAATCACCCATCTGCGTGAAAATCCACCATCCCTGATTGGGCGGCAGGGAGTTCAGACGGAAGAAACCCTCCAGCGTGAAGCTGTTGGTGGGCGCGAGATGCCGCCCTGCGTTACCGTTGACCAAATAACTCGTTTTGTTTGATGTCGCGATGACATACGTCAAGTTGCGAGGCTCAAAAAGCGTGTTGTCTGCCGTGTCCGGATTGGGCGGCAGGTGCCATCCGATTCCCCATGCGGACACAGACGTGCCCTTCGCGGAAGTGTTGTAGATGGTGAAGTCATCCCGTGCGTCGATCGCGCTTCTCCCGTCCAGGATACCCGACGCTTCGATGTATTCAACCGGCCAAAGGGCAACCGTCTTCGCGGATATGCTTCCGGCACCCGCCAAGATGATACACGCGATCCATTCCAGCTTGATTTTCATCTCGTCTCTCCTTGCAATAATGTTGGGGGTTGTGCCATCGATTGCAGTCGAACACATTCGCTCATTTTCTGCTCCCTGCTGTCTCAACTTACCCTCAAGCGCATTCTCGCGCGAGAGCGGTCAGGAGACTTGTGGTCGAAAAGTCGCGGTTTCCCGTCACCACCCCGCAACACGCAAAACTTTTTACAACCTCCGAGGTAATTTCAAAACCCCTCCAGGAACACCCGTCCCTGAAAACGCCGCAGATTTTATCAAAACGGCACCGCGCCGTCAAGCGTTTTCCGTTTCTGGGGGGGGTGTCAAATCGTTGCGCCGCAAATATTTATCTTGAATTTCCCCACGGTTTCCGCTATACTTTGCGGCATGAAAGGCAAAACCATTACCACGGAAAACAAGGGGGCGGAGAGTTTCGCGGAGCACTGGCTGACGATACAGCCGCGCCTGTTCGACTTTCCCGAGGACGAGGTGGGGGAGCTCGACGAGGAGCAGAAGCTGTTCGTCCGCGTCGCGGAGTCGCTTGACCTGCGGCAGATCGAGGCAAGGCACGGATGGTGCGGGAACGGAAGGAAGCCGTCGAGCCGCCTCGCGATCTTCAAGCTCCTTCTCATAAAGCACGTCTGGAACTGGCCGGAGACAAAGGACGCGCCCGTCGCGTCCGCGTAGGCAGGGCGGCAATTGCATTCGCTACGGGGAGTCTCGGAGTTTCGGAGATAAGAGGTCAGTTCTCCCTGCCTCCCAAACTCCCAGTACCGAAAGGAATGTTGTGTTTAGGATCGTACCCTTCCGTTCGGTTCATGGATACCGCTTTTCCGTCAAATCAACCGCCATTTCTGGACTATTCGTGTGTACTCTGCGTCCTCAGCGGCTCCGCGTGAGAACTCAAACGAGGAATCTGGGCTGATAATTTGAACCAAGACGAAAAATATCGCATTAATTCGGACAGAGACGGATCCATGCCACGTATGACGGACATTTGGAAAGAGATTCAGAGCGATGCAGAAAATGGAGCGAAACGTCTTGTCGCCGAGTATGGAGACAGGTTGTTCGCTGCGGCTGTTTCCCTGTGCCGAAATGACAACGATGCGGAAGAGCTGGTTTTCCGGACATTTGATCAGGCGGTTCGGAAAATCAGGCAGTACAAGCCCACCTCGGAGTTTTTCAACTGGCTCTATACCATTCTGTTGAACTTCTACAGGATGGATTTACGCAAGAAGCGGGTCACGTGTTTGGCGGTGGGAACGACTGAGGATTTGCCGGAACCTCCGGTCGAGGAGTTCACCGAACTGGTGACGGCGGCTGCTTTTGAAGAATTGCGCAATGCGGTCCAGTTGCTCGATCCCACGCTTCGAGATGTGGTGACCAAACGGTATTTTCTGGAAGAGTCGGTTGAGGAAATTGCGCGTGAACTTGCCATTCCATCTGGTACGGTCAAGTCTCGGTTGCATAAGGCTCGTTCGGTTCTTTATGCGGCTCTGTCGAAACAACGAAAGGGGGAATGAGGAATGAAAGACGAGGAGTTGGACGCGCTCATAGCCAGGCGGGTGCAAATTCACATGTCGGAAAGACATCTTTCGCCTGAAATCGCAGAACGCTTGATACGATCAATTCGATCCCGCGAGCGGGGGCTGCGCCTCAAGGTGATCAGTGTGCTGACCGTTCTTTCGCTTCTCATGTATGCTTTGTTTGCTTGCCTTGCGCAGAAGCCGCGAGAATCGGACGACGGGTCGAGACAAATTGTGGGGCAGTCGTCTGATCCGACAGAACAGATTTCCGGCTGGATGTTTCTCGGATTGTTCCGGGAATGTTTCCGCCGAGGAAGAACGGGAAAAAAGAAAGAGGAGACGAACGAGGAAGGAAAGGAAGGAGATGTCACAGATGATCGGTAAAATCATTCTCGCGTTCATCATCACCGCCGCTTTGGTTGGCGTGATGTTTGCACTAGGTAAGATGACAGATGGGAAATGAGAGGCTGGTAGCTGTTAGACCCCCGCTCACGTGTTGCGTGAGTGATTCGATTCAGATAACTTCTCCGATTGTTCACAATTGGCACAATTGTCATCATTGCCACAAATACAAATTGAAGTGGCATTGTGATTTGTGGCATTGTTGGCATTTGTGAGCATTTGAGATTTGTGAACAATGAAGGTATAGACGAGGTGGTGGCTGTTGGCTGGCGGTTGGTGGCTTCAAACCTTTATTCTCGATAGAAATCAACGGCAATCGATTGGTGACACGAAACCGAAAAAACGGCAGGAGTGCCGCTTCCCCGAATGTCCGGCGCGAAGAGCCTTGCCCTCGTGTACCTTTTCGCACACGGCGGGGACTAGGAGCGAGCAGTTCGACTCAGCGCACGGAGGACGGTGATGCCGAATTCGTCGGGCCAATCCGTTCCGGTC
>JAFSTA010000055.1 GCA_017450695.1 Kiritimatiellia bacterium | reverse complement strand
CGTGGTGAATCATGGCGCTTTGGAATTGTTCAGACTTTCACCATTTGGGTGAATCCGTTTTCTGTCGTAACGTATGTGCGGGGGATCGAAAAGCCTCTGTTTCCGGCACTTTCTCTGCGTACTCTGCGGTCTCAGCGCCTCTGCGTGAGAACCAAAACAAGGAATCAACAAAGGTTTGCCGAGTTCAAACACAGAAGTTTTCATGTCATGGCCTCACGCCAAGTTCGCCAAGTACGCGAAGTGGCCGACTTCCTTCCCTTTGCGGACTTTGCGGACTTTGCGTGAGGTTGAATCTCCGCGTTCGGTATCGCAGGCATCGACATGGATCACGGTGAAAAACGCAGATGCGCCCCTCCCCGTAGCGAAAGCAAGTTCCGCCTTGCCAAAGTGGCCGCGATCCATCCTACGCAAGACTCCGGAGGACAGGCAAGCGCGGCCCCCGACGGGTAAGACCACCTTCATGACTTTGACAGGATCAACAAGATTTTCAAGATTCGGATCTGCCGCCAATCCTGTGAATCCTGTCTGAAAACTTGCCCGTAGAACGGGCGGTCAGTCCGTTCGCGTCCCAATCCGGGCAACGAGGACGTTGCCCCTCCCGTCGTGTGAGGCAAAAGACATGCGGTGTGCGGGACGCGATATGCGGGGCGGCAGAATCTCTTTGATCTCGCCCGTCGCTTGGATCCCTTTTTCTCAACACGCAACTGCGAAACGAGCGTGTCGCATCCCCGATGGGGCGACATGTTTTGAGGGGATTTGTTGGCTCGATCGCATCGCCGCCGCATTGCCGCCGAAAAATACTTGTCCCGTCTTTTGATTTTTGGTAGAATCAAGACACTTGACAGGCATCCGGCCAAATTCGGTCGGTGCGGATACCATTGTAAAGGAAGAATGCTATGAAAATGACGAGTCGGATGAAAATGATGGTGACGGGGTGGATCCTCGCGTTGGCGGGGTTGTTCACGTTCCATGCGGATGCGCGTACAATCAGTGTGGCTTCGCAGACGGAGAGCGCGGTGACGTTCGCCTTCGGGGCGGAGGACGGCCTGGAATACGAGCTGTTTTTCGCGCACGGCACGACGGACGGCGGCGAGGACAAACGCGCGTGGGCGGCGTTCGAGAAGGTCGCCGACATTGCGATCGATCAGGTTTCCTACACGTATGAGGTGCCGGCGGCATTGCGCGACGGGCGTCCGATGCGTTTCTTCCTGGTCCAGAGGTTTGGCGTCAACTACGCGAAGGAGCTGGACTCCGTGAAATCCACCGGGGAGCAGTGGGTGGATACCGGCTTTACCCCGAATAACCGCACCACGGTGGATTTCCGTTTCGGCGAAGTCACGTACAAGAGCGGCACGGCGTTCTTCGGACAGGGGTGGAACAGCAACTGTTACCTCCTCAACCAGCAGGGAAATTCATTCCATTTCCACTCGACCGGTACGACGACACTGAACGTCATGCCGGCGGCGAATACGGATTACCGTTGCGTCATCGAGGACAACGGCGGCGAAACCAACGCCAAGCTCTTCCTGTCGTATGGCGACACGACCAAAACCTACACGGTGTCGCGCAAGGTCAGTTCCGGCAGGATGGCCATCTTCAGCATCAATTCGGGCAGCGCAAGCCGGTGTTCGACGTTCCGGTTCTACCGGATGAAGATTGCGAGCTGCGGGAGTACGCCGAAGATACAGCGCGACTTCATCCCCGCGCGGAACGCGGCTGGCGAGGTCGGCCTTTACGATCAGGTGAACGACGTGTTCTACAAGAGCAAGACGGAGACGCCGCTGGTGGCGGGAAACGAGCTACCGCAGGATCGCTTCGGGCGCGTGGTCGATTCGACGCCCACCTTCCGCTTCCGCCGCTCGATCGCGGTCTCCTCCGCGAACGCGAGCACCATCACCTTCGCGTTCGGCAACCCCGGCACGTCCGCCCACAAGCTGTACGCGGCGTACGGCAACACGGACTGCGGCGGCGACAAGAACGCCTGGGGCGCCTACACCGAGTTGGCGACCATCGCCAGCAACGCGACCACCTACACCTGCGCGCTTCCCGCCGAGCTTCGGAATCCCGGCACCTACTACCGCTTCTTCCTCGTGCAGACCGACAACCTGCCCTACGACTCCGAAGTGGCGTCCCTCACCTCCTCGGGTTCTCAGTGCGTGTATCTCGGCTATGTTCCCAACACCGACACGCGCGTTGATTTCCGCTTCGGTGACGTCACCTACGTAAACAGCACGGTGTTCTTCGGACAGGGATGGAACGGGTACAACTACCTCTTCAACCAGCAGGGGAACAAGTTCTGCTTCCACGGCAACGGTGTCACGGTCGATCCCGCCGTCCGAGCATCCACCGACTATCGGCTGCAGCTGCCGGGAAACAATCTGGTCGTATTGACCTACGGCAACTCGGTCCTCACCTCCCGCGAATCCTACGATGCAAACCCTCTTTTCGAAATGGCCGTCTTCTCGTGCGACCACAAGGGCAATGCCGCTTCCTTCCGCTTTGACTCCATGCTCATCCAGGACAACGGGCTGGTCGTGCGCGACCTCATTCCGGTGGTCGTGAACGGCAAGGGTGCCCTCTACGACCGCGCGAACAACGAGGTGTGGCGCAACATCGGTGCCTCCGACTTCACGAAGGGGGCGACGCTCACCCGCACCGGCCGGGTGGTCGCGGAGACGCAGACACTTCGCGTTGCGGCCAGCGGCTTGGGCGAGCCGTCTCTCCCTTCCCTTGTGCAGCTCACCGAGGATACCGACTGGACGTCCGATGGAATTTCGGCACACGTGGCAGAGGGCGGAACGGTGGATCTCAACGGTTACAAACTGCATCTCTCCCAGCAGGGGGCCGGGTTGGCGTTCTCGGCATACACGCTGATCGGCGATTCGGGAACCCTTCACCTGACCGTTCCCGCTGATACGACGTATGACAGCCACTCGATCTTCATCAACGGAACCTTTGACATCCTGAAAGACGGGTCCGGTACTTGGCGGATTTTCCACGCCATGCCCAACGCGACCGGCATCACGATCGAAGGGGGAACCGTCAAGATGGGCGGAGCCTCGCTCCTCCCCGCGAATCTCCCGGTCGTCGTTCAGAACGGCGCCGCCTTTGACTACGCCGGGTACGCCAACATCACGCCCCGGCTCACGATTGAGGGGACCGGCCCCAACGGTCAGGGCGCGCTGCTCAACACGGGCGGCGACATCGCCAACACCACTCCGCAGATGGCGAGCCTGGAACTGACCGGCGACGCGACCTTCTATGGAACGGGGCATCTCGGCCTCGTCAACAACGGCTATGCGGCGACGACCTTCGAGCTGAACGGACACACGCTCACGGTCAACCTCACGTCGGGCAGGGGATTTTGGTTCGCGAATACCTCCGGCAGCACGCCCGGCACGGTCTATGTGACGAGTGGCATCCCGTACTTCTGCCACCAGAATGTCAATATCCCGCAGGTGGATTTCATTCTCACCGGCGCCAACTCGCTCTTCCGCGTCCCGACCAGCAACTATTCCTCGTCCATCATCGTGAAATCGGTCTCGTTGTATAACGGCGCCAAGATGGAAGAGGGCCATGAGTCCACCCGGATGCAGAACTTCAACCTGTTTGAAAACGTGGAGGTCGGTCTGTCCAGTCACGTCAAGTGGATCTCCGTGGCGAACACGGTGCTGGTCTCCAACGAGACGAGCAACCTCACCATCTACCCGCCGATCACTGCCTACAATACATATCCGAAGCTGGTCAAGAAGGGCGCGGGTATGCTCACGATCGCGAACAACCATTCGGAAGAGCGTATGGACAACGGCGTCGAAATCTTCGGCGGCACCGTGGTGATGAGTTCGATTTACTCCGCATCGAACTTCCACTACGCCATCTCCTCGCAGCCGGTCCCGGTGACGATCCACGCCGGCGGCACACTCGACATGACGCAGTGCGTCCAACCGTTCCGGCTCAAGTCGCTCGCCATCGACGAGGGCGGCACCCTGCTCCACACGCCGGATAACGTGATCTCCTTCCGGAGCGCGACCACCTTCACGAAGCCGCAGCCGTTCGCCTTCTCCGGCACGGTCAACTTCACGCAGTCCCCCACCTTCGACCTCACGGAACTCTTCGCGGGGGCTGGCGCCCCGGCGGCGGGGTCCACGGTCACCCTGCTGGAGGCGGGCTCGATCACGGCCGACAATGCCGTCCGGTTCAACGTCAGGGGCTGCCCCTACGCCTACGATGTCGATGTCTCCCCGACGGCGGTGACGCTCCGCACCTTCGACGCGGGCGCGTCGCTTCCCGCCCCGATTAAGATCTGGACGGTCGGCGGCAACTACGTGTACGGCAACGCGAACGGCGCCAACTTCCGCTTCCCGCTCGCCCGGCTTCTCGCCGACGAGGGATGGAACGTGAAGATGACCGGCTGGCGCACCGTCAGCGCGAACGGAGGTGCCAGTTCCACCAACTGGGGCAGTCACTGCGGCATCGCCGACCTCGCGCTGAAGACCTCCGCCACCCGCGCGGGCCTGCTGGAAGGCCTGGAGACTTACGCGGCGGCAGCGAGTGAACCGGACTTCACGATCTTCGTCTGCGGCGACATGGATGACGCCGACGGCGTGAATCTCTCCACGGTGCTGGCGAATTACCAGGCGGCGGTGACGCGCATCAAGGCGGCACTGCCGATGACGACCGTCCTCGCCTCCACGGTTCCGGGCGCGAACTCGACGCTGAACAGCCAGATTACGGCATGGTGCGAAACGGAGCCGGAGGTGGAAGTGATCGACCTTGCCAGCGTCTTCACGACGAACATGACCGACGCGGAATTCGACGCGGCTGCCGCCCTCCTCAAGACGAAGCTGCTGACGCTCGCCACGGCGAACGGCAAGAACACGCCCTCGACATGGACGCGCCCGGCGGTGACGCTCGGCGCGGAGAACAACGTCCCGGCGGGATACCTCGCGGGCTTCACGCGCGTCCGCTCCATCGAGCCGACGCCCACGCTCGGTTACGCGCAGAACCTCTACGCGATTCCCTACGCCTACGCCCCCTTGATGCGGGAGACGGGCATCACGAAGGTCGCGTACTACATCGAGCTGGTACGCGCGGATACCGGCGCACACCAGTCGTTGTGGGTGGACATGGACGCGCCCGGTTCCACGTGGGCGGATGTCGCGCTTCCCGTCACCCACGCGCAGCGCAAGCAAAAGACCGTCACGAAGCTCCACGTGTGGAGCAACTTCGGCGGCGTCTCGCAGGTGGCGTTTGACGATGACTCGGTCGAGGGTTACCTCGAATTCAACCCCATCAACTACACCGGCAGCGACCGGACGGACGAGGACGTGGTTGCCGACCCGTGGGCAAACGTGTACGGGATCAACGACACGCTCAACACCTCCGGTACGAGCGGCCACGGATGCTTCCAGATCTTCCGCAAGTTCGCGGACGCCAACGCCGTCCCGGCGTATGAAACGCTCTTCGCCTACAACGGCTGGGGCAGCACGTCGGCGGGCAAGCGCGCGCTCGGCATGGGAACCCTCGCGAACTACGCGATGTTTGACTCCAACAAGTCGTTCGACTGGACCTTCGCTTACGGCGACGCGGGCAGCGACGCGGCGAACATCTCCGCCCCCGCCTATTCCCTCATCCGCATCGATTTCTGGGTGCAGTACGAAGGCGCGGCGCCGTCCCGCACGGAACTGGCGGATGCCGTGTGGTCGGGGGGAGCGGCCGGTTCGTTCGACACGCCCGCCAACTGGACGGCGGGCGGCAGCCCGGCGACCACGCTGGCGAATAGCAAGCTCCTCGTTCCGGGTTCGGCGGCACCGACCTTCTCCTACATCGGGTACGATCCCGTGAACCTCTCCGGTTCGACCCTCCTGGTGGACGGCACGGCGACCTTCCCTGCGGTGGGCGGTATCTACCTCGCCGGGCTGGATATGGCGGCGACCGGCAAACTCGTTTATGACCCCGTGAAGTTCACCTTCCGCGTGGTGTCCCTGCCGATATTCGCCTCCGGCGCGAAGATCGCGCTCACGCCGAATTACGCGGAGTACACCAGCGGCCGCTTCCTCCTGATGACGTGGAACGCCTCCGGCGAACTGAACCTGAATGACACCGAACTCAACGCGCTCTTCGATACAGGTAGCGCAAACGGGGCGGACGTCAAGGTCTGGGCGGAGTACCTGCCCGCCGGCGGCGGACGCCTCTGGCTCGACCTCAACTACGCCGCCACGTACCCGCAGGTGAATGTCCTCTGCGTGGGCGACTCCATTACGCAGGGAAGCGACAGCTCCTACGGAAACTGGCGTATCTTCCTGATGAAGCGCCTCGCCGCCGCCGGCTACACGCCTGTCGCGAAGGGGCACTGGAATGTCCAGAGCGCCGACATCTGCGGTGCGGAAATGCCGCACGAGTGGATTTACCACTCCGGTATCAGTGCGCAGCGGCTCATCACGGGCGGAGGTTCCGCCGGTACGATCGATGCGATCGAAACCATGCTGGACCGCGCGGGCGATGTCGATTTCGTCCTCGTGAAACTCGGCACGAACGACATCAACGGCGGCAGCAAGACGGCGGAGGTACTCTTCCCCGTGTGGCGCGAGCTTGTCTGGAAGACCCTGAACCAGAAGCCGCATGCGAAGTTCATCGCGGGTGCGGTGGTGGATATCGCCAACGTGCCGGAGAAGGACGAACAGGTCGTCGCCTTCAACACGATGATGAGCAACGCCACCGTGAACGCCACGTTCCCGGCGAAGCGCACTTACTTCGCAGACCTCTACACGCCGTGCTACCGCTACGATGCGTACCACAACTTCATCGTCGGCAGCTTCCAGAGCGAGGGGGATCTCCATCCCGACTGGCCGGGCGAGGACAAGATGGCCGAGACGTACTGCGCGACGATCCTGAACGCGATTGCGGACGATCCCGACTTCGTGCCGGGGGCCGCGGAGACCGTGACGGAGACGACGACGGGCGCCGAGGTGAACGTTCCCGCCGCCTACCGTGCAGGGCTGACGCGTGCCCGCGTCTTCGATATCGCGGCGTATGGCGGACAGAGCCTCGCCACGCTCGGCTATGTGCCGTACTCCTTTGTGGATGACTCCGCGCCGGTCGCGGATCTCTCACGCGTCGGCTACTACATCGAGCTGAAACGCAAGGATGACGAGCTCGGTTCCTACCACGGACTTGTGCGCTGGATCTGGGTGTCGATGGACGCCTTCGGCGACCGTACGCTCGCCGATGTGGGTATTCCGCTCACCTCGATCAATCAGAGGGTCGTGCAGAGACTGCGCGTGACGTCGAACATGCCCGGCATCGAATCGACGGGCGCGGACAGGACAGGAGTTCGCGGCTGGATCGAGTTCTGGCCGAGTAGCTACAACTTAGATCCGAGCGGACTGTATGACGCGCCGGAGAAGACGTACCGCTGCGACTGGAACGATATCCGCTCCAACAACATGAGCGGCTACGGAACGATGCAGGTCCACCGGTTCACGCCGGGCGCGGCGAATCCCGCCCAGGTCATGTTCGCGTTCAACCGCTGGACGGGTGCGGATTGCTACGAGATCGGTATCGGCAACTTCGCGCATCAGGGCAAGTCCATTGACTGGACGTGGATGGGCGATGCGAATACGCGTGAAACGATGACCTCGAAGGCATACGAGGTCGCGAAGATCGAGATCTGGACGGCTTCCGCCGCCAACGATCCGGACGCGCCCAACGGTGCGCTGGTGTTGATGGACAACGTGACCACCGATGGCGGCACCTCGGCGACCGTCCGCGGTTCTGTGGAAGCATTCGGCGGCGATGCGACCAGCGCGGCCGTTACGCTCGAATGGTCCACCGATCCCGCGTTCGCGACGGTGGCCGGTTCGCAGAGCCTCGGAACGGTAAGCACCCTCGGCGCCCTCTCCGCCACGGCCACGGGCCTGACGGCGGGCGAGACCTGGTACTTCCGCTTCACCAGCACCAACAGCAACGGCGCGGCGGCGGTCTCCGACACGAGCGATCCGCTGGTGCTCTCCGCCGGATACTGGCGTCCCCAGACGGTGGCGGACACCTGGACTTCCATCGCTTGGCTGAAAGATGACGCGGGTACACCCGTCGCGTTCAATCCGCTGTGGACTGCCGTCTTCGACGGAGAGGAAGCGACACGGACGGCGACGGTCGGCATCCCCGATGAAGTGAATGCGAAATCCGTACGCGTCGAGGGGACGCAGAACTACACCTTCGATGGCACCGGATCCATCGCGGCGCCGATCCTCGTGAAGGAAGGAACCGGTACGCTGACGATTGAAAACCGCGCACTCGCCAACATTCCGGATATCGAGGTTCGCGGCGGCACGGTGAAACTCGGCGACAACGCCGTGGTCGGCGCGGCGGGATTGAACAACGGCACGATCACCGTGAAGAGCGGCGCCCGGTTCGACGTCAACTACAACGACGCGACCGGCGGCGCGGATCGTCCCCGCGCCCAGATCACCAACCGCAAGAAGTTCGTCATCGAGGGCAGTGGACCCGACGGACAGGGGGCGCTCATCTCGTCCTCCACCGCCCAAGGGTGGAACACGGCGCTGGACGGCGGGGTCGAGCTGGCGGGTGATGCGACCATCGGCGGCGTGGGCCGTCTCGAAATTCGGAGCAAGGCCGTCACGGGGCCGACCAATGCCACGCTCACTGTGGCGATGAAGCCTTCGGGCGACTACGGATTCGGCATCAACTCCGGGATCTCCGTCGGCAAGGTCGTTATTGCCGACGCCGCCAAGATGAAGTTCGAGGGTACCGCGCTGTCGATTGACATCCCCAACGGCATCGACCTCTACGGTAGTCTGCGGTTCTACGGCTGCGACGGCACGTGGAACACAGGCGGCATCACCGCACGTGGTTTCAGCGCCATGATCGGGAACAACTACAAAGACGGTACGGCGTACATCCGGACGCCCGTTACCGTTTCCGAAGGCGCGACGCTCACGATGGTGAGCGGATACACGACCCGCTACAAGGATGTCTTCACGAACAAGGGGACGGTCTCCGTCACGGGCGAAGGCCACTACATCGACGGGGCGGTTGTCAACGAGGGCAATCCGCTGTTCACCCAATCGGCCCACTTCCACAACTACGCGCCGACGGTGACCGGTGATTCGCGGTTGAATGTTTCCGGCGGGTACTATTGGGCGTCCGGCATCACGGACTGGCGCGACAGTGCATTGGACGTGACGCTGTCGGGCGGCGGCGGATTTACGCTGGGTATCAACAACGACGGATACGGCTATCCGAAGTTTGAGAAAAGCAAGCTCTCTGTCACCGCCGCAAGCGGCCATACCGGCACGTTCTACCTGCACGCGAACAGGTCCGGCGCTTTCGACAGCCTCACCATCACGGGCCCGTTGAACAACTTCTACGCGCAGGGGCCGGCCAACGGCTCGGTGATCGACTCGCTCAACACCGACTTCATATTCGCGGCGAAAAACCTCACTGTGGGTAACGGTAGCGGACGCGGCGAGCATATCTTTACCGGCACGAACACGTCGGTCTCCGCCACGACGCTGATCACGCACGGGCGCGACGACAGGCTGTACAGCGGTATGCTGAACTTCACCGACGGTCTGCTTTCGATCGGGTCGGGCGGCATCACTACCTCCTGGCGAATCCCGAACCGCCCGCTGTTCGTGATGGAGAATGGCACGCTCCGTGCGGACGCGGACTTTGCGATCACCCAGCCCGGCATGACGGCGGTTTTCGGCGATCCGTGCAAGGGCGGCAAGGTCACGTTCAACCTGAACGGAAAGACGGTGAAGTGGGGAACGGGGCTCGCGGGCGGCAGCGATGTCACGCTCACGGGTTCCGGCACCTTCTCGACGGATCGTCCCGGCATCCAGGGCATCCCGCTGGGCAAGTGGACGGTCAACTCCACCGGTTCGAACGACCTCCGCAACGCCGCCGGCTTCGCGGGTGGCCTCGCCCTCGGCGAGAACGTGAATGCGACGCTCGACATCGCGGGGTCGAACTTGGTGCAGATGCTGGTCTGGACCTGGCGCAGCAACGCCTGGGACTTGATGAGACCCCTCTACACGAACAATCAGGTGATCACGCCGCACGTCGCCACCTCGCTCACCTATGTCAACCGCCCCGCGAGCACGATCACGGACGTGAAACACGGAAACGGTACCGGTCTCAACTACTACGGGCGCTTCTACGTGCGCGCGGATCAGGCTGGCAAGTGGTACTTCGCGCATCGCAGTTATCCCCACTTCGGCATCCATATTGACGACAGGCAGCTTTCGACTACAGGCGTGAAAAACGGCTCGATCGTCAATATGGATCTGACGGAAGGCTGGCATGAGTTCATGATCTCCTCTTACGTGGACAAGGCAAACTACCCGGACGAGAAGACCAATCCGATGATCGGGCCGATGACGGACAGCGGCGCGGTTGCGGCGCAGAACACGATCTGGTTCAAAGTCGGCGGTTCGGACAGCGGCACGTGGCCGGCGGATTACCAGCCGTTCGACACGACCACCGTCCCGATGCAGATGTCCACGAACATCTGCAACCGGACGAGCGTCCGCTGGCGCAAGTACCTTTCCCTCGGCAGCAGTTCGAGCGTGTTCGCTACCGCAGACGAGAGCAATTACACGGTTGACGTGGTCACCAACTCGCTCCAGCTCGTGAACGAGTTCTATTCGGGCATCGGCACGAACGCCCCGCTCGGTGGCATGTCCGCCCGCTTCGACGGGTACTTCTATGTCGCGGCGGAGAACGCCGGTACCTGGACGTTCAGCGCGAACTTCGACGACCGCATTTCACTCGACATCGATGACCGCCGGATCATTACCACGGCCTCCATCGCAGAGTACACCGCCAGGATCACGCTCCACGAGGGCTGGCACAAGTTCGGCATCCGTACGGGTGACGGTTCGACGGGAAACAGCGGCGGTATCGGCGGTAAGCTGAAGGACGCGGACGGAAACGTGTGCTCCATCCGGTTCAAGGTAGGCGACGGCAGTTATCATGCGTTCGACGAACGCTACCTGCCCATCGGCATCTCCGCCAACGAGGCGCAGAAGTTCGAGCAGCCCGGTCTCGGCGGCGAGACCGAGCTGGCATCCGGTTCGACCCTCGTGAACGCGCCGCGCGAAGGCGGCTGGTGCCCGATCTACGGTACGCTGAAGGGCGCGGGAACGCTCTCCGGCCCGTTCCGCTTCGTGGGCGAGGACAACTGCTGGGAGGTCTCCGGCACTACTGGAGCCGCCAAGCCGGAGAACACGGTGACTTTCGCCAACGCCGATGCGCAGACCCTCGCGGGACTGAAGCGCGTGAAGGCCGTCTTCACCGAGAAGCCCGGACGCACCTACTACACGCTTTCGGATGCCTCGCTCGGCCTCACCGCCGAGGCGGTCGCAGCCGTGGAGTTGGAGGTTGTGGACACCGCCGGGAATGACTACACCGAGTCCTTCTCGCTCATCCTCGACTCCGGCCGGTTCATGCTGAAGAACGGGGCCCCCTCCGGTTCCGTCCTCTTCATCAAGTAAGACGAAGCCACGTACCAGCGCGCGAAGCTGGATACCTTGGGAAGGCGGCTGGAGACAGCCGCCTTCACTTTTTTATCCGAGATAGGTTGAATGGATAGGTGAGGTTTGATCCTTTCCGTCTCCGGTGTCCTTCCCGTCCCCCTGTTGCCCACTGCCTCCCGCCCTCACCACGCCCATCCTGACGAACACCCGCCAAAAAATATGAAAAAAACTGAATTTTTCACTTGCCTTACCCTTGAAATTATGAAACAATAACCTTACTCTCAATTACGAAAAAGGGAAAAATTTTTCGGTAGTGGGGGTTCTCCATGCCCTGTGGACGTGGAGGTTGTGATGGTTCAGTTTGGGAGTTATTAGGTATGGTAGAAAAGCTACAGCGTATAACGGTTGGCGCAATTGCGCTTACCGGCGTGATCCCCTTGGTAGCATGGGGAGCGGATTCAACGGTGCCCGCCGATTGGAATGTGGCACCGATTACGAGTGGTGCCTACATCGAGACGTTCAACGCGTTGCCCGCTTGGGCAACGGGTGCCGGTGAAGTGACGGCGAAGAGCGGACTCAGTGCGAGCTCTACGGGGTTGCCGGACCGCACGAACAACTGGTTTGCTGCGGGTGACTCGGCCAACACCGTTTTGGCGTTGGACACGGCGGGTACAATCATTACCAACACGTTGGGGGAAGGTGAGAACAATTACGTTCCGGTTTCTTCCGATAACCCGGTCTATTTCGACCTGCTCGTCCGGTTCGACCCGGTTGATTCGATCATGGATGAGTCGATGTTCAACGAGTCCAAGCTCTCGCTCTACATCAATAGCGACAAGCAGTTGGTCTGCCGGACGACGGTGACGAATATCGCAGACGATCTGACCTTGGACACGAACACTTGGTATCGTCTGACTGTCAAGATGATGGGTTCGACCTTCTCCGTTCTGTTGAACGACCAGCCGCTCACGTTTAATTCGAGCGAGACCTTGTCGATCAACACGGCGGGGGAATCGGGACAGATTACCCAGGCGCGCTTCTGCGGCACGGGACATCTGGACGATCTCTATATCAGCCACCAGTCGCCCGCGTACGCGGTGGCGGGTGCTTCGTCGGCCCCGTCGGTCACGCTCGACTCCTATGACGGTTTGGCCGATGAGTCAAAGACCTCTGTTCTGAAGTGGCTCGCGGATAACAGCGCTGACCTGTTGACGGCTATCGCTGGTGGTTCTACTGTACTCGCCGAGGCGACCGGCTTGACCGCCTATGTGCTCAACACGCCGGGACTCGTCGCCAGCAGTGCGGGTGAAAGCCAATACGCGCTCGGCATCGCGGGTATTGATGTTCTTTCCGATACGCAGGTGCAGGTGACGGTCAGCCTCTCCGTGCTGAACACAGAGTTTACCGGGAGCATCAACGGCGTCCTGAAGCTCGAAGGAAAGCAGAGTTCCTCCGATGCGGCGTTTACCGTACTCACTGAGACGACCTTCACGGGTGCAGCGTTCACGAGCGGTTCGGCGACCTTCACGTTCACCATCCCGGCGGGTTACCGCATCTTCAAGCCCGTCATCACCGTAGAGTAAGGAAAGGAAGGAAAGAATATGAAACAGCTGATGTTTTTGATTTCCGGCATGATGCTGGTCGCGGCTTCCGCTTTCGCCAGCAACGTGGAGAATCTGGCGGCGATGGAGTTCTACACCAGCGGACCGGATACCTACACGGACGGTTCTGCGGTCATCCCCGGCGAAACCTACCTCTTCGTTTATGTGAAGCCTGGTGCGGAGTTCGGTGGCGTGAACACGCAGGGTAAGTTGCTGGACAAGGACAATAACGCGATTGTTGGCAGCGCACAGGCGTTCGTGGATTCCAAGGGCAATATCCGTTGCCCGTTCACCCAGTTCTCCTATCAGCCTAGCGAGTATCCCGGCACCTTCTGCATCGTCCTGCTTGACACCCGTGTCAGCACGACGGCGGTCGGTGGTTTCGTGGATGCCTATCAGGTCACGGTGGCGACAGCCGCCGGTGGCGCGATTTCGAGAACGGTGGCTTCGGCTGACGCGGCCGGAAACGCAATCGGCGGCGCGACGGCAGCTGGTGCGGTCACCAAGTCCCTCCTGAACCCGGAAACGGATATTCCGGCGTTGAGCGGGATTAAGACGGACGCGAATGGCAACACGGTGTTGGAAGTGGAGAATGTCCGCGGCTTCGGCGCGTATGCGGTGGAAGCGACGGATACGCTCGGCGATTGGTCGAAAGCTGACAACGCCGGAACAATCACGAATGTGAATGTGAAAGGCAAAGCCACCGTTACGGTGCCCGCTTCCACGACGAAGGTTCGTTTCTTCAAGGTTATCGGAAAGTAAAAGGAGAGAACCGAATGAAAACTTGGATTACATTGGCTTGTTCCTTGGTGGCGGCGGCAACTTTCGCGGAAGTGCCAGTCATTGAAGGTACGGGAAATGCGGACGGCTCGGGGTTCATCAAAGTGACCGTCGCGGGCGGTTCCGAGACGATCTTGGCCGTTGCTTTCAAGGACTGCATGTCTGCTGGGCAGACGATCGCCTTGGGCAATCTGGTTTCGACCACTGGGCTTCCCTCTGCCGCCTCTTCGAATGAGGCGGACAGTGCGGCTCGTCTGTATGTGGCGAACGGTACCTCGTACCTGACCTACTACAACGATACCAGCACGGGCTGGACGGCGTACGATACCGGGACAGCCGCAGGGCTGACCCGCACGGTTGGCGATGCGGTCTGGTTGGTTATGCCGGGAACGTCCGCCACAACCTACTCGGTTTACATCAAGGGCGATCTGGTGACGAGCCAGTCCGTGACGGTCAGCCCCGGGCTGAACCTGATCTGCGCGGCGAAAACCGAAGGCTACAAGCTCAGCGCGTTGACGGTTACGACGCCGGCTGGAACAAAGCTCCGCAAGGCGGACTACTTCATGATCCCGGCGACCGCTTCGACGAGTGCCCAGACGTTCTACTGGGATGCGGCTAACAGCACATTCCGTCTGCCTGGCAATGCGCCTTACACGACATGGGATGATGTTGCGGCCACGATTCCTGCCGGAACCGGTATCTGGTACTACCGCTCTGGAACAAACAACGCCACAATCACATTGACCGCCCCCGCACAGGGCGAGTAAAGGAAACGAACCATGAAAAAATTCCTGATGATTTTGGGCTTGGTAGCCTCGGTTGCGATGACCGGTGGCGCCGTGACGATCGATTGGACGTATGAAAGTCCGGATGATACGGAAACCTCTGTTGGTCTCGTCTATTTCGCTGATCCGGATAAGACCCTTTCGGTGTCAGACTTCGATTCCAACGGGAATCTTACCTCCGGGACAATCGTATCGACGGGTGACATCAGTGAAGGTGGCGGAACTTACTCCCCCGCTTCTCTGCCGAGTACGGGTAGCTACTACATCGTGTTGTTCAACAGCAGCGACAAGACCGCTTCCTGGTCGGATAAGATCACGACCTCGAAGATGGCCGCCTACGACAAGGACAATTCCGGTCCTACCGGTGGTTTCGCGGGCACAGGCGGAAATTCGTTGGGTTCTGCCCAGTCGGGGATTACTTTCCCATCGACTTGGACAACCGTTCCGGAACCGACCTCGGTTGCCTTGCTGTTGCTCGGCGTGGCCGCCTTCGGTTGCAAGCGTCGGAAGCTCGATCTCTAATCGAAGAGCTTCAAAAGCGAAAACAAGGTCTGCGGAAATCCGCGGACCTTGTTTTTTTGTCACGTGAAATCTGCCTATTCAGCTATACTGTCGCGACGGGGCGCGACCCTCCCGGATAGGGTGGGGTGGAGGCGGGGCGCGTAGTACGTGACGGGGCACAGCACATTTTGGGACGCGCCCCGTGGCGTCCGCAATGCGGAACACGCCTATCAGTTTCGAGGTCTAAGCGAGACATTCGGGGAAGCGACAGGTTTCCCTTCGCGAACCTTGTGGACTTTGCGCGAGACAAACTAATCCTCATTTCCATTCCCGAACGAAGCGTGTGCGACGGGCGGGAAACAACACAGACAACTTGAATAACAACTTAAGAGTGGACGGCTC
This sequence comes from Kiritimatiellia bacterium, assembly GCA_017450695.1. Taxonomy (GTDB): domain Bacteria; phylum Verrucomicrobiota; class Kiritimatiellia; order RFP12; family UBA1067; genus RGIG8368. The sequence continues at coordinate 8,852 of JAFSTA010000055.1, read as the reverse complement.
GCAACCGCGAGCCGGATGAGAAACGTCGCGCGGTTGCGCGACGACCACCAGCAAGTTGTCAATCCGTTGTTGAAGTTGTTGTCCTTTCCTTAACTTCGAAGTTCGGGGCGAGTCTTTCGGGGAAGCGGCACTCCTGCCGCTTCATTCTGTTCTCTTGCCCCCGCAGAAGCGGCAAGAGTGTCGCTTCCCCGATTTTGTGACTGGATTTTGCGCAAGAAAAAGAAACGGCAGACAAGCGACATGCAACACGCGACATGCGCCAGTACCCTTCCTGGTCGAGTCAACTTAGGGGGCGCAAGCCCGAGTCAGGCCCGAAGGGCCACGTAGGCGGCGCAGCCGCCACTTATCAGTTGGCGCGTAGCGCCTATTTTCCCAGCGAAAAGGGTTGGGCGGCTGGCGGGTAGTAAAAGTGCGTGGCGCCTTGCACCCAGGTGATTCGTTTGGGGCAGGTTAGATTGTTGTAGAACGCCATTACGCCGGAGGGCGGGCAGATGTAGTCGCCCAGTCCCGCCCAGGTTATGGTCACGCGGCAGCTCTTCGGAATCCGCCGCGCCATGTTCGCCGCGTCGTAGTAACCGAGTGCAGGAACCCACGGGATATGCCAGTCTCCGTGGGCGCGTCCGGATGCCGGACCTCCCATGTTGCAGTTCCACGGGATGAACGGGCGGCACTCCGTTACTCCGGGGACAAGGGCTGCCGCCCAGATGGACTGCAACGCGCCCTGGCTGCCGCCTTCGACGATCAACGTCTTGCCGTCCCACTCCGGACGGCTTTTCAGGTATTCGAGTCCGCGCATCACGCGGTAGGTCATCCCGCAGAAGTAGGCTTGTTCCGGGTCAGAGTTCTGGACGGGATCGAACGCGTAGTCGTGTCCGTTCGAGCCAGATGCCTTGCGAAGAGCCGTGTAGTAGGCCTCGTCGCGGTTGAACTCGTAACCGTGCGCCGAGAGCAGGAGGATGAGGTTATCCGCACTCAGTGTGGCGGGTTTCGGTGTGTTGTGCGCGTCAGGCAACCAGCTGGCATTGTATCCGTGAAAATGGACGCGCGCCGGATATTTGCCGGGGTTCGCGGGGATGGAGAGGAAACCGGTCGAAGGACGCGGTCCCGCGCAGGGGATCGATACCTCGTAGAGTTTTACGTCGGCGCGTCCGCTCGCCACCTCACGACAAGTCGCGACGTCCATCGGCACCTTCGCAAGCGTCTCCTTGTGCCGTGTCCAAAACGCGTCGAAGTCGTCCGGTTCCGGTTTGTCCGGACGAATCGCATCCACCGACACGCCCGCGCCGCCGTCAAACCGCGCAACCGCTTTGCCGGAGGTGTCGATGAGTTCCGCCACGAGACGCACGAAACCGGGGCGATCGTGCGCGGTCTTGACCACCACAGGCGTATCCGCTTTCTCCTCGCCCTTTTCGGTCTTGCCGTCATCGCCCGTTCGTTCCCAGCGAACGAGATCACCGCCGTTGGGGGTCAGTGTGAAGACGATCGTTTCGGTTGGACGATAGGAGACAGGATTCTTGTCGGTTGTACCGGTCAGGGACGCGCGCGTAGCACCACACGCCATCCATGATGTACCGACAATGAGGGCAGTCAAAAGAATGGTCTTGCTCATGATGGTACCTTGTCGATAAGTTTGAAGCGGGTCGTTGGGGTTCAGGAAACGTACCCTTAGTTACATCCCGTAACAGGCGATGTGGTCTCCCCCGCGTCATCCGGGAACATCGAAACGCGGAGTTTTGCACAGCCGTATGGCACCAGTTCCAGCGGTTCACCGGTTGCCGACTTCACTTTCAGGCGGAGCGGGGAGGCGAGCGGCCAGTTCCACTTCGCGGGCATCGCCTCGCGGACGACCTGCGTGTCGGCGAGGACGCGTGAGGAATCGAGTCGCCAGTTCACCCGCGCATTTGGCTCGGGCGTATTCTCGTCCTTCTCCGCAATTCCGTACGCGAAGAGCAGCGGACCGAAGGAGAGCGAGCAGTACGGTTTGCCGTTATCGTTGAAATCGCGCATCGTTTCCACCTTCGGCGCCATTGGGAAACGAAGCGACACGGTGTCGCCCGTCTTCCATTCGCGGTCGATGACGGCAAAGCCGTCTGCACCGACGGTTCGTTTCTGTGCATCGCCGTTTACGGCGATCTGCGGGTTTGCGCACCATTCCGGAATGCGCAGACGAAGCGGGAACTGAAGCGGAGAAGCAGGCGAGACGGACAGAACCAACTTTTCGCTGAAGGGATAGGTGGTCTTGGTCTCGATTTTGACTGCTGTGCCCCCCAACGTGGTCTCCAGCGTGTTCGGCGCGTAGAGCGTGGCGGCAAGTCCGCCGGCTGCGGGCTTCATCCACATCCACTGCACATAACCGGGCAGGATGCGCGCGAGCGCGGCCGTGCAGCAGAGCGGCCAGTGCTTCGCCTTGTACACGGCACCGCTGGCGCCGGGGCCGACTGGATTGCGGAACGACCCGTCTCCAACGGTACGGTTCGGCGTTTGGAAGTACACGTGGTGCATGAAGTCGCGCGACGTGCAAGCGGGACCGGCGTTGAAGAAACTGCGCTCGACGTGGTCGGCGTAGCGGCCTTCTCCGGTGATGGCGGCCAGTGTCGTGTAGGCGAGAATGTCGCCGGCCACGGTACAGGTTTCGGTGCCACGGGACGGTCCGGGATATCCGAACGACTCGTCCGCCACGATCACGCCGTAGGGCTGGCGGCAGTGGCGTTCGGTCCAATCCATCCACGAGACGGCGTTCGCGAAGAACTGCACGTCGCCCGTCCAGCACGTTCCCTTGATCCAGGAGAGCACGGATTCATAGAACAGGACGCCGTGCTGGCGGCGCCAGTCCCAATTCTTCGTGTGTTGGCGAGGGGAGAGCGCGAGGATGTCCGTACTGAGGGGCGTGCCGTAGCGCATGGCGGGCCACTTGTCTGGATAGGGTTTCGTGGCGAAGAAGTTGTCGATGGACTTAGCGAGTTTCTCGCTGCCGCTGTACCGCCAGGTGTCACACGCCGCCGCAGGGATGGAGATGGGGTTGCCGAAGAAGTAGAAGCGCGGATCGTCGAGACACCACGTGAGGGCGCGGAGGGCACGTTCGTCGCCCGTCGCCTCCCAGTAGGCGAGCATGGCGCGCGTGGTGCGTCCGCTCGCGCCCACGATGAAACCGTGGTTGGTGCGCTCCACCTCCGCCATCTGTTCGGGATCGTTACGGTCCATCCAATAGACGAAGGCGATGGCGTTCGGGTTCATGCGCTCCAAGAGTGGTTCGAGGCGCTTGGTCGCGTATGCCTTCAGTTCCGCATCATCGAGTTCCCACGCGAGGCGCACGAGACCTTCGAACCAGTACGCGCCCCCTTCGGTACACCAGGCGCCCTTGTTGGGGTCGCCCCAGTCAAGATATTTGCCGCGAGGATGGAAGTCGCGGTTCCACGCGCGCGGGAATGCCTGGTCGATCTCGTCCATCCGTGAGACATAGCCGTTGCGGGCAGTGACACACCAGTCACGCAACCACCCCTGCGGCTTGACCTCGCCAGGACGCAGCATCTCCATCTTCGCCGGTTTCCGGAAGGCGTGCGTGCGGGCGGGAGGCGTCTCGCCGACCGCCGCGCGGGACGACGCCGTCAAAATCGCGGCGATGACCGCCGCTGTTGGAATCAACCGTTTTTCAAAAAGGAGGCTTGTTGAATTTGCTTTCATTTGGAGTATCCTTTCACCTGATAACAAGGAGTGACGGTATTGTGCCATTCCCCGATAGAAAATTCAATCTAAAATCACGCAAAACAGAATTACACAATTACGCAGGAGTCAGCGGCTTTTTGGACGAGGTTAGAACTTCTAGTCATTCTAGACGGTGCTTGGCGGGCTTACCACCCAACCACCGAACCACCCAGCCGTGTCCGGCGAGAAGTGAAAAGCTACTAGGCATCTATGCTGGGATTTGCTACACTCTTGCCTATCCAGAAAGGAAACTTGAAAATGAAAAAACAGATGTTGATGCTCGTGGCCGCCTGTTTCGCGGCGGAGGGATTGTTTGCGGCGGTCTCGATGCCGAAGGTTTTCGGCAACGATATGGTGTTGCAGCAGGGGCAGCCCGTTCCCGTCTGGGGCAAGGCCGCGCCCGGCGAAGAGGTGACGGTTTCGTTCGCGGGACAGAGCGTCTCGGCGAAGGCGGACGCGCAGGGCAAGTGGAAGCTCAAGCTCGCGCCGCTGAAGGTTTCGTCGCAGGGCGCGGAGTTCCGCGTGAAGGGCGGGAATGAACTCGTCTTCCAGAACGTGGTCGTGGGCGAGGTCTGGTTCTGTTCGGGTCAGAGCAACATGGAGTTCACCATGAGTTCGCGCCGGAAGGTCAAGGACTGGGAGAAGGAAGTCGCCGCCGCGAACTGGCCGCTGATCCGCCACTTCAACGTTGCGCACAAGATTTCCAGGGAACCGCTCGATGACGTGGAGGCGGTGTGGGAGGTGACGACACCGCAGACGATTCCGCCGCAGAGCGCGGTCGCCTACTTCTTCGGCGAGACGATCCACAAGACGCTTCAGGTTCCCGTGGGGTTGATCAACAGCTCGTGGGGCGGCACCGGCATCGAACCGTGGACGCCTGCGGGACATGCGGACGACCTGTGGATGTTGCAGAACTTCGGCAAGTGGAATCGTCCGCAGGACGTTCCGACCGTGCTGTGGAACGGCATGGTGGCAGGTCTCGTGCCGTTTGCCATCAAGGGCGCGATCTGGTATCAGGGCTGCCACAATATGCGCGACGGCATGGTCTATCTGGACAAGACGGTCTCGCTCGTGCGCGGCTGGCGTCGCGAGTGGGGACAGGGTGACTTCCCCTATTTCCTGGTGCAGCTCGCCCCCTACAAATACGGTGACGCGAAGGACACCTCGCTCGCCATCATGCAGGAGGCTCAGGCGCGCGTTCCCGAAAAGGTGCCGAACAGCGGTTACACCGTTATCAACGATGTCGGCAACGTGAACGACATCCACCCGATTGACAAGCGCACGGTCGGTATGCGCATGGCGGATCAGGCGTTGGATCGCGTGTACGGCAAGTTCACGCGTCCGTGGAAGACGCCCACGCTGAAGGGCTACAAGGCGGAGGGGAACGCGCTGCGCGTTTCGCTCGCCGACGCGGAGGGACTGAAGACGCGCGACGGGAAAGCGCCCAACGAGTTTGAGGTGCGCGGCCTCTGCGGCGGGTGGGTTCCCGCGCAGGCGAAGATCGACGGGACGGATGTCATCCTCACGGCGCCGAACGGCGAGCTTCCCGTCTCGATGCGTTTCGCCGCCTACAACGGTTCCACTCCGAATCTCGTAAATGGCGCCGGGCTTCCGGTCGGACCGTTCCGGTGCGGCATCCAGATTCCGATCGGCGCGGCGGAGAAGCTGCCCGAACTGAAAGACATGACCTGCGTCCAGCGCTTCGACATTCCCATCTGCGTGGATTTCAACAAGCAGCCGCCGCCGAAGACGCTCGCCTCCCGCGAGGGCGTGAAGCGCGTGGCTTACCTGCTCGAACTTCAGAACCAGAACGGCGACACCTCGTTCGTCATGGCCGCGATGGACGCCTTCGCGCCGAAGAGCGACGACCTCGTGCTGACCGCCAAGCCGGGCGCGCGCCAGATTCGTCGCCCCGTTAGCAACCTGACCGTCCGCACGAACACCGCTGTCGTGAAGCCGGTGACGAACGGCGCGGGGCTGATCGAGTTCTACAACTCCAGCTACACGTCCAGGCGCGCCGATCCCTCCGCGCCGGGCGATGACAAGACGCACGACATCAACGACACGCCGACAAACACGGACAAGTTCGGCTACAGCTGCCTGCAGATTCACGATCCGGCGGCGAAGAAAACCATCTTCGCGTTCAACCGCATGAACAACAGTTCTACGGCGTGCGATCTCGGTTTCGGTTCGGCCCCGACGGGACATCCGGACTGGACGTTCTCCTCCAACGCGGGGCAGTACAAGGCCCGCCGTATCTCCGTGTGGGTGAAGTAAGACGGCGGGAAATAGTCGGCGGGCGAACCACCCAACTACCAAACCACCCAACCACCGAACTACCAAACCACCAAACCACCTAACCACCCAACCGTTATGATGCGGATACTCGTGACCGCGGGACCGACCCGCGAATATCTCGATCCGGTCCGGTTCCTGAGCAACCGTTCGACCGGGAAGATGGGCTTCGCCGTGGCGGAGAGCGCGGCGGTGCGCGGTCACGCCGTCACGCTGATCGCGGGCCCGGTCACGTTGCCGACGCCCGACGGCGTTCGCCGCGTCGATGTGGTGAGTGCGCGGGATATGCTCGCCGCGCTCCGTGCCGAGCTGCCGACCCACGACGCGCTGGTGATGACCGCCGCCGTCGCCGACTGGCGTCCCCGCGAGTGCAGTCCGCAGAAGTTGAAGAAGCAGGGGATGCGCCCCGTGCTGGAGCTGGAGGCGAACCCCGACATCCTGCGGACGATCGCGCCGGAGAAAGGAGCGCGTCTCTTTGTCGGGTTCGCGGCGGAGACGGGCGATCCCCTGGCCGAGGCGAAACGCAAGCTGACGGCGAAGGGGCTGGACCTGATCGTCGCCAACGATGTCACCCGCGCGGATTCCGGATTCGGCGTGGATACCAACCGCGTCACCCTCCTCTATCCGGAGGCGGGCGAAATCCGCCAGCACTCCCTTCCTCTGCTCACCAAGCGCGAAGTCGGCGACCGCATCCTCGCGTGGCTGGAAGGGCGGCACAAGAATGCGCCGGCACAGAACAAGGACTCGTGATGAAAATTTTGTGCGATCAGAATATGCCGTATGCGGTGGAGGCTTTCCGTACGCTCGGCGAGGTTTCCGCGAAGGATGGGCGTGAGATCACGGCGGCGGACGTGCGCGACGTCGATCTGCTGTTTACGCGCTCGACCACCAAGGTGAACGCCGCGCTGCTGGACGGAAGCCGCGTGCGCTTTTACGGTTCCGCCGTGATCGGCGTGAACCACATCGACATCCCGTATCTGGAGGCGCGCGGAATTCCGTGGACGCCCGCGCCCGGCTGCAATGCGGAGAGTGTGGCGAACTACATTACCGCCGCGCTCTTCTTCCTCAGCGGAAAGTTCGGATTCACGTTGGCGGGAAAAACGGTCGGCGTGATCGGCGTGGGCAATGTCGGCAGACGCGTCGTGCGCCACCTGCGTTCGCTCGGCATGAACGTTCTCGCCAACGACCCGCCGCGCCAGCTGCGCGAGACGACGCCGCGTCCCGACCTGCCGTTTGAGGAGGACGCGACGCGCTTCGTCTCCCTGGACGAACTGCTCGCAGCCTCGGACATCATCACGGTTCACACGCCGCTGGAAAAGGGCGGCGACTTCCCGACCTTCCATCTGCTGGACGCCGCTGCCGTCGCCAAGATGAAACCCGGCGTGATCGTGTGCAACGCGGCGCGCGGCGCGATTGTGGAGACGGATGCCTTGCTGGCGGCGAGACGGGAGGGACGGATCGCGCATCTGGTCATCGACTGCTGGGAAGGGGAACCGGCCTACCGCCGCGACCTGGCGGCGGTGGCGGATGTGGAGACGCCGCACATCGCGGGACACTCGTTCGAGGGTAAGGTCAACGGTACCGCGATGGTTTACCGCAAGGCGTGTACGTTTCTGGGCGTACCCGCCACCTTCCCGTTCGAGCTGCCGCCTCCGCCCCTGCCGGTCTGGCGGGCGGACGCGAGCGGGGTCGTCACCGAGGCGCAGGAAGAAGCCTTCCTGCGTCCTCTGGTGCTGCGCGTCTATGACATCGGGGCGGATGACCGACGCTTCCGCGAAACGGACTCCGCCGACGCACAGGTGCGCGCCAAGGGATTCGACAGACTGCGCGGCGGCTATCCCATGCGCCGCCAGTTCGACGCCACGCGCGTCGAACTCCTCCACGCGACCCCGCGCCTGCTCGCGAAACTGACGGGGTTGGGTTTTCAAGGCGTGGGTGCCCCTTGCTAGGTTCTGCGCGCGGCTGGAAACAGCCGGTTTCCGGTTTTTCTGCCGCCTGTTCTCCGTTCTTGCTCGACAAAGCGGCGGTTTCTCCCTACACTAGTCCCTCGTTTCACGATGAATAGCCAAGCGTCCATTCTATTCGACATTGACGGGACACTCCTGTTTGCGCGGGGTGTCGGCAGGATCGCGTTCGCCGCCTCTTTCCGCGGCGCGTATGGGGTAGAATACCCGGACATCGGCGCCATCTCGTTTGTCGGCGCCACCGATTCCGGCGTGATCCGCCAGATGGCGGCGCGTTGCAGCGTCCCGAACTCGCCCGCGCGGGAGGAACATTTCTTCTTTCTCCTCGCCCGGCATCTCGACGCCGCGATGGACGCGAGGCCGCCGCAGATTTTTCCCGGCGTTCCCGAATTGCTGCGAGAGCTGAACAACCGGGGCTATCGCCTGGGGCTTGTCACGGGGAACATCCGCGCCACGGCGTGGGCGAAGGTACGCCACGCGGGCGTCGATTCCTGCTTCTCCTTCGGCGCCTATGGCGACGAGAGCGAGGACCGCAACGAGATCACGCGGCTGGCGATCGGACGCGCCCCCGAAGGGGGAACGCCGCGACTGCTGGTGGGCGACACGCCGCGCGACATCGAGGCGGCGCACCGCAACGGCCTGGCCGCGCTCGCCGTCGGCACGGGTTGGGTCTCCCTCGACGACCTCACGCGAAGCGGCGCCGATGCCGTCATTCAGGATTTCTCCGACACGGAACAGACGATCCGACTCATCGAATCCGTGTTGGAACAGACAACCGTCCACCCACCAACAAGGAACACACCATGATCCAGATCATCGCCGAAAGCATCAATGATTCCGTGCCGACCACCAACGCGCTATTTGAGGCGGGCGACACCGAAGGCGTCGTCG
>JAFSTA010000054.1 GCA_017450695.1 Kiritimatiellia bacterium | reverse complement strand
TGTCTTTGCAAGAAAGCATACAGCCGACGCCTGACGGTTGCAACCCCTTCCCAGAAATTCCGTTCCAGGGAATGTTCTCTCAAGCCGCCATCAGGTCATGCGGCAAACCCAGAGTGTTGCACTGGAAATTCGCGCGCGCGAGTTAACATGTGGAGTCCCTGCGCTGCAACTTTTTAGGGTGCTAAAAGTCTCTATCATGCAACTTTTCAGGGATTCCAAAAAGGAACCGAAGCGGGGACAGACCCCGCCGAGCATTCTGTTATATTCTCAAAGTAATGGGTTTCGTCGCGTTTTTCGAGAATTAATGGATCGATAGGGACTGTATAGTGCGGTAACATGACGGGTGTTGGGCGTTGAAATTGCCGAACGGAAACCGTTGAAATTACTGAATAGCCATTGCATTTCGGCGCAGAAGTATTCCGCGAGCTGCGAGGCCGTTCTGACGGAACATCTCTCCAACTACGGCGAGCTTTTCGAGATATGGTTCGACGGCGGCATCCTGCCCCCGGAACAGGGCGGGCCCCGCGCTCTGGAGATCATCGAGCGGCTTCAGCCGAACGCAATCCTCTTCCAGGAACCGAAACAGGCGAAGAACATCATCCGCTGGGTCGGCAACGAACGCGGGGCATCGCGCCGTATCCGTGCTGGGCGACAGGCAGGGATGTCACGCAATCCGACGGCGTAAAGGAGTCGAGGGAGGAAAAGTTCTCCGGCACGCCGGACGGACTCAAGTGGATGCCGGGCGAGTGCGACGTGCCGCTCGGCCGCGGCAAGTGGCTCTGCACGAGCAAAGTTCCGTACTGGACGATGGACTACCTCATCAACATGTACGACCGTTCCGTAGGGCGCAACTGCAACCTCATCCTCAACGCCGCGCCGCAGCCGGACGGACTCATTGCCGAGAACGAAATGAAGATATACGCCGAGTTCGGGCGGTTCATCAAGGGACGCTACGCCAACAAAATCTGTGCTACAGAGGGCGAAGGCAATAGCGTGGAACTTACGATCCCGAAGGACAAGGGACCGGTCAACCAGGTCATACTGATGGAGCGCATTGAACGTGGCGAGCGCGTGAGGGAGTTCACCGTAGAGGCGCAGTCCGGCGATGGTGGATGGCGTAAAATCTACAAAGGTTCCTGCATCGGGCACAAGCACATCGTCCGCTTCGACAAGATCGAGGCGTCCCGTCTGCGCCTCTCGGTCGCCAAGTCCGCCGCAACGCCCTTCATCCGCGATTTTTCCGCATATTGCAACTGACGGGGAGCGTGGTATAATATCCGCCATGAGAAGGTCATTCCATCATGTCATATTTACTGCCGTCGCGCTTTGTGCGGCGGGCGCGGCCGTGATGAATCCAGTCCTCACCCGGGGGAAGGACCTGTGCGATTCCGCTCCGGTCGGATTCAAGGAACAGTGCCGGAAGCAGCTGTGGGTGACCTACCGCAGTTTCAACAAGGAGCTGGAGCGCACGGGGCAATTCGCAGCGATGGGCATTACGAACCGCTGTTTCTTCGCGTCGAACACGATCAACGGACGCGGCGATCCCTACTCCGAATACCCGCTCATCTGGAAGGGCTTCAAGCAATACGACTGGTCGGCGCTGGACGCGCAGGCGGAGGATCTCGTGAAGGCCAGTCCGAACGCGCGCTTCATGGTGATGATCGACCTCAACACGCCCTACTGGGCCACGCACAAGTTCTGGCTCGACTCCTTCACCGACATCACCCACGCGGGCGTCATGCCCGAATGGCGCAACCGCACGAAGGAGTGGATGCTCGACTTCATCGCCTACGCCGAGAAGAAGTGGGGCGACCGCATCGGCGCGTACATTCTCTCCGGCGGCGGCACGAGCGAGTGGTACGAATACGACCGTGGCCGCACCAGCTACGCGAAGAACAAGGGGTGGCGGGGATGGTGTGCCGCGAGGAATCTTTCCCTTGGCGATGAACCGCCCTCGCCGACGGCGCTCCACCGCGCCGCGTTCGAGGACCTCGTCTATGACCCCGCCGCAGAGCCGGAGAAGATCGCCTACTGGAAGTTCCACAACTCCATCACGGCGAACGCCATCCTCTTCTTCGCCTCCGCCGCGCGCAAGGCCATTCCGAAGGCGAAGGAGATCGGCGTGTTCTTCGGATACTACCTGATGAGCAACCCCAACCAGACATCCTTCGCGCATCTCGACTACGGCCGCGTGTACGCCTCGCCCGATATCGACTTTTTCATCGCGCCCGGTAACTACTCCGACCGCACGATCGGGGGCGGCTCCGGCAGCCAGCTCGTCTATGGCACGGCATTGCGCCACGGCAAGCGCTTCCTGCATGAGATCGACTTCGGCCCGCACGACCAGAACCAGTGGGGAAAGGGTCTCTGGAAGACGTTGGAGGACGACCTCGCCGGCAACACGCGAGAGGCCGCCTTCGCCATGGCGAACAACGCCAGCTACTGGTGGTTCGACATGTGGGGACAGTTCTACCGCAACCAAAAGTTGCGCGAGCGCATCGCCGCGCTGAAGAAGATACAGGACGGCCTCAAGCCAACGCCGTCCGTTGCGGAGATGCTGATTGTTTGCGATCCGGAATCGCTCTACCATGTCAACGAGAAGTGTCCGCTCGAACGTGCGTTCGGTCAACATTTTCGTAATCAGCTGACCCGCATCGCCGCCCCCTGCGACATCTATTCCTTCGACGACCTCCCCGTTCTGGACATGAACCGTTACAAGCTCGTGTGCCTCAACTCCACGCTTCTTATCACGTCGGAGCGCGCCAAGTTCCTCCGCGAGAAGGTGTGTACGGGCGGGCGCACGGTGCTCTGGTGCTACGCGCCGGGCGTGACGGACGGCAAGACGCTCCACGCCGCGCGCGTGAAGGAGTGGGCGGGCGTTCCGTTCAAGACGCCTGGGGTAAGCGTCTCGCAGATGGAAGGATGGCGCAGCGTCTATGCCTACGACTACAGGCTCTTCACGCCCGAATCGCTCACGAAGATCGCCTCGGAAGCGGGTGTGCATCTCTATCTCGACGCGCCCGCGACCGTGTTCGCGAAGGAGGGTTTCCTCGCCGTCCACACAAAGGATGGCGGCGAAAAGACGGTTCGCTTGCGCACAAAGGCAGCACGGGTTGTGGATCTTCTGACGGGTGAGACTGTGGTACAGGACGCCGATTCGTTCCGCACGGTCTTCGCCTCGCCCGACACCCGTCTCTTTCGTGTCCAATACTCTCAGCCACCCGCCCTTGGCAAGTAAGGTGGTACATGTCTGATGACAACAAGAAAGGTGAAAGAAAAATGAAGGAAACACTTATGATTACGGCCGCAGTTGCGATTGTCGCGACGGTGACATCTGGTGCTGGCACCCGCCCTGCGGCGAAGGCGCCGCAGGTGCGCGTGATGACGTACAACGTCCGCTATTCGGCGGGCGACAGGAAATCCCCGGACAACAACTGGAAGGCGCGGCGCGACGACTTCGCACGCATGGTCGAGCGCGAGAGCCCCGACGTGGTCGGATTCCAGGAGGTTCTGCCGGACCAGCGTACCTGGCTAGAGCAGAGGTTCCCGGACTATGCGTTCATCGGCGAGGGCCGGAACGCAGACCGCGTACACGGCGAGGCTTCGCCCGTGGCATTCCGGCGCGACAGGTTCGAGGCCGTCACGAACGGGACGTTTTGGCTCTCGAAGACGCCAGACGTGCCAGGTTCCAAATCGTGGGGTACGGCAATCCAGCGGATCTGCACGTATGCCGTTCTGAAGGACAAGGAAACGGGCAGGACGTTCTCCTTCGCCAATACCCACACGGACCACAAGAGCGAGGAGGCGCGCGAAAAGGGGATGCTGCTCATCATCGAGCGCATGAAGGACTTCGGCAGGGGTGCGCCCGTCGTGCTGGTCGGCGACCACAACTGCCTTGAATACGAGAAGCCGGCGAAGTCCGTGTCGAAGTTGCTCACCGACGCCATCTACCTTTCCAAGACGCCGCCGCAGGGCTCGTGGCGGACGTTCAACTTCTGGAGCTGGCATGAGAAGGAACTCTTGATCGTGGAGGCGCTCAAGAAACCGATCGACCAGAGAAGCATCCCCGGCGACAAGTCCGACATGAAGCGCATCGACTACATCTACGTTTCGCCAGAAACGACGGTGCTGGACTACCGCACAGTCTCCGATACGCGCCCCGGCACACGGCTCTATCCAAGTGACCACTTCCCGTCCGTCGCAACACTCGAATTCAAGTGACATACTGCGAACCGTGTACATAGAGCGTATGGAAATGGGAGAGTAAAGGCAGGAAAGGAATGTACATCATCGACCGTCGAGACGGGGCTGCACATGTGCGTTTCGATGTAAGAGAGCGCAGTGGCGAACCAAGGAGGATCGACGGGGAACACGGCGGTTGAAGTCCTTTCCACGAGTATTCCCGGATTCACTTTGAACGTTGGGCGCGCCTTGGGGCGTTCTGGATGCGACAGTGCCGCATCCATGAGCTGCGTCGTCGCAAGTTGCGGTGTCCAAGGGCGTAGTGTACGACGCCTTTGAGAAACTGGCGACCGTACTCGCGGGCATTCTCCGAGAAAAGAGCTATTGTTTTCATGGCGGCCAGTAGCCCATAACTTCCCGAATTCGTGTTGTGTTTTAGGCAAACGCTCTTTAGAACCATGTTATGTATTAGCTGTTAGCCCCCGCTCACGCGTTGCGTGAGTGATTCGATTCAGATAACTTGCTATACTACGCGCCGGAGGTTGAAGTTATAGACGAGAGTGTAGTAGGAATGCCCAATCGGGGAAGCGACACGCTTGTCGCTTCTCATGGAAATGGAATGAAGCGGCAGGAGTGCCGCTTCCCCGAACGTCTCGCCCAAACCTCGCCTAGCAGTTAGCTGGGTAAGCGTGTTCAGCTGGGCAAACCGGATGTTCCGGGCATTCCGGATACGCATTACGGACGCGACGGGGCGCGTCCCTCCCCTCAACGTCTCCGCGTGAAAAATATGCTGCGGTAACCGCATTGCTTAACACACTTAACCGGTCAACTTATAGGCAAGGTTGACGATCGACCGCATTCGAAAATCTACGGGCTAAAACAAAAGTCGCGCACGGCAAAGCCGTGCGCGA
>JAFSTA010000004.1 GCA_017450695.1 Kiritimatiellia bacterium | reverse complement strand
TGAGGAGGCTTATGAGGAGATCCTTGTGCTCCCCGAAAACCTTCTTGAAGGTCACGTCCGCCTTTGGGTCGAGATACTTTGCCATGCCTTTGCCTCCGTTTCCGCCTGGGGGGCACCCCGCCCCGCCGAAAGGACGCGATCATGATACCGCATCCCCGCGCCGGTTTCAAGCCCGGAAATCGGGAAATCGGGAGGCGGACCGGCCGGGAATGGTTAAATGGTTAAATCGCTACGTTTTGAAATGGTAAATGATTAAACCTGGATTCCTCGGTTGAACAATTTGAATCAACCACGGAACAGACGGAGGGATTTTGCGCACGCAAAGCCGCAAAGAATGGGGTGCACCCCTTTGCGAGGGTATTGCTTAACACGCTACCCAAAGGCAGGGTAAGGAAACAACGGGAACAACATCGAGAATAACTTGAATCGGGAAGGCTCGAAACCGCGATCCGGATGGAATCCGTCGCTCGGTTGTCTATCCGGTGTTTCAGTTGTGGTTGGATGTTTATGTGGTTAGCCCCTAGCTCGCGCTCACGCGGGAATGAAAATGGGACTAAGTTTGTCTTACACAACGAACGCAGAGGGAAACAGGTCACTGAATTTACATTCCGTGCGGAGTGTGGGAGTGGGAGGCTAACCTGCCAACTTTTGGACAAGTTCAAAACAAAAAAAATTGCGCTAATCGGCTTGATTATACGGCTGGAAAAGAGTATAATTCCACCCCTTATGTACACAGATAAATTCCACGGACGGAAAGACAGAGGTCGCCGTCCTTTTCGGCGGAAAGGTAATCGTCACCCCGGATTTGCGGAACATGACGAGCCTCGCGAGGTGCCGGTCCCGAAGGGCGAAATCCCCGCAGCTTTTGCGAATAACGCCTTTGGGCAGCTGAATCCGTTGCTGCAGCACGCGATTGCCGAAGTTGGATATCTGAATCCGACTCCGATCCAGGAGCAGTCGATTCCCGTTTTGCTGACGGGAAAAGACCTGTTGGGGGGAGCGCAGACGGGAACGGGCAAGACCGCCGCGTTCCTCCTTCCGATTTTGCACCGGTTGCTGGCGAACCAGAAGGAAACGGTTCCGAAGCATCCTCGTTCGTTGATTCTTGCGCCGACGCGTGAGCTGGCCGCCCAGATCGCGAAGTGCTGTTCCGATTACGGCAAGTTCGTCAATATCCGGTACGCGGTCGTATTCGGCGGCGTGAGCCAGAACCCGCAGGTGAGGGCGATGCAGAACGGCGCCGATATCGTGATTGCGACGCCTGGACGGCTCTTCGACCTGATGGAGCAGAAGTATGTTTTCCTGGACCTGATCGAGGAGTTCGTTCTGGATGAGGCGGACCGGATGTTGGACATGGGTTTTCTGCCCGACATCAAAAAAGTGATTGCCCATTTGCCCGAACAGCGGCATTCGCAGTTCTTCTCCGCCACTTTGAACCGCGAGGTCCGGAGGCTGGCGGCGACGTTGGTGAAGGATCCCGTGACGATCACCATTTCGCCGGAGGCGCCGACGGTTGACCGCATCAACCAGCGCCTGATGTTTGTGGATCGGGGAAACAAGGGAAGCCTGCTCACGTATCTGCTGCAAACGCATCCAGAGTATGACAAGGTGCTGGTCTTCACGCGCACCCGCTACGGCGCGGACAAGGTTGTGAAGCGTCTGCACGAGGACGAGATTCGTGCCGAGGCGATTCACAGCAACAAGTCCCAGATGCAACGCACCCGCGCGCTGGAGAATTTCCGCAACGGTAAGGTGCGCGTTCTCGTGGCGACGGATATCGCGTCGCGCGGAATCGATGTTGATAGCATCTCCCACGTGGTCAACTACGATCTGCCGGAGGAAGATGAGTCGTACATCCACCGCATTGGCCGTACCGCGCGCGCAGGCGCTTCGGGGGCGGCTATCTCGTTCGTCAGTTCGGAGGAGCGCGGATTTCTCCGTAGCATCGAGCGCATGATCAAGAAAGAGATCGAGATTGATCGTGACCAGCCGTACCATTCCGAAAAGGCGGAGATTGCGGCAGGGAAGGGCGGCAATGCGCCAGAACCGGCATGGAAGAAAACGAAAGGTCATTCGGATCGTCAGGAACGTGGTGCGAAACGTCCCAGTAAGAGGGGATTGAAACAGACAGATTTCGGGAAAAAATCGGAGGCAGAGGAAATGTTGGAATCGGATAATCAGTATGTGAATCGGAATCAGGAGGCACCCGCGGATGAAGCGACGGTCTCCGCGCCTGAAGCGCAATCGGTTGTCTCCGAGAATGCTGCCGATGTTCCGGTGGTTCCCGCTGCGGAATCGGGGGAATCGAAAGCGACCGAAACGCCGGTTGATGTGGCGAAGACGGATGCGGATCTCGTTGCGGAGACGCCTTCTCCCGCAGCGCCGAAACCGGTTGCCCCCGTTGCCGGGGGAGGGGCGGATGCCACGCCTTGGTACGCCAAGCCGTATCGTTCCGGCGGGCATCATCTGCCGGAGGACAAGAAACCGGAAAAGAAACAGCGCCGCAAGGAAAAGCAGGAGGATGCGCCGTTTCGCGAGGACTTGGATATCGACCGCGAACAACGGCGTCGCGCTCGTTCGTTTGAGAAGCGTGGCGACCGCCGGGATCGTCCCGATCGTCGCGAAAAAAGGCGGGAACGCTTTTTCGATGAGGATGACCGCTTTCCGGCGGAAGATGACGATATGCGTAGCGGTCATGTGATGACCGCCGAGGAACGTGCGAAACGTTCCTGGCTAGGCAAGGATTGGGAAGGGGAACGGTCTGAACGCCCGCGTCGTCACGACGGCGGGGATAGGGGACGACCTCGTTTCGGCGGCGGCAGACCGCCGCACCGCTTCGACGGTGACGACCGTCCGCCACGTTTCGGAGGCGACCGCAAACCTCGTCGTTTCGATGACCGTGATGGTGGCGGGTTCGGTGGGGATCGTGATTCTTTCCGCAAACCTCGTCGTTTCGATGACGACGGACCTCGTTTCGGCGGCGGCAGACCGCCACGTCGTTTCGACGATGACCGTCCGCCGCGCTTCGGTGGCGACCGCCGCCCGCGCCGTTTCGACGACCGCGACGAAGGCGGTTTCGGTGGGGATCGCCGAGAGCGCGATTCTTTCCGCAAGCCTCGTCGCTTCGATGACGACGGATCTCGTTTCGGCGGCGGCAGGGCACCTCGCCGTTTTGATGATGACCGTCCGCCGCGTTTCGGTGGCGACCGTAGGCCGCGTCGTTTCGACGATCGTGATGATGGTGGGTTCGGTGGTGATCGTGGGGATCGGGATTCCTTCCGCCGTCCGCGCCGTCCGGGTGGAGACGGGCCTCGCTTCGGTGGCGGAGGCGGATTCCGTAGCAAGAACCGCAAGTCGCGTGATGGGGAGTTTCGGAAACGCGGCGGGTTCAACAGCCACCGTCGCAATAATCGCCCCAAGAAGTAGGAAGCATCCGCCAGGACAAAGGAGTCAACCATGTCAGAAGAGATGAAAGAGAAACAGGTGTCGAATCAGCCGACGCGAAACGTCTCATCCAACGAATATCGGGATCAGCGTATCGCCAACATGAAGAAGTTGGAGGAATTGGGATACGATCCGTTCGGGCGAGCTTTCGAGCGGACGAGGCTATCCGAAATCCGTGCGAATTTCGAAGAGGAGAAGACCGTTCGCGCGGCCGGCCGGATGATGACCGTGCGCAGGATGGGGAAAGCAGCCTTCGCGAACATCATGGATGGAACCGATTCCTTCCAGGTGTTTTTCAAGAAGGATCTGCTGGATGAAACCGCGTTTCAGGCCTTCAAGTATGTCGATATCGGAGACTTCATCGGTGTCGAGGGCCGCCTCTTCCGCACCCGCACCGGCGAGATGACGATTGAGGTTCACAACTGGAGTTTCCTCTCGAAAGCGATCCAGCAACCGCCCGAAAAGTTCCACGGGCTGCAGGACACAGAAGATCGGTACCGGAAACGTTATCTTGACCTGATGACGAATCAAGAGTCACGTGACCGTTTCGTCAAACGGATACGCATCCTTGCCGAGATTCGCAATTTCCTGCAGTCGCGCGGATTCCTGGAGGTGGAAACGCCGATCCTCCAGGGGCAGGCGGGAGGTGCCGCCGCCAAGCCGTTCTTCACCCATTACAACGCGCTGAACCGTGACATGGTGCTGCGTATCGCGCCGGAACTCTATCTCAAACGGCTCATCGTCGGCGGGTTCGACAAGGTGTTCGAGCTGGGAAAGGATTTCCGGAATGAGGGGATCGACCGTACCCACAATCCCGAGTTCACCGTGCTGGAGATCTACGAGGCATACGGAGACCGCACTTCGATGAAAAACATCATCGAGGGAATGCTGCCCCACCTTTGCGAAAAGGTGATCGGGACAATGGAGATCCCGTATGGAGAAGATGGGGAGATCCTAAACTTCCGTCCACCCTACCGGGAGGTTGCGTACGCCGATCTTGTCCGCGAGCTGATGGGCGACGATTGGTTCTCCCTCCCGTTGGAGGATGCGAAGGCGAAGGCGAAGGAGAAGGGGCTGGAGGAGATCGATCCCGCATGGGATCACCTTCTGCTCACGCACGAAGTCTATGACAAGCTGATCGAGAAAAACTTGCGTCAGCCGGCTTTTGTCACGCGCATTCCGCACCAGTTCGTGCCGCTTGCCCGGACGTGTCTGGATGATTCCTCGCTGGTTGATGTCTTCGAGTTTGTTGTCGCGGGCAAAGAACTTTGCCCCGGATACACGGAGCAAAACAATCCCTTCGAACAGCGCAAGGCCTTCGAGAACCAGGCGGGCGAAGACACGGAGAAGATAGACGAGGATTTCATCCTCGCCCTGGAACACGGGATGCCGCCGACTGGCGGTCTCGGCTTGGGAATCGACCGATTGGTGATGATGCTGACGGGAACCGAAGTGATCCGCGACGTGATCCTCTTCCCGCAGATGAAAGACAACCGGTAGAATCGCGACGTCGCCAGTCGGGAAGCCGTTGGCTGCTCTCACGAAGGTTGCAAAGTGCGCGGGCATGTTATGTCCG
Organism: Kiritimatiellia bacterium; assembly: GCA_017450695.1. GTDB lineage: Bacteria > Verrucomicrobiota > Kiritimatiellia > RFP12 > UBA1067 > RGIG8368. The sequence continues at coordinate 20,160 of JAFSTA010000004.1, read as the reverse complement.
CGCACTTAACTGCATACTTCTTTTCCCCTCGATTCGTCTGTTGGACAATTTGAAATAAATATGGAATGTACGGAAAATCAGAAGTTTCGTGGACTGACGATTCCATGAGTTCCGTATATTCCGTGGTGAATCATGGCGTTTTGGAATTTTATGGACTTTCTCCATTTGGGCGAATTAGTCTTTTCTCTTAACGTGTGCTTTTGAGATCGAAAAGCCGCTGTTTTTCGGACTTTTCTCTACGTACTCTATGCCCTCAGCGGCTTTGCGCGAGAACCCAAGCGAGGAATCTAGGTTTATTTCATGTAGAGAGGAATCCCTTCAGAAAAGGGCAACAACTGAAACAGCGGAATGAAAACCCGCTGGCGGTCGTCGCGCAACCGCGCGACGGGTCTCATCCGGCTCGCGGTTGCGAGCCTTCCGGATTGAAGTTGTTCTCGATGTTGTTTCTGTTGTTTCCAATTCTCTGCGTAACGTAGGACGCTAGCGCAGACGGTAGATGTGGACGGCGAATGGTTCGAAGGTATCTTCGAGTGCTTTCCCGGCTACCGTGAGTTTGCGCGGTTCGTAGAGTACTTCTGCTTGATTCACGTTCTTGGGGAGTGTGAAGCGTGCGCGGACCGTTTCCGTCGCGGCGTTGACCGCGAAGAGGTAACGGGAATCACCGTGACGTTTCAACAGGTGTGTCACGGATGGGTTCTTTCCCAACGGATCTACTGTTGGTCCGCTGAGAATGGTGGTGGGCGGGAGTTGTTCCGGTGTCCGTTCCACAAGGATGGGAGACAGTTCGGAAAGACGTCCAGCCAGGTCGCAGATGTTTTTCCAGCGCTCCGGAGAGGAGGTGACACCCTCGTTCTCATTGAATCCTCTGTAGGTGTACCAGGTGATACCGTGTGCCCCCTGAATGATTGCGGCGAAAGACATAGCGAACAACTGTTCTCGTGTGGGGAAGTGTTTCCATCCTGACCATCCTTTGAAATACTGGATGATCGGCCAACAGGCGTGCCGCATTCCGTTCCCGTACTTGCGCATGGCGTCCGCCACGCCCTGCATATCTTGAATGGTTATGGCCACACAAGTCCGATCCGTCGGATCGCCCTTGTCTGCCCGCACGGGATAAATCTCCGGCATGAATGTATCCGTCGCATTCACATAATCCGAATACTGCGGTGTCAACGGATCCGCTTGCGTGGTGAGAGTGTTTGGATCGACGGCTTTTACGGCGTCGTGATAGTCCGTCTCTTCTTCCGGCGAAATGTGCGCGGAGGTGTCATCGCCAAGATACCAGGCGAGTACGCTCGGATGGTGCCGTCCAATTTCGAGTAGCTTTTGCCCGGGGAAACGGGCGCCTACCCATAATTTCAAACCGTATTTCTCGGCGGCTGCCAGAAATTCTGGGTCGTAGCTGTTCCCATAGGTATGCGCGAAATTGAAGCCCGCGTCTTTCAGTCCTTTGAATGCGACATCAAAATTCATCCCGTTGAATTCCCGCTTGCAGACCGCATAAAGCCCGATCGGGAAAAACGGTTTTCCGTTGATCAACGTGATTCCATCGTCGCGCAAGGTGACGTGATCAGTCGCGGGCGATTCGCCAATCAGGAAACACTTCTGACTTGTCCGCGAATTTCCCAGCGTGTCGGCAACCGTGACCTGAACCGTGTGAAATCCGTTTGTCCACGGTACGGAAGTCTCCTGTCGCCAGATTTCATTCCCGTTTCGGGTGAATAGTCCCGTCTCGTCCTTACCGTCCACCACGACACGCAACGTCTTCCAGGAAATACCGGAGGTATCGGTGATCGACAGGCGCAACCGTTCGAGGCGGTTTGTCGTGGGCGTTGTGCTGAGAACTTTCACATACGGTGCCCGGCAATCCCGTTGCCAACTCCAGTTCGAATCCTTCCACGATGTGGTCGAAACTGCGTGGAGACGTGGCGTTGCCTGACCGTTTGAGGCGAACGCCACACGGTATTGGATGTACGGCGCGTCCGCGACGAACGGTTCCGTGTAGAAAGTCCGCGACGTGTTGTCGGGACCGCGGAAAGGAAGTTCGGAGAGTTTGTCCAGGTCATCGGAGCCGCGCCACTGGAACGCGAGCGAGCATCCGGCGGGAACATCGGCGCGCCATGCGATCTTTCCGCCCGCGTGCGGCACGGAGGTAAAACCTGCATTTCGCGTGAAGCGCGGGGTACGGGAATCGAGCCGATAAAAGCCCAGGTCTTGGTAGGTCGTGCATTTCGGTGGCGGCAGGTTGGGGATGTCGAAACCGAACTGGAGCGAGACGGCACAGGCGCCAGCCGGTATTTTCCCGCGGAGAAGGATCGGTGTCAGAATGCTTGCGGAATCAATGCCGTGCGGTATCGGCTCGCTGGAGATCTTTTTCCCCGCCGCGTCGAACCAGTCGATGGCACTGTTGAATCCCTCGCCGGTTTTCAGCGGGTCTCGTAAGCGGACATCGGACTTCGCGGAAAAAGTGAGCAGGTATTCGTCGCCCGCTCCCGAAAGCGGGAAGGGGCGCGAACGCAGATGCCACGCCGAGTCCCCCTCCTTGACGCCGATGACCTGCAGGACTCCCATCCCGTTTTGATCAGCACCAACTTCATACCGGAGGCGGTCTTGGTAGTTGCGGAACTTCCAGTCATCCCGGTTCGCGAGCGCGTTTGTCACGACCGCATGACCTTCCGGTCGGCAGCAGAGAGCCTTCTCGACAATATCGATGTTGTGAGAGTCAATGATGCTGGCCTCTTCCGCACCTGTCAAAGCATGGCAGACGCAGGTTGTCACGGTTGCGACGGCTATCTTCAACGAAAAGGCTGGAAGTGTTCCGCGTTTCATGGTTTCTTCTCTCCCCAACGGTTTATGTGAATGAAACCTCTTGCCCGACGAATCCGTAGTTGCCGCCAACGACGTATTCCATCGCGGTCGGGGAGAATCGATCCTGCACCGTGATGTGCAGATGCCCGGCGAGAATACCTTTCAGCAGGGGTTCTGACTTAAGGTAGGCGATGAAGTCGCGCGTCGTGGGATCTTCCTTTTGGATTTTGTATTCTCCGCTCGTTTCGGGCCAGCCGCGGAATTTCGATCCGTATTTCCAGTATTTCGCGTTCGTGCCGAAGATGAAGTCGGTGTAGAAGGGGACGTGCATCAGGAGAATGATCGGCTGCCCTTTCTTCGCTTCCGCCTTGAACAGTTCGACCTGTTCGGAAGTTACGCGGGCGAAAACATCGTCTATCGAGATGAACCGGACGCCGTGAACCACCTGCGAGGCGAATGTGACGTTGAACGGATAATACTTGCCGAGCAACGCATGCGTTTGCACACGATTCGGCACCGTATCGTCCGATCCCTTGTCGAACCACATATTGTGGGAGTATTCGTGGTTCCCGATCGAACCGAACATCGCGTCGCCGTAGTATTTCTTAACCAGATCCAGGTTCGCCTGCGAAACCCAGTCGATCAAATCGCCCGTGTGGAGCAGATAGTCGGTATTTGCTTTCGCCCACGCGATCGAGTCGCGCAGCGCCTCCTCCTGCCGGCCGCCGAATGTTTGGGTGCGCACTGCCTTCAGCTTCTGTTTCTTCTCATCCTCCTGCGGATACGCATCCGTCAAATGGGTGTCCGAAATGTGCAGGACGGAGAAAGGCTCGGTGGTGCCCGCGTTGATATGAACCTTGTTGATGCTTAACCGCTCAAAATTGCCTCGCTTGGGGAAAATCGCCGGATTATCCGCCAGTGCGGGCAAGCGCGATGTGGCGATCAATCCGCCCAACGCCAACGTGCCCTTCAAAAAATCCTTTCGAGTCATTTCGTTCATCTCGTCACTTCCTTTCGCTGAGTTAGTCTGTCTGGAAACGATCCGGTCCGGTCGTTTCAGAAAAGACTATTCTACCATGCCCCATCTCCATTGGTCAAAGCGCAAATCGGGTGGGGGCTGACGTCACCGGTTTTGGGGGGCAGGGGCTGTGCGGGGGCGCCCTGTCACATCAAGCCTGTTCGTTTTTAACCTCACGCAGAGGTGCGGCATATATGCCCCACAACCGAACGATGCCACCTCTTGACGGAGGGGTGGCTTTGTGTGGTACAATCATTCGCGTGCGAGGTTTAGGGAGGAAAGTATGGGATATTGTAATTGGAACGGGGTATGTGCGGATTGTATCCGGTATCATGATCAAGAATGGGGCGTACCGCTCCATGACGACAGGAAACAGTTTGAGTTTCTGATGTTGGAAGTCATGCAGTGCGGGTTGAACTGGGACTTGATGATTCAGAAGCGCGAAATCTTTCGTCGCTGTTTCGCGCACTTCGAGTACGATCAGGTCGCCGCCTATGGGGAGCGGGACATCGTTCGGATTTTGGATGAGCCAGGAATGATTCGCTCACGGCGAAAGATCGAGGCCGTGATTCACAATGCGCGGTGCTTCCGAGAAATTCGTGCCGAGTTTGGTTCGTTTAGCGCGTACCTCTGGGGGTTCTCGGAAGGGAAGACCATCTTGTACAACAAACACGCGCTTGGCTATATCCCGGTCAGCAACGGGCTTTCCGATCTCATCAGCCGGGACTTGCGAAGGCGCGGATTCAAGTTCCTTGGATCGGTTACGGTCTATTCGCACCTTCAGGCTTGCGGAATCATCAACGACCATGACGCGGATTGTCCGCGCTACCGGGCGATCAATGAGTCGCATCCCACGGTTGTTAAGCGGCGATTCCGTGAAAAACAGGTGTCGTTCTATGGGGATTAACGGAAAGGAGAATGGTATGACAAGTGAGGAACGCGCGGAACTGGGCGCCCGGTACAAGGCGCAGATGAATTGCTGTCAGGCGGTTGTGCGGGCTTTTGCCGACACGGTAGAGTGGGACGAGGAGACCTTGCTATCTCTTGCGTCCGGATTCGGATCGGGCATCGGAACGATGGAAGGAACTTGCGGTGCTCTCGTCGGGGCGGTGATGATTTTCGGACTTCGCACCGATGGAAAGAAAGGCCGGCTTTCCCGTGAGATTCTCACGCGATTCAAGGCGAGGTGCGGTGCTGTGACTTGCCGGGAACTCAAAGGGGCCGGAACCGGAATCGCGCTCTGCAGTTGTGAGAATTGCGTACGCAATGCAATCCTGGCACTAGAGGAGGTGTTGGCGGCTGACGCCGCCGGCTGAGAAGCGGGGAAGCTGAAAGGGTGAGAAGCGGGGGGCAGCTGCGTAGCGACGGCGCCCTCGCCGTCGATTTCCCGAACAACGGTTTTATCTTCCAACAGAGGCGCTACGCGCCAACTGAGATGCGGAGAAGCTGAGAAGTGGGCGGGCGCGACAGAAACAAGGAGGGCGGCAGCATGACTCTCCACGAGGAAGGGATTTGTTCATCGTTCACGCGCCTCGCTGGTTCAGAAATGGCGAAGACCATTAGGCGTGAGCAAATCCGTTTGTTCAACAACGGAGGTAATTTCAAAACCACGGAATGCACGGAACTCGCGGAATCGTCCGTTCCTGAAACACACGGTGTATTCCGTGGTACGTGGTTGACATTCATCGGAATCGTATGCTAGAATGTCTGCAAATTCAACAACTACTGTTGAAATTACGGAGATAAATGGCGATGAAAAAACTGATCAGGCGGCATATTTACGGCGAATTGCGCGAAAGTCTGGAAGACAATCCGGTCGTTGCGCTTGTTGGCCCTAGACAATGTGGCAAATCGACGCTGGCCAAGATGATTCAAGTGGAGTTCCCAAACTCCCTTTATCTCGACTTGGAGAATCCGTTTGACTTGGAGAAGCTGGCGCACCCAGAGTTTTTTCTATCGCGGAACAGGGACCGGCTCGTGTGCATCGACGAGGTACAACGACGTCCGGAACTGTTCCCGCTTTTGAGAAGCCTGTGCGACGAATGGGGTGACAATGGACATTTCCTGATTTTAGGATCTGCCTCGCGCGACTTGCTGCGGCAAAGTTCGGAGTCGCTTGCCGGGCGCATCGCGTATTTTCGGCTCACGCCATTCCTGTTTTGCGAGTTGGAGGATGCGGACTGGACGAGATGTCTTTGGCGCGGTGGTTTTCCGCGCGCCTATCTGGCCAGAAGCGACAAGGTTGCGCAGGGTTGGCTCGAGTCTTTTGTCACGACATTCCTTGAGCGCGACCTCTCCTTTTGGCGGGAATTTGTGCCGGAGACGATGCGTCGGCTGTGGAGGATGCTGGCGCACGAGAACGGGCAGACGGTCAATTTCTCGCGGCTTGCTTCGTCGCTTGGCGTCTCTGACATGACTATCAGGCGCTACATCGACCTCTTGAAGGAGACGTTCATGGTCGATGTCGTGCCGCCGTATGAGACGAATCTGAAGAAGCGGCTGGTAAAAAGGCCCAAAGTCTATATCGCCGACACTGGCGTCGCCTGTGCGCTGCTTGGCATTTCATCGTTCGACGAGGCGTACAACCATCCGGCGTTTGGTTCCTTGTGGGAACTGATGGTGCTGCGGAATATCCGGGGGCTTTTCCCAAATGCGGATGTTTCCTTCTATCGGACCGCCGACGGAACGGAGATGGATTTTGTCGTGTCCATGCGAGGTAAGACGGTTGCGGTGGAATGCAAGGCCGGTTCTGCGCCGTCCATAGGGAAAGGTACGTACAACGCCATTGATGTGATCCGGCCAGATAGCGCGTATGTGGTGGCTCCCGTCGATGAATCGTATCCCCTGAACGAAAAGCTCACCGTCCTGCGGCTTGAGGATTTGGACGGCATAGACAATTGATTCGCGCTTCATTTTCCGCTCTGAAAAGCGAGACGAAAGGCAGTAGGGGTGGGGCGGCTACGCTGCCAGCAGAGAGGGGGGGGGGAGGCGGGGAAGCGGGGATGCAGATAAGTGGCGACTACGCCGCCTAAGTGGCCTTGCGGCCTAAATGGGGTTACGCCCCTAAGTTGACTTAGCGGGAAAGCGGCACTCGGGTTCGTCTTGTGTTCCCGCGTGTCGCTTGTCTCGTGTCGCGTGTCCGGAATATCCGGTTTGTCCGGAAAATTCGGCTTGCCACGCTTACCAGGCTTACCCGGCTGAACATGCATACCTGCAACCAAGATTCCCCGTTTGGGTTCTCACGCAGAGCCGCTAAGGTCGCAGAGTTCGCAGAGAAAGAAGCTTTTCGATCCCCCCGGCCCACACAGAAAACGGATTCACCCAACTGGTGAAAGACCGTACCTTTCCGAGGTGCCGATATTCCCCATATTCTGCCTATCTTTCTTTGCGATCTTTATGTGGCGCAAAACAAATCTCAAAAGAGGAATTTCAACAAACTCTTCACAAGCAATCATGGATTTGCTATACTATGCGGTGTTTCATGGAGGTGACTCCTTGAGACAACTGGTTAGGGAGGATCGCGTCAAACCGGTCTAGCTCGAACCAGACAATTGATTTGCGTGACGGCAAACTGGCAACTACCTGAAAGCCTTGCAAACTATTCAAAAACGGTTGCTGAGTGTGTAGGTTCGCGCCCTGCATGGGCGCGTTCCTCCTCCTTGGTTGATATCCGTTTTTGGCTCTTGCAAGGCGCCACAGGTAGGTATGGATTGAGGCGTGAGGGCGTTGCCCTTTCTGTTTTCCTTCTTCTGTCGTCCGTTCGCGGAAGCGCGAGATGGACTGACATGGATCCTGTTTTTAAGCAATATGGGATAAACTCCTGATATTGCATCAACAATGACCATCAAGGAGAAGGACGATGACAACCAATTTCGATGAACTTGTAGCAAAGCTCAAGGAGATCTTCCAAATCGACAAACCGGAGCTGGACTTCGGTATCTATCGCATTCTCCATGCGCGGCAGAAGGAAATAACGGACTTTCTCGAAAACCGCCTCGCCGAGAAGGTAAAGACTGCGCTTGCCGGAAACGCCGCGAGTGAGGCTGCGGCAATCAAGAAGGATTTGGAGGATGCGATGACACAGGCGAAGAGCCTTGGCTTCGATCCCGACTTAATTCCCAAGGTCAAGGAACTGAAAGACCGTCTTGCGGCCCAGGGCGGCGGCGATCAGGCGGAAGGCGAAGTCTATTCGCATCTGCTTACCTTCTTCAGCCGCTACTACGAGGACGGCGACTTCATCTCGAAGCGACGCTACAAGGGCAATACCTACGCCATTCCGTATTCTGGCGAGGAGGTGAAGCTCCATTGGGCGAACGCCGACCAGTACTACACCAAGAGCGGCGAGAGCTTCACCAACTACGCCTTCACGCTCGACGGCGGCGCGAAGGTGCATTATACGATTGAACTTTTCAGGAGAAAGTCTCAAATGCTCGATTGGGATTGAAGCCATGATCGTAAGACCAAATATGTATATGGGTAAACTGTGCCATAAGCATCCGAAGTACAAGGTCGAGTCTGTGACGTTCGTGGATTATGACGGCAACGAATGTGATCCGTTCAATGTGCCGGAGGACTTCTGGCCAACGACCATTACGATACACCTTGGCAAGCGGATTAGGTGATGGATTTCATGTCGGCATCGCCTAGGGCGTAATGCATTGAGGTTCTTCGTGATGTGCGCCTGCGGTTTTGCCACCGGCAACGCGGCATTGAACAAGATTCTCGAAAAGCGGACGGTCCAGCTGGGCAACAGCGAGTTTCGGTGCATCTTCGTCAACGGAGACTATGCAATCCCGATCAGGATTCTTGGTGCGGAGGAGAGTACGCCAGAACTGAAAATTCGCCAGATTGATAACGTGTTTCTGGAAAAGATGGTCGAAGGGGGTAAATGGAGTCTCCCATAAGACGGACTACCTGATGGTTCGGGAACTTGCATTTGGCCTAAATTCCTCTTTGGAGATTTGTTTTGAGTCACAAAGAACACAAAGATCGTAAAGAAAGATAAGCGGAATAGGGAGACCCAAGGGCAGGTATGAGGTTGACAATCACCGGAATCGTATGTTGCGATGTCTGCAAATTCAACAAATGCTGTTGAATTTGCGGAGATTAATGATGGTGAACAAACTCATACAACGCGCATGATTCACCACGGAATACACGGAACTCACGGAATCGCCGTTCCAAGAAAGGGATGATTTTCCGTGTATTCTGTTTTTCAAATTGCCCAACAGAGGAATAAGGATTATTCCGCGCATAGAATGGGGGGAGGTTTTTGATAGACTCTCTCCGTTTCCTGACAATGGAATCCATGCGCAAGGGCGCACGAGATTTCGCGGAGCGAATGGAAGAACAGAGGATTGGTATGAATGTCGAAAAAATCTTGAGGGTGGCACCTTATTGATTCATGTGATCGGAAGACTCGACACAAATACCGCCCCGCAACTTCAGGAATCGCTCCAATATGAAGGTGTGACCAAGCTCGTCTTTGATCTCTCTGGACTCCAATACCTTTCTTCGGCAGGTCTTCGTGTCCTTTTGATGGCGCAGAAATCGATGATTGCGTCGGGCGGGAAAATGGAAGTCGCGAATCCGAACGAGACGGTCAAGAATGTCTTTGACATGACTGGCTGTTCCGAGATTTTACGATAGTCTGACGATATGCAAGACCTGTCTTCCAGATCGGATGCCGCGAAGGGACTCTTCTCAAGTGACGGTGGGACGATGCCGACGGACCGGGGCAAGTTGGACATCAGGAGAACGGCGCGTGCTTTTCCCGCGACACGACAGGCACTAACGGATGCGACCGCCTTTCTCGACCAAGAACTGGAGAATGCGAGTGCCCAGCTCCCATCCAGTCGGTATTGGATATCGTGCTTGACGAAATCGCCTCCAACATTGTTGCCTACTCCGGCGCTTCCGGATTCGAGCTGGGCATTGAATTCTTCGCGGGCGGAGTGAAGCTCGGTTTTCGTGACGACGGCAAGGCGTACAATCCGCTTACGCATCAAGAACCCGATACCACGCTTTCGGCAGAAGAGCGTCCTATCGGCGGATTGGGCATCATGATGGTGAAGAAGATGACAAACTCCGTCACTTATAGCCGTTCCAGCAACCACAACATCCTGTCTATCGTCAAAGCCTACGGCGAAAGCCGATAAATCAATCACCGTCTCCAAGGCAAGATGTGGCCTATTGCTTGGCTCATGGGCATCGCTTCCTATCCCTTTCCAATGATATGGTTCGCGTGTCGCTTCGCTGAAAGGCGGATCAGGACAGCCGCCTTCCGGCACTAAGACGCGGATAGTGTCAATCTATGTGTAGCATTCTGGCGCACTTTTTCGGCATGTGTCAGAATGATACAATTTTTTCATCCCAAACCCGCTGTTTCAGGTGATGGCACGGAAGGTGCATGATTCGAGGTGTTGCGGACGGACTGTCCGTGATCGGAATTGCAAGCAATTCCGGAAAGGAGAAACATCATGTTTGATTTGAACCAATGGACACAGAAGGCGCGCGAGGCGATTCAGCTGGCGAGTACGATTTCGACACGCTACGGACAACAGGACGTAGATACGCCTCATCTGTTGCGTGCGTTGCTGGAGGATGCGAACGGGCTGGTGGCGCAACTGTTGCAACGGGTTGGTTGTACGCTTGCGCAGCTTCAGGCGCAAACGGACGAGGCATTGGATCGTATTCCCCGTGTGTCGGGAAATGTCGAGTCGGGAAAGATTTACCTGACGCCCGCTTTGGAAAAGCTCGCGCTCAATGCCGAGTCACGGGCAAAAGAGTTGCATGACGAGTACCTGTCGGTCGAGCATCTGTTGCTGGCGATGCTGGACGATCCCGTCTGTGGTAAAATCCTCAAGCAGGCGGGGGTTGAAAAGAACAAGCTCCTCACCGTTCTGCGTGAGGTCCGCGGAAACCAGCGCGTGACCTCGGACAACCCGGAAGGTCAATACGAGGCGTTGAAGAAATACGGCTCGGACCTTGTGGAGCTGGCCAAGTCTGGCAAGCTCGATCCCGTCATCGGGCGCGATGCGGAAATCCGTCATGTGATCCGTATTCTCTCGCGAAAAACGAAGAACAATCCCGTCCTGCTCGGCGAACCGGGTGTCGGAAAAACGGCGATTGTCGAAGGGCTCGCCCAGCGAATCGTGCGGGGCGATGTGCCGGAGGGACTGAAAGACCGCACCGTCTTTTCGCTCGACATGACAGCGTTGATGGCGGGCGCGAAATATCGCGGGGAGTTCGAGGAACGTCTCAAGGCTGTTCTGAACGAAATCAAGGCGAGCAACGGACAGATTATCCTCTTCATCGACGAGATCCATACCATTGTCGGGGCTGGAAAAACGGAAGGTTCAAGCGACGCGGGCAACATGCTGAAACCGATGTTGGCGCGCGGGGAACTCCACTGTATCGGCGCGACCACGCTGGACGAGTACCGGAAGTACTTGGAGAAGGATGCCGCGTTGGAACGGCGTTTTCAGCCGGTTACGGTTGATCCGCCGAGTGTCGAGGACACCATCTCGATCTTGCGTGGACTGAAAGAACGGTTCGAGCGGTTCCACAATGTGCGTATTCAGGATGCGGCGCTCGTCAGCGCGGCGGTACTGAGTGATCGCTACATTCAGGACAGGTTTGAACCGGACAAGGCGATTGATTTGCTGGACGAGGCCTGTGCGTCCATCCGCACCGAGATGGATTCGATGCCGGAGGAACTGGACGAACTGACCCGTAAAGTCACACGTCTTGAGATTGAGGAGACCGCGCTGAAAAAGGAGAAGGATGACGCCTCCAAGAAACGGCTGGAGGAACTGCGTAAGGAACTGGCTGATTTGAAAGCGCAGTCGGACGCCAAGACCGCCAAGTGGCAGATGGAAAAACAGTCGCTCGGACAGATGAAAAAACTGCGCGAGCAATTGGACGACGCCAAGACGGCCTATGCCAGGGCGGAACGTGCGTACGATAATGAGAAGGCGGCAGAACTGAAGTACGGGACGATTCCCGCATTGGAGAAGCAACTCGCCGCGTTGCAGCAGAAGAGTCGCGAAAACGGGGACGATCAGATGTTGCGTGAGGAGGTCTCCAGCGACGAGATCGCGGCTGTCGTTTCCCGCTGGGCGGGCATTCCCGTCACCAAACTTGTGCAAGGCGAGCGTGTCAAGCTGCTGAACTTGCCGCAGGAACTGCATCGGCGCGTGATTGGCCAGGATGAAGCGGTCGAGGCCGTTGCCGACGCGGTGATGCGGTCGCGCGCGGGCATCAAGAACCGCACGCGTCCCGTCGGTTCGTTTCTCTTCCTTGGCCCGACCGGCGTGGGGAAGACGGAGCTTGCCAAGACGCTGGCGGCGGAACTCTTCGACAGCGAGGCCGCGATGGTGAGAATCGATATGACGGAGTACATGGAAAAGTATTCCGTGAGCCGTTTGGTCGGCGCGCCTCCCGGTTATGTCGGATACGACGAGGGCGGGCAGTTGACCGAGGCCGTGCGCAGGAAACCGTACTGCGTGGTTCTGTTGGATGAGATCGAGAAGGCTCATCCAGATGTCTTCAACATCCTCCTGCAGGTACTGGACGACGGACGGCTGACGGACAGTCATGGACGTACCGTGAGTTTCCGCAACGCGGTCATCATCCTGACGAGCAACCTCGGCAGCGAATTCCTCGCGGCGGAGAGGGAGAAGAAGACGGGCGGGGCCATTTCGGAAACGGTGCGCAATCAGGTGATGTCATTGCTGAAAAGCAATTTCCGCCCCGAATTCCTGAACCGTTTGGACGAAATCGTACTCTTCAAGCCGTTGGAGAAAAGCGAGATTCGACAGATTGTTGGGCTTCAGCTCAACGACCTCAAAAACCGCCTTGCGGAACAGGAGGTCACGCTGGATGTCCAAGAGCCCGCGCTGGACTGGCTTGCGGAGAAGGGGTTCGACCCTGTGTACGGGGCGCGTCCTGTCAAGCGCGCGATCCAGCGGGAACTGGAAACGCCGATTGCGCGGCAACTCATCGCGGGAAACTATCCGCCTGGTTCGACCATCCGTGTCGGCGTTCAGGATTCCGCGCTTTCCTTCGCGTAGAGCGGGATGACAAAGTTGCCGTTTCCCCGATCAACATCCGGTTGGGGAAGCGGCACTTTCGTCGTTTTCGCATGGCAACAGAATTGAACCTAGATTTTCCGTTTGGGTTCTCACGCAGAGTCGCTGAGGCCGAAGAGTACGCAGAGAAAGTGTCAAAGCAGAGTCCTTTCGATTCCAAACGCATACTGTTACGACAGGAAAACTGTCCACCCAAATAGTGAAAGATTGTCTTCTCCCGGAGTGCCGATATTCTTTCCAGATGTTAATCACGGAATACACGGAACACACGGAATCGTCGTTTCAAAAAAACTGATGATTTTCCGTGTGTTCCGAGGTTTAGTCAAATTGTCCAACAGAGGAATGAAGCGGCCGCTTCTCCGAACGGATCACCCTGAACTTGGAATTTTGGAAACAACATCAACAACGGAAATAACAACAATCAAGTGGTCGTCGCGCAACCGCGCGACGGTTCTCATCCGGCTCGCGGTTGCGAGCCGTGCCGATTCAAGTTGTTCTCGATGTTGTCCCTGTTGTTTCCCGATCTTTCCCGGTACACCGTATTGGTCGCGACGGGGCGCGCCCCTCCCCATTTGCCGCGTGAGACAAACGACAATTACGCCTCCGTGAAGCGGCAGGAGTGCCGCTTCCCCGAAGCCGACGGCGAGGGCGCCGTCGCTACGCATGTCTTTACTTCTCAGCCTCTCAGCATCCCCCTGTTGATGGAAACGTCTGCTTGTAACCACGAGGGAAGTCCGGTATAATACTTTCTCACGTCTGTGGTGATTCTCTGTCGAGACCTGAAATGTGCCTGTGTCGGCGTCAAACGGTTGTCGGCAGTAACCAAAGGAAAGTGGGTGTAAACATGAAAGTGAAAACATGGTTCGTGGCAATTCTTGTGTCAGTGTTGCATTACGGTTTGTCTGCGTCTCCTGCCACTGATGCGGCATCCGCTCGTTCGGAGGCGATTTCAACGTGTGAGCGGATTTTTCAATCGGAAATAGCCGATGGCGTGATCCACGGGGCGACGGTCTTGTCGGGTGGTTTGGATGGCGATCCCCTTGTTGGATCATGGGGATGGGCGGATGCCGCACATACCATCCCCATGACTCCTCGCACAGTGATCGATATGGCGAGCGTGACCAAGACGGCGGCTGGTGTTACGGCTTTCCTTGTCGCGCATGCCCGCGGGCAGGTGGATTTCGATGCGCCGTTCACCAATTATCTGTCCGCCTACTCGGCACCGCTCACGCGCAAGATTACACTCCGCGACCTCGCCAATCATCGTTCTGGATTTGGAGAGGCCGACGGACATCCGCGCGTGTATCTTTCTCCCAATTCTCAAACAATGCTGAAAAAACTTCTTTCCCTTCCGCCCGCCAAGCCGTCCCGCAAGGTTGTCTATTCCTGCCGCAATTACGTCCTGCTCGGACAGGCATTCGAATCGATTACCAAACGTCGAGCGGCGGAGTTTTGTCGCCAGGAGATTTTTGTTCCTGCCGGTATGAACGACACTTCGCTAGGGGCGCCGATTCCGTCAATCCCTGCGGATCGTCTGGCACAGACGTGCGGAACCAAGAAAGGCGGCGTGATTTCGGATTTCGTGGCTCGTCCGCTCTGGGCGGCAGACATCAGCACATTTAACGCAGGTTTGTTCTCGACGGCGGAAGACATGGCGAAGCTCATGCGTATCTATCTTCGCGGCGGTGTGTGCGACAACGGAACGCGACTTTTCGGCGAGGCAGAAATGGACCAGATCAAACCCGTACCGAGCAAACGGATTGACGGCGCCCGTAACTTCGGATGGGTGTACGATGACTCGAAGTTGTCGGCTGCATTGTTTGGATCCGCGCTGTGTCATACGGGGTGGAGTGGACAGACTGTCCTGTTTGACCTCCAGAAAAAACGATACGCCATCGTTCTCACCACGCGGTGCGGCAACTACGATCGAGCGAAACGAGAACGCTTCAAGGCCGTAGCCATATTGCTCGGTTACGAAACGAATTGAATGAGCGCTTCGCGCCAGCTGAGAAGTTAAGAGGCTGAGAAGCTGAGAGGCTAGTGGATAAGTGGCGGCTTCGCCGCCTAAGTGGCCTTGCGGCCTACATGGGGCTGGCGCTCCTAAATTGACTTAGTGGGGAAGCGGCGCTGGGATTCCTCTCGCGTCCCGCGTGTCGCATGTCGCGTGTCACATATCCGGAATATCCGGCTTGACGCGCATACCCGGCTTGACGCGCTTACCCGGCTTAACACGTTCGCCTACTCGAACACGACTCGGAAACCGGTGTCGAAGACTTTTTGCCACGGCTGGTACGCCTGGCGGAAGGAGGAAGTCGCATTGCGTGGGCGGCTGGCGAAACTGCCGCCGCGCACGACTTTCAGGCCGTCTGGCGACTCGTCCTCGCGTCCGTCGTCTGAACGATACGGGTAGGGACGGTAGGCGCTGCGTGTCCATTCGGCGGCGTTGCCGTGCATATCGTAGAGCCCCCACGCATTCGGCAACGCGCGCGCTACGTAGTTGATGCAGAACCAGTCATCAGCGTAGCGTTCCTCGTGCAGCGGGTAGTTCATTCCGTGCTTGAATTCGCGGCGTCGCTGGACTGTCGCTGGACCGTCCCAGACACCGAGGGCGAATCGGACGTCGCGGTCGGCGAGGTTGGCGTACTTCGAGAAGTCGTCGTCGATTTCGCCCCAGGGGAAGGGGGTAGATGTACCGGCGCGTGCGGCCCATTCCCACTGTGCTTCGGTGGGTAGGTTTGCCTTGACTCCGGTTTTCTTTGAGAGCCAGCGGCAGAACTCCATCGCCTGGTTCCACGAGAGGCGGACGGCAGGTTGGCGGCGGTGCGTCCCCACATAACCGGGTACGACTTGGTCAAATCCAATCTGATCCTGGTGGCGCGAATCGTGATTTGGATCGAAGACTTTGTACTGGTCGTTGCGTACCTCGGTCTCAGAGATCCAGAAAGAGTGGGGGATGGTGACGACGCAGGGCGATTC
Source organism: Kiritimatiellia bacterium (assembly GCA_017450695.1). Taxonomy (GTDB): domain Bacteria; phylum Verrucomicrobiota; class Kiritimatiellia; order RFP12; family UBA1067; genus RGIG8368. The sequence goes on along the minus strand of JAFSTA010000004.1, from coordinate 4,266 downwards.
GTCGGGAGATCCGTCTGTGCTTCCCATCACGAATGTTCCTGCCGGGATGAATCGGAAGGTCATGCTCTGTCCGCCGCCTAGTTCGAGTGTGCGCGTTGTGACAGGCGCACGTTGGGTGATACGCCCGACTTGAAGCGCGTAGGCGTCCAGCGTGGACATCGGCCATCCGACGACGGAGACCGTGTTTGTGGGTCGCTGTACATGCGGGGGCAGTACCGGTTTCGGTGCGCCTCTCGCTTGCACCAGTGCCGCATGGTGTTCGAACTCTCGTTCGGGATCGTCCGTGTTGCCGCCAAAGAGTTTTGAGAGGGCGATTCGGCGTGGCGGTTGTTCCGTCTCTTTCGGATCCCATTTGCCGCGCCAAGGCGCATTGAGGTCGATCCATGTATAGAGGACGCGCCACTCCGCGTCATCCAGCGCGACGCCGTGATGCCCCTTTTTCAACATCTGCACGAGCGGACTGGTTGAGGCGTGGTACTCCATTGGATTGAGCACGGGCAGTTCGCTCTCCGCTCCGGGTCGGCGCACGTAGGGGTGTACGAGGCGGTAGCCTTCTTCTGCGGTTCTCATCACAAGTCTCGCGGACTTGCCGTCGCCGCCCTGATCCCATCCGCGCAAGGGAGCCGTGGCGGCATCGCCATGACAGGCCGCGCAACGTTTCTGAAGAAGAGGCCACATTTCCGTCGCAAAGGCGAAAGGTCGGATCCCGTCGCCATCCATCGGTCGAATCTCCTGAATCGGTTTCTGGTCGGCGAGTTTCCGATCTGTTGCGACGGATGTGCGGTTGTCCTCGTGGCATCCTGTACAAGAGACGCGTTCTCCTGGCATCCCGACAACCCAGGAACGCATCAGCTGAACGGCGCGTCCTTCGGCGTCGAGCGGCTGAAAGGAGACGGGCAGCCGTGCGGACATACGGAAACAGCAGGAACCGTCCTCTTCGATGTCCACCGTTCCCAATACACGCTTGATGTCCCAGCTCGATTCTGCCCAGTCGAGACCGACGCTGCTGGGACCGCCGGTCAGATGATAGTTGAAGTGGTAGGAGAAGAGGCGCAGTTTCTTCACCGTTCCTCGCGGTACGCCCGCCAAACCGGGGCCGGTATGGATGTCCGCGATATGCACGGTACAATCCTTCCGCGCAGGGTCAGAACGGTCGGGGATTACGGGAGGACGCGTGCGCGGACGTAGGGGGATCGGCTCGAACAACATTCCATCTGGTGCTTCGGCCAACAAGATCATGTTGTCGAAGACGTCAACCAGATAGATGCCGAAGCGACCCGGTGGTTCCATCTGACAAGTCGCCAGAAAGCACTTGTTGTTCAGCGGATACGGATAGGAAAAGTAGGGCTTGTTCCGGTTGAACTGGTTGGCGACTTGCAGGTCACTCACGTCGCCCTCCACATCTTTTCCCCAGCCGGGGAACTCTTGGACGAGACCTGTTTGCGATGCGGGCAGGATGTCGGTCGGGACGCGAAGCTGGTGGAGAGTCGGCCCCCAGGAGCGGTCGGGCGGATCGTACCGGTACGGATAGGCGCGGGCGAGCGTGGGATCGACGAGGAACATCCGTCCCTTCTCGGCGATGCCGTGATGTCCGCCTCCGATCATGACGAGCCTGTGCGGATCGTCCGGAATCGCGCGAGCCTTGTAGAAGAACGTGGGAAAATAAGAGCCGGAACCCCACAACGCCAGTTGCCCCACGCCGTCCGGGTTCATGGTCATCAGTTCACGCGCGAAGTAGTGCTGCATATCGGAGTATTCCCACCGCGTGAACACGACCCGTCCGTCGTTTAACACGGATGGCGTGTAGTCGCTGTCCTGCTCGTAGGTGAGTTGGCGGATTTCGCCCGTCTTCCGGTCAATGCGATAGAGAAGCAACATCAACATATTGCCGTTTTCGCACGGTAAGTACTGGTGGACGGCTGACCCCAGAACAATCACCTGATCTTGGTTCGGCAGATAACAGCCATTCACCCAGTGGACATCGGGATAGGCGTCCGGGGAAATCGCTGTACAGTTTTTGCCCTTCCGCTTTCCGTCTCCATCCAACTCGATCTCAAACACACCCCACATGTCTTTCCCTCGATGCTGCGTGAACGAGATGCGAGAGGCGTCGAAGTCGAGATCGAGGTCGCGCACAAGCGACGTGTCCGTCGGCCTGTACAGCGTTGTGAAAGTAGGCGTTCCGCGCAGATTGGAGATGATGGCGATCTCGTTCGTAAATCCCGTGCGCGAGGCACGCATGTGATTGTGCGCGTTGATGTCGAGCAATCCCAGCTGTCGTGTCCCTTCGTTTTTCGGCAGCGGCATCCGGCGTAGAACGCAGAGGACACGGTCGAAATCCAACGCGGGGTTGGCGAGAAACGCGGCACGGTATCCCTCCACCAATGCGAAAGCCTCTTTCCGGACGGATTCGTTCTCATCTTCCAGATGTGAGGCGGCCCACTCCCTGCGCGTGGCGAAAGCCTTGACTGCCGCACGGTGACGATCCGTATCGTAGGCGGGATTCGTAGCCAGGTCGGCAAGCGCACGATCCGCCGCCGCCGCATCGAAACGGGCGCACTCCGCACGAAGTTGCTGGACACGGAACGCATCCGCAGGGGCCGCGGAAAGTTGGGCGCAGACAAAGAAGAAGGCACCGGGGAAAAGAAGAAAACCGGGGAACAAAACTGTTGTGAGGATTCGCATACGCATTTCATATCCTTTCGGAAAACGGATTCACTCTATCATTGCCGAGGAAGCTCTGTCAAGGGAGTTTCGTCAACAGGCATATAAGCGGGCGCATCTCTGAAATTCAACAAGTGCCAGAGAAATAGATGTCAGTGGAAGACACGCTCCGTCGCATCCGCTTGCTTTGTCGAGGCCGCTGTCCCCCTGTCAAAGTCCGCGAAGTTGGCGGTTATTCGCCCTTTGCGAACATTGCGGACTTTGCGTGAGGTTGAATCTCCACGTTTCGGTATAGCAGGTATCTACATGGATTACGGTGAAAAACACAGAGGCTTTTTTAAACACAATTCTCGGCGGGAGAAAGGAAGGCCACTCCCCCAAATGGTGATTGGCGCAAGATAAGGGAATCCATCTCCCGGGGGCGGGCACCCCAAGAAAATTGGTTCAAAGCGCGTCGATTTCTACGGCGGTCAGGCCGGTTGCCGTGACGATCTGCTCGATGGACAATCCCATCGCCTTGAGATTGAATACTGTCTGCCTCAGTGTTTCAGTAGCCGCGTCTGCCCGCGCTTTTTCCGCGTCTGCCCGCGCAACTGCCGCATCGCGCTGCGCAACCGCCGCATCGCGCTGCGCAACCGCCGTTTTCATGTCGGCCTCTTTCGTCGCCTCGCGGCTGGCGTAATCCCAGAAGCGTTCGTACTCGTACCTCTCCGCGTCGCTGTAGGCGGACTCTTCCACGATCTCCAGCGCCTCGTTCACATGCGGGTCATCGATGAGGTCTTGCGGGGCCTGTTCGGTGGACTCGCCTATCTCTGTGAGGAAGCGGAGCCACAACGCCTGCATCTTTTTCTCAGCGAGGCTTCCCGCCTTGAACTTCGGAAGCTCCACGAACACGAGGTGGAGTCCCTCTAGGACCCTGTCGGAATGGAGGTAGTGGACAAGGCGGTAGTAGTGGTAGTATTCGTCCTTGTCAGGCTCGAACGCTTCGTTGACGAGGTTGAGCGAATAGACCGGCTGCAGCAGGTTGTACTCGTCGCCTTTCGGCAGTTGCCTGACGTAGGCCTTCGAGGCGTTGAGCAGCACGCGCTGCTTGAAGCTCGCCCGCCACTCCATCTGCATCTCGACGATGAACTTGCGTCCGCCCGTCTCCTCGCAGCGCACATCAACGGAGGTGTCCTTGCGGGTCGGGGTGTCCGGCACCATTTCCGGCGTCATGTACTCGATCGACTCGACCCTCCTGCCTTCGTCAAGGGGCAGTAGGGCGTTGAGGAGGCTTATGAGGAGGTTCTTGTGCTCCCCGAAAACCTTCTTGAAGGTTACGTCCGCCTTTGGATCGAGATACTTTGCCATGTCTTTCGTCTCCGCCTCCGTCCGGGGCACTCCGCCCCGTCGAAAAGACGAGTAAATGATACCGTATCCCTTCGACGGTTTCAAGCAAAGAAATAAATTGTGAATCGGGGAGGGCGCATCTGCGTTTTTCACCGTGATCCATGTCGATGCCTGCGATACCGAACGCGGAGATTCAACCTCACGCAAAGTCCGCAAAGGGAAGGAAGTCGGCCACTTCGCGTACTTGGCGAACTTGGCGTGAGGCCATGACAT
>JAFSTA010000053.1 GCA_017450695.1 Kiritimatiellia bacterium | reverse complement strand
CCGCACCGCGCACAGGACAGAACGACGGGCGAGGAGCGAAAAGAAAAGACTGGGAAACGCGGCGCTACCGCCCCGCGCACAGGACAGAGCGACGGGCGAGGGGCGAAAAGAAAAGACGGGGAAACGCGGAGCTGCCGCACCGCGCACAGGACAGAACGGGGGGCAAGGCGCGAAAATGGAGGGGCGGGGGAAACGCGGAGCTGCCGCCCCGCGCACAGGACAGAGCGACGGGCGAGGAGCGAAAAGGGAGGGGCGGGGGAAACGCGGCGCTACCGCACCGCGCACAGGACAGAGCGAGGCGGAGAGGGGCGAAAAGGGAGGACAGTGAAACGCGGTGCCACAGCCCCGCGCACAGGACAGAATGGAATGGGGGAACGCATGGGACGGGGAAACAAATACACTGGACAGGACGTGATGACTTTGCTATACTAAAAGCGTTTTTGATGTGGATACGGATGTAGTCCTGCCCTGTTCGCGAATCAGCAGATTGTCTCTGACCTTCGTTTTATCAAGGGAGTCCGAATCCGCCGCGGGAAGGCTTGTGTATGACACGAACCGGATGGCGTCGGCTAGGGCACCCACCTCGATTTCTGAGGTTCCAGAGCCCCTGCGCTACGGCTGGGTGGGATTTTTTGGTGGACGGAGGAAGGGACGCGGAGCTGCCGCCACGCGCACAGGACAGAACGGGGCGCAGGAACGGATGAGGGTGTTATTGTAGCGGGCATCGGGACGAGAACGAGATGATTTCGATTGTAATACCGACTCTGAATTCGGAGAGGACGCTGGGGGAGTGCCTGGACGCGATCCTGGCGCAGGCGTATCCACGCGAGGGGTACGAGATCGTAATCGCGGACGCAGGGTCGTCGGACGCGACGCTGGAAATCGCGCGGGCGCGGGGTGTGGACGTCATCTGCGAAAACCCGCTGAAGACGGGCGAGGCAGGCAAGGCGGCAGGCATCCAGAAATCGCGGGGCGAATTCATTGCGCTGATCGACTCGGACAACATCCTGCCGGACGCGGGATGGCTCTCGAAGATGATGGAGCCGTTCCGTGACGACGAGATTTTTGCGACGGAGCCGATCCGGTATTCGGCGAGGCCGGGGGATCCGTCGCTGACGCGCTATTTCGCGTGGCTGGGAATGAACGATCCGGTTTGCCTGTTCGTGGGCAACTACGACCGGGTGTCGGCGGTGACGGGCAAGTGGACGGGGTTGGACGTGCCGACGGAGAAGCGGGACGGGTATCTGAAGGTGCACCCGGAGAAGAAGATGCCGACCATCGGCGCGAACGGATTCGTTTTTCGGAGAAGCATTCTGGAGCGGGTGAACTGGGAGCCGTATTTCTTCGACATCGACGTGGCGGCGGAGGCGGTCGCGAAAGGGTGCGGGGCAATTGCGAAGGTGGATGTGTCGATCATCCACCTGTACTGCGCGAGGTTCGGCGATTTCGCGCGCAAGCAGCGGCGACGCATCCGCGATTTCCTGTTCTTCGCGAAGGCGAAGGAGCGGAGTTATCCGTGGGAGAGCCAACGAAAAGGCGGGATTGTGCTCTTCGCGTTTTCGGCGGTCCTGGTGCTACCATTGATCATGCAAGCGGTGTTGTTCGCCTGTCGCGTGCCGAAGGGGGAGAAGCGACTTTCCCTCTGGCACCTTCCGGTCTGTTACGCAACGCTCTGGATTTACGGGATCGCGGTGCTGGGCAAGGTCTGCGGGGTAAAGCCGAAGATGGTGGACCGCGCAGGGTGGCAGCGGAGTGGATAAAGGGGATATAGGGAGTAAGGGGGCTTCGCCCTAAGTGAGCCTTCGGCCCTAAGTGCGGCTTCGCCGCCAAGTGTCGCGAATAGCGAACAAGTGAACAAAATGGCGTTATTCCTTTTTATACTGGAAATCATCGGGACGGTGGCGTTTGCGGTTTCGGGCGCGTTGCTGGCCGTAAAGAAAGAGATGGACGTGTTCGGCGTCTGCGTGATGGGCGTGGTGACGGCCTGTGGAGGCGGCGTGTTGCGTGACCTGATGCTGGGCTATCTGCCGCCCGCCATGTTCCGCGAACCCGTTTACGCGCTGACGGCGGTCGGGTGTTCGCTGCTGACGATGATCCTGTTCGTCGTGCGGCGGCGTTTCTTTTCGCACGACCGGGTATTCGACACGCTGATGCTGTGGTCGGACGCGCTGGGGCTGGGTGTTTTCACGGCGGCGGGTGTTTCCGCCGTGTTCCGCGCGGGGTTCGGCGACAATTTCTTCTTCTCGGTTTTCCTCGGCACGATGACAGGCGTGGGAGGTGGCGTATTGCGCGATGTGCTGGCGCGGACGCCGCCGTATATCTTCGTGCGGCATATCTACGCGTGCGCCTCCATTCTCGGCGCGGTCGTCTGTACGCTGCTGTGGCGCACTGCGGGGGCGACGTTGGCGATGCTCGTCTGCTGCGGATCCGTATTCGCGTTGCGCATCCTCTCGGCGCATTACCGTTGGAGCCTCCCCAAAGCGAAGGCGGGAAAACACGGACACCGCCAAACGAAAAAAACGCGCGCCACGCGACATCCGAAGGGGTAAAGCCCATCACTCAGGTGGTCACTGGTGGCTTGTAGCTGGTAGCTTTTCAGCGTCCATCCTGGCTCATACGGACGCGACGGAACGTACACGCCCATTTTCGCGTACTTTGCGGACTTTGCGCGAGACAAAGCTACCCTCTATAAATTTTCGCGCGCGGCGCGGGAGAGGGGCTACCTTTGAACTGACAGGCAGGTGTCCCACCCGCCCAACCTTTCCCTCCCTGAAATGGTAAAAAATCGCGTAAATTTCGTCAAAAATATAGTATTTTTGACAAAATCAACGAAAAATTGCCGAGAATGAAAATATTGGATTTTTTCTCCTTGCATTGGGGGAAGAATTGCGGTATTCTGTTTCTACAACGAAAGAATGGGGTTCATTTGGGCGTTTTCGGCGGGTGTCGGGGGCGTCTGGGTGAAACTGGATTGAAGGTTTAGAAAACTTGATAGGAGGTTTCGCATGAAACTTACTTCAAAAAGCTTATTTGCCGTTTCGGTAGCGGGCTTGTTCGCCGGCACCGCCATGGCAAGTACGGATTACGTCATGGATACGTTTGAAACGGATCAGACGTGGACGTCCCAGTATGACTGGTGGGACACTGGCGCAAATGACAATCATGGGAAGAACCCGTTGTCGCCAACAAACGGAATGTCTCTCATTAATTTCCGTCGTACGCAATCTTACGGGGATCCAGCGACCGGAGTTGGTGTTTGGACAAGTAGCGGAAACAGCGACCAGTCGATCATCACGAATGCAGCGGTTGACCTTTCGGCTGCGACGAACCGTGCGACCGGAGCCAACACATCCGTTCCGGGTGCAGAGGGTGCCGTAGGCGCTTCCACCAGCCAACAGTACGTCGTTCTGGATACGCAGGGCGATACCGTGAGCCGTTCGTTTACGCAGACGACATTGAGCGGGACTTCGCTTTACGTCGATACGATGATTCAGTTCACGGCGAGCGAAGACTTCACCACGACGGGACTCACCGGTGCCAAGTTGGCTCTTTGGGTCAACAAGAACGCCACGGAACAGTTCGCTGCTGGTGACCTCATCGTCTATGCCGAGGGATGGGATGAAGATGACTATGCTGTGGGCAATTATGTGCTTGCACAAGGCATTGACGCGGAAAAGTGGTATCGTTTGACGATTCAGATGATGGGGAACGATGGTTCCAGTTACTTCCGCGTCTTGTTGGATGGAGTCTCCCTTGTAAATAATACTTACGGTAGTTCTGAAGACGACCTTGGAGCTGGTTCTGGGACAGACAAAAGCTGGTTCCGGATGCTGGGTGGCTCTGTTACGTACAATGTCAGCGAAGTCGCGTTCCAGGGAACTGGCGCGATCGACAACCTCGTCGTCACGGACTACGAGCCGAGCTTCGCGGCTTCCGCCGGCGCGCTCATCACGTTGATCTGGGGAGCCAATGATGGAATCGCTTCCGTCATGCTGGACGGCGAGCCCGCGACCGCGTTGGCCACCGGTGACACGGTTGGACAGGGTGACACGGTGACGATCACCGCCGCTGATTGGCACGGGTACACGGAAGCTGGTCTTCAGGATTGGGCGGCTGGTGTTGCTTCGTATGGCTCGCCTGCCAACATTTCGCTTACGACAAATGCGATGAGTGAGACCATCAAGTCTGTGACGTTCACGGTTGCGTCCGTCGCACAGGCTGGAACGGTTGCGCTTCCTGTTGCCGCTCCGTACACTTCCGGGTCAATTACGGTTGGCACCGATATTGCGAATGCCCAGAAGGCTGCCGAATGGGCGACCATTCAGGGCGTCACGGAGGCGAACTTCGCCAGCGTGTACAGCCAGTACCTGCTGAACATCGATGCGACGGCGACGGATCCCGCTTTGGTGATCGACTCGATCGAAAAGACCCCTACCGGTCTTACGATCACCGTGAGCAAGGCTTACACGGCTGCGAACGCCGAGAGCGAGACGGCAGTGGACCTCGGTACGGTTAACGGCACGGTCGTGATTCGCACGGCAGATACGTTGGCTGGACTCGCCACCGCACAGGACGAGCAGGTTCAGGTGACGGTTGTCGATGGCAAATCGACGATTACGGTTACCACGGCTGACGATGCTCAGTTCGTGAAGGTCTGGGTGAAATAACCCGACCGGCTGAATAGCCGAATCAAAAGGGAGGCTCGCGAAAGCGGGCCTCCCCTTTTTATTGGGTGGTTGAAGCCCCCCCGTGTGTTTCCACACGGGCGCAGAACCAGCACAAGCGACTGCCATGTGGCTGTACACGGGCGCAGAACCAGCACGAGCGACTGTACAAGAGAGCAAGTACAATATGAACTGGAAAGAGAGAACGGAACGGATCATCGGCACAGAGGCGGTAAAAAAACTGGCGGATTGCGCGGTCGCCGTATTCGGACTGGGCGGCGTTGGCTCGTTTGCGGTTGAGGCGTTGGCCCGTGCAGGGATCGGTCGCTTCTTGCTGGTCGATGCAGACACGGTCGAGGAATCGAACCTCAACCGTCAACTGGTCGCGCTGCGCAGCACCCTCGGGAAACCCAAAACCGAGGTAATGGCGGCTCGTATCGCCGACATCAATCCCGACGCCATCATCGAGACACGACAGCTTTTTTATCTTCCCGAAACAGCGGCAGACTTTGATTTCACGGTTTTTAACTATGTGGTCGATGCGGTGGACACGGTCGCAGCGAAGCTGGATTTGGCGGAACGCGCCCACCGCGACGGGGTTCCGATCATCAGCTGTATGGGAGCTGGCAACAAACTCGACCCGACTGCATTCCGCGTAGCGGATATTCAGGACACGAAGGTCGATCCGCTTTGCCGGATACTGCGAAAGAAACTGCGCGAACGCGGTATTCCCCATCTGCGCGTCGTTTATTCCGAGGAACCGCCGATCTCACCGCAGGGCGAAACAGTCGCTATGTCAGACCGTCGCCGCCGCGCGACACCCGGTAGCGTCTCGTTTGTCCCTTCCGTGGCGGGGCTAATCCTCGCCGGTGAAGTCATCCGCGCCCTTGTGGGAAAAGGATAGGAACAAAACTCACAAGAACGCACGGCGGGGCGGCAGACGGCGAACGTGTGCAACTCGCAAGGTCGGACGGACAGCAGGGCGGCGTGAGCCGCCCCGCTTTGCACTACCGAATGAAGATGAGGGTGCCTTTTGCGTGGGGTACCAGATAGAGGGCGTTCCCGTCCTGCACCAGCTGGTAACACACGCCAGAATCATCCGAGGTAACTTTCCAGTCCGCCGGGTCAAACCCCGTGATCGATGTCGCGGAGAGCAACAGGGTACGCTCCGTGCGCGGCAACGCTTCCGCGCCAGTGATGGCCAGCGTACCGCCGCCCGCAACGGTCAACGTCCCCGCCAACATGACCGGCGCAAGCGTCGTGTCACCCGTCTCCAGCGTCGCGGCGCACGCGGCATCGGATGTGAGCGTGAGGTCGCCAGTGACAGCCAAAGTGTCCGCATTATCGGAGGTGCCGACGAACGAGAATCCGTTCACCGTCAGTACAGCGTTCGTTCCCAGCGTGGCGGAACCGACGCCGCCCAACGAAGCGAGCGTGTAGTCCGCGTAATCATCTACCGACAGGCTTCCGCCCGCGAGCTGGATTTCCCCGCGCGAGGTGAAATTCGTCGGCTGCGCGTGTGTGACAGTCAACCCCCACTTGCGCGCAAGGTAGGCCTCAACCAACGTCGCCTCGTCATCGGTCAAGACACGGTTATAGACCAGCACCTCCGCCAACCGCTGACCACCCGTCGAGTTACGGTACGCACGATCACGGTCCATGTTGAAGGCCGAAGCGCGAGCGTTAGCCGTCGCGCGGACGGAGACGATGTCGTAGGCGCCGCTTAACCCGACTGTACAACCATCGACATCTTCGCCGTTCAGGCGCGTCGGAGCATTCGCCACCTGAAGAATCGGCGAAGCAACCGCCCTCGTCCAGATCTTGTTCGACGCTTCGATTACGTTGTAGTCTCCTGAGCCGTTGGAACCCGTCTCGCCTTTCCCGGCGCGGTAGAAGTCGCGGATACTGCTTGATCCGGTATAACCAAGCAGGATACCGCCACCGTTCTGCGAACCGATTACCCAGAAGACGGTGCGGATGTCATTGAGAGCCTTGCTCCAGTTCAGGAAGCGGTTGCCCATCCACTCCCCGAAGTCGAGCGTCGGCAACCCGTTCAACTCGTTCAGGAAGAGTCTCGGGTTCAGGTTCGGATAGACCGTTCCTTTCACGGTCGATGTCTCGGTCGCCGCGCGTTGCGCGTACATTCCCGCGCCGCGCTTGTCGCGCCACAGCGTGACCTCGTTGCTTCCTTCCGCGAAGGTCAGGCTGTCGCCCTGGCTGGCATCGACCCAGAAGGTTGCGTCATCCAGCAGACTGGAGAGGGAGGCGAGACGGAGCGAACCATCCTCGACGGTAATGCGCCCTCCGAATCCGGAGAGATCGCGCAACACGAGTTCTCCCGTGCCGGTCTTGGCGAAGCCGTTCTCGCCGGAGAGCGAGGCCACGGTCAGTTCATCCCAAGCGGTCAAGGTGCGTGTCGCGGCGGCATCGCCGTTGACGCTGACCGTCGGCAGGCTGTGTCCCTGCAGGGTGAGGCGGTCCCCGTTATTCTTCCACTTGTTGATGAGGTAGGACTCGATCATGGCGACATCGGAATCCGAGATGGACTCGGTAAAGATCAGCACCTCGGCAAGTCGCTGGCCACCGTCACGCGCGGCCGTCGCATCTAGTTCACGGTCGTGCGCGAACTGCCCGACATCGACGCCTCCCGTCGGCAGGACCGTCAACACCTGATAGCCGCCGTTGAACCCGGTCTTCAAGCCGTTGACAACGGTTCCGTTGAGGCGCGTGACACCTTCGAGAATCGCATTGTCCGTGTATTCGGAATAGATCGGATTGGATGCCTTGGTGAAGTTGTAGCGGTTGAAGGTACAGGCATTGTCGCTCGTACCGAGGATGGTGCCGCCGCTGTCCTGCGAACCGATCACCATAAAGATCGCGCGAGCGGAAAGTTTCTTCGACCACTGCAAACCGCGGTCGTGCGTGCTGCTTCGCGCCCCCAGATTGACCACGGGGAGGCAGCCGATCTCGTTGGTCATCACGACCGGGGCGACCGCCCAGCGCTGCGTGGCGACCATGTAATCGGTCACGCCGTCCCAGCGGCAGTCGCGCCAGACGAAGCGACCATCCACCTCCGTGATGGAGGAGGCGACCGAGGCATCCACCCAGAACGCGGGATTTTTGCTGATGCCACTGGCGATGCCACCCTCGCGCCAGTCGATGCCGCCGGTGAAGGCACTGGTGTCATCGGCCGCGATGGTGCCGACGCCGGTCTTGACAAGCGTCCCGCCACCGGAGAGAGAGGCCAATGCGAACGAGGTTGCCTCTCCATCCACCTGTAGCGTGCTGGTATTCGTCACCGCCAGCGCGAAGTCCGTCCACGGAACAGGGGGGTTGACCGCCACAACCCTGCCGAACCACTTCTGGCTGAGGTAATTCTCCGTCGCGGCGAGTTCCGCATCCGTCAGCTCACGGTCGTAGAACAGGATCTCCGCATAGCGCATCCCTCCGGAACGCTTGCCTTCGTCCGCATGACCACCGGTCAGCGGACGCAAGTCCTTTGAAATGCCAGAGACCGGCAGACTGTTCGCGTCCGGCAGCAGACGGGTCGTGATGATCTGATAGCCGCCGGAAAGACCGGTGGAGGTCGGATTCACCTGCACGCCATCCACACGCGTGAGAGAATTCGCCAGTTCGGGACTCGCCCAAGAGATGCCGGAATTGTAGATGCCGCTGTTTTTGGTAACGGTGTTGTCGCCATCGATCGTCCCGTTCCGGCAGTATCCGGAGGGCGCGTTGGTCGCACTGAAGAAGGAGGGACCGCCACCGTTTTGCGACCCGATGACGAAAAGCACCGTCCGCATCGTGATGGGCTTGGTGAACGCCATCCACCGGCCGCTGTTCTGGACACCGAAGTCCAGCACGGGATTGGTGGCGAGCGAGGCATCCTCGTAAATTTCGGGCGGATACGCCCACTTGTTCCCGCTCGTCTTCCAATTGCGCATGGTCGTATCGAGATACCCGTTCGGATAGGTCGTGCCGCTCGCGCCGTTGCGCTTGTCGTGCCACTCGATCACCTGCGTGGAATTCCCCGCGTCGAAGATCAACGTGTCAGACGCGGCGGCGTCGAGCCAGATCACCGGGAGCGCGGCGGGCATGGCGCCGGTCTGAATCGCGACCGTCGGTGAAACGGAGATCGCACCCGCGTAGGTCTGGCGGAACTCGTCGATGTTCAACGTACCGGTTCCCGTTACCTCGATCGGCAGGTTGCCCGTGAGGAAGGGGAGCTTCAGCGTCTCGTTGTCCAGCACGATGCGGAGCTTACCCTTACCGGCGGCGAGGAGTTCCGTCCCCGATGGAATCGACAGCGAGGAAGCGGACACGGTCAGAATCTTATCTTTGATGCGCCATTCCCGGCAGGAAGGATCCACCGTGACACTGGTCGCGTTCGCGTCGTGTTCCAGTTGCAGCGTACCGCCATAGACCGTCAGCGGAGGAAGCGTCGCCGTCGTCTCGACATTCTTGACATTGATGATCCCGTATCGCGTGACGATCTGCGCCGATTCACCAAACCCGAGATAGTGGACGGCGTTCCCGCTGCCTTGGATCGTCTTGTTGGTGTTGTGATAGACCTCGTCCACCACCAGCGTCCCGTTGAAGTCCGGCCAGGCATGATAGAGGTTGAGGGACACCGAACTGGTGTAGCGGACCGTGCCCGCGCCGGAGACGAGTCCGACCTGCCGCCACGGACGCGCGGTGTCGAACACCAGTTCGGCACCGGCGGGAACGGAGAAGGTTTCTTCCGCGACATACGACCCGCTCTGATTCGGGAGGAAGGTCGGCAACTCATCACCGTTCTCCGTCACGAAACAGACGACCATCGTCTCGCCCGTCGCCAGAGCCACGTTCCCCTCGCTCTGGAACAGGGTGTCGGTGAATCCCGGCGCATAGGCGATCCACGCGCCCTGCGCCGCCAATGCGGCGCGCGCGGAAAGCGTCTCCGCCGTCAGGAAGACGCGCGTACCGGGAACGATCGAATACGCGCAGGTCGGCATCCGCTTGAACACGACCGCGCCCGAAAAGGTGAGCGAGGCGCCCTCAGCGAGCGTCACCGCCGCGTCGAAGACCGGAATCGAGCTGCCGCGCGGAACGATCCACGTCGGGGCGGCCAGCGTCACCGGCGTGTGCGCGGTGTTGTCCGCCGCCTCGACGATGCCGCCGCACAGGACAACCGGCGGACGCACGAATTCCGCGTCGAAAGTGTTGTACGCCGCCTGCGCGACCGTACCGCCGTCCGGCCCGATCAACAGCGGACGCGTAATGTAGGCAGAGAAGTGAAACTGGTGTGTATCCCCGTTCGCCCCCGTGAGGTAGAAGATGTCGCCGTTCGTGGCGGAAAGCGTCTCGTTAGAGGCGGACCATTTGATGCCGTTCTTCCAGCCGTTCTGCGGTCCACCGGTTTCGAGCTTGTTCAAGAGCCAAATCTGGAGCAGATGCCAGCCCTGCGTGAGCCGATACCCGTAGGTGCTGTACTCGGCTGTCGTAACCTCGTCTTTCAGCACCTGGTTGCCGTCGATCCAGATCGACGCCGCGTCATCGAACGACTTGCCGAAGCTGTAGATGCCGTCCTGCTCAATGTACCACATCGCCTGGTAGTAGTAATTCGCGTTGGCGGAGGCTGCCGACCAGGTCTGCCTGTCCAGCGGCGTGCCGCCGCGGAAGTTGTCGGATACGATGAGGCGGATGTCGTTGTCGAGCTTCCCGATCCCGTCCGTCCGCTTTTCACCGAAGCCTCGCGCGCACCCGAGCGTGACCGTGCCGCCGTTCAACAACAGCGTAGCGCCGCCGGAACTGGTCTCGCCGTTCGTAGATAGATTGAGCGGCTTGTCCGCCGTCACCTCGTAAACGGCGTTTGTCCACGGCGAATCATCCGGCACTTGAAGCTGAATGGATCCGGCAAACTTGATGTTTCCGTCTAATACCCCCCCCAGCATGACGGAATCCGCCGTGACCATTGATTCGGTGGCGGAGGTGTTCGCTAGCGTGGCTCCACTGGTGACTTGCAAGTCTGAAACCTGAATCGAATATCCGTTCAGATCCAGCAGTCCGTGGTAAGAGCCGTTGACAAGAACCGGCGTACCGACGGGAATCGCCTCCGCGTTGCCGAGTATCAGACTGGTGTGCGTACCGGCCTGTCCCACAAAGGATCCCCACGTGTTCGTACCGATGAAGGTGCCGCCGGCATAGGTGTTCGTGCCGTTCAGGAGTACCGCTCCAGTCGCACCCGCGATTCCGAGCGGAGTGTCACCCGTGATCGGGGAATTGACCGTGATGACGTACAAATTCTCCGGCGAGGACCATCCGCAGCAGAAGCCGCCGCCGCCCTCTTCCAGCGTGATGCCCTGCCACGCGGGAATCGACAGGTTGCAGGCGTAGTTCTTCAGGTTTCCGCCGTTCCGCAACGTGATCGCGTCCGGAATCACCGTCTCCGTCGCATCGTCGCCGATGACCGTGAACCGGTTGGTACACTGAAGCACCGCGTGGTCCACCACCCACCGTCCGGCGAACTGTGTGTTCTCCTCGTTGAAGTAGAAGATCGGCCCGGCATTCGGAAGATCGCTCGTGAGGCGAGCCGTTCCCGTTCCGAGCAACGGAAGATCGAACCGCTGGCTGTCGGAATTGGCCTGGAGCAGAATGTCCATTCCGGCATCCGCATCGACCTGCACGGCGTTCCCGCGAAACGTGAGGGTTCTCGAAGCCGTATTCGAGATGACAATCCCGCCGGGGGCGAGATCCACAAGGTCGTTCGTGAAAGTCGTGTTTTGCGCACACGAGAAGAAGAGAATCTGGCCGTCCTGCGGAACGCCGGACTCCCAGTTGTCCGGATCCGCCCAAAACGTCGTTCCGGCCCCGCCCGTCCACACGTTGGTCACGACATCGGCGGAAACACCGAGTCCGGACAGCATCCATCCGAACAGCACAAACGCGGAAAAAGCTTGCCGACACGCGCAAAACCAACTGGTCAATCCTGTGTAGTTCATCATTCGCTCCTTTCGAACGGCCGGGGGCATTCCCCATTTTCGCCTTCGTCCCATAAAGGGGAATTAGTTTACCAAATCAAGAACGCCCACGCAAGGCTTTTTCGCAGACAGCGCATGCGTACGGTGGCGGGGAGCGGGTAGCGGGTGGCAGGTGGCGGGGAGCGAGTGGCGGGTGGAAGGGAGCGCGCGAAGTGTCTGACGCCCCCCGCTTCTGCGCCGCGCCGGAAACAGCGCGGCTATGGCTTCTCAGCTTCCCCGCTTCGCAACCGCCGCAGCGCGTCCTTTCCCGATAATCTTCAGGATGGTTGTCTGGAGCAGGAACATTTCGGGAAGCGCGCTGCTGACCAGCTTTTCGCGCATGGTGATGAGCAGATACCGCGCGATCCGCAGTTCCCGCATGGTGAACTTCCCGACACAGGGGAGGATTCTCCTCAATCGCCAGCTGTTCATCGTTTTGGGGTTGACGGGCATCGATTGCAGGATCACGGCATCTTCGGGCGAGAGATCGGAAACCCAGTTGCCGCCACGAATCCACCCCCTGTCCACCGCCTCGCGCACGACAATCAGGTCGCGGATGTTGTTCTCCAGCATCGCGTCCAGCATGATCGCGATCCCCTTCTGCCCCTCCAGCTTCCGCAGGATCGCCATCGTCCGTTTGGCGTCGCGGGCGTTGAACGCCTCCAGCACGTCCCACGCCTCCGTCTCGCGTCCCAGACAGGTGATCGCCGCAACGTCCTCCTTCGTCACCTTGCGGTTGGGATAGACGTAAAGGCTCAGTTTTTCCAGCTCGTTGACCAGTGTGCGCGTGTCGGTTCCCGCACGTTGCAGGAACTCCTGCCGCACATCGGGATTCATCTCCAGGTTGGCCTTGGTGACCAGCATGTCGATCTTGCTTTCCGCCGCTTTGTCCTGTTCCCACGGCTTGAGGTTCGATCCGAAGTCTTCGACCTCTCCCATCTTCTGGCACGCCTTGAAGAACGCCGAGTTGCGCGGCACGTTGGGCGCGGTGATCAACAGCGTGTGCCCCAGCGGCAAAGGCGCTTTCACCAGTTCCGTCAGTTTGGCGGGGGCGCCGGAGAAAGCCCCCGCATCCTCGTCTTCCCCCTCCGACGCCTTCCGCTGGAAGAAGGTGACGTTCCGCAGCCAGGTCGTCTTGTTCCCTCCGAAGAAACTCTCCGTGCGGACGGACTCGATGCAGGCGTTGACCGCGCGCTCGACCTCCCCCCCGTTCGACGCGTCACCGTCGATGATCTCCAGTCCGAAATCCCGCTCTGACTCTGGCACGAGCCGGGCGATTCGCTTTTTCGCGGATTCCGTAACGAGGTAGTTGTCATCCCCGCAGATCAAGACGAGTGGTTTTTCGGCCATGTCAGTCCCCTACCCCTGCAATGCGGCGGCAACCAGATCGCCGACCTCGGTTGTCGTGAATCCCATCTCGTTCGCCTGTTGCGACTTCATCTTGGGGGTCGTCGCGGCGATGGCGCGCTCGATGGCGTCACCCGCAGCGCGCTCGCCCAGCGACTTGAGCATCATGGCGCCCGCGCCGATCGCGGCGAGCGGGTTGATCGCGTTCTTGCCGGTCCACATCGGCGCCGTTCCGCCGATCGGCTCGAACATGGAGACACCTCCCTCGTCCGGATTGACGTTCCCGCCGGCGGCAACGCCCAGGCCGCCCTGCGTGGCGGCGGCCAAATCCGTGATGATGTCGCCGAACATATTCTCCGTGACGACCACGTCGAAGATTTCGGGGCAGTTCACCATGTACAGGCAGGTCGCATCGACATGGTAGTATTGCCGCCGCACATCGGGATATCCCGCGCCGATCTCCTCAAACGCATCCATCCAGAGCCGTCCCGCATACTCCAGCACGTTCGTCTTCAGCACCAGCGCGAGCGTGTTCTCCTCGCCGATTCCCCGCGCCTTCTTCCCGTTCGCGCGGGCGTAGTCGAACGCATACCGGAGGCAACGCGCCACCTGAAAGTAACTGTACACCATGTTCTGCACGGCGACGCACTCGTGCGTACCCGCATTCGAGATGCCGCCCATGCCCGTGTAGAGTCCGCCCGTATTCTCGCGCACGACCGTGTAGTCGAGATCTTCCGGACGCTTGTCGCGCAACGGCGTCTGCACACCGGGATAGAGTTTGACGGGACGGAGGTTGATGTACTGATCCAAACGGAAACGGAGCGGGAGCAAGATGCCGCGTTCCAGAATGCCGGGCTTCACGCTCGGATCGCCGATCGCGCCCAGGTAAATCGCATCGAACTGCGAAAGCTCGCGCAACACGCTCTCCGGCAATGTCTCTCCCGTGCGGAGATACCGCTTCGCGCCCAGATCATAAGTCGTCTTCTCCAACTGAAACCCGAACTTCCGGCCAGCGGTGTCCAGTACCTTGCACCCTTCCCCGATCACCTCCGGCCCCGTTCCGTCACCCGGCAAAACCGCAATCCGATATGTCTTCATCACTCCTCAACTCCTTCCAACGCCGTCCAGTGTACACGCGGACGGAGAAAAAATACAGTCGAAAAATTGCCACCTCGCGCGACCAATGCGCCGCGCCACACGGGAAGGGACAACCCCTCCCCTCCTTTCAGCCTCCCCGCTTCTCAGCTTCCCCGCTTCTCAGCTGGCGCGAAGCGCCCCCTTCCTTCCACGGCTCGACATGGATGTTGGTGACGGTAGAATCACCGAAGCGGGCGCAGAGTTTCTCTTCCAGCAGGGTCGCGGCATGATGCGCCTCCCTCACGCTCATTTCGGGATTCACGCGGACGTGGATGTCGATTACGACCAGTGCGCCGACCTTGTGCGTCCGCAGGTTGTGCGGGTTGGAGAACTCCGGAATGGAGAGCGCCAGAGTCTCGATCTCTTTCTCCACCTCATCGGAAAGCGAGCGTTCCGTCAGGTTCAGAAGTTGCTCGTGCAGGATCTCGAACGACACCTTCAGCAGCAGCACGGAGGCAAGCAGGGCGGCGATCGGATCCATCACGCACCACCGTTTCCCGAGGAAGACCGCCGCGCCGATACCGAGCGCCGTCCCGACGGACGAGAAGGCGTCCGACCGGTGGTGCCACGCATTCGCAATCACCGCGTCGCTTTCGATCAGCCGCCCCACGGCAATCGTGCGGCGGAACACGAATTCCTTCACCGCCACAGAGAGGATCGCCGCCCAGAACGCAACTCCTTTCGGTTGCGTCAGCTCCACCCCGCTGATCGCCTGGAATATCTGCCGGATCGCGTCCCCGCCGATCTTCAGCGCCACCGCAAAAAGGAGCAGGCCGACGAACGCCGCCGCCAGCGTCTCGTACGTGCCGTGCCCGTAGTCGTGATCCTTGTCGGGCGGACGGCGCGCGTACCGGATGCCGACCAGAACCGCCACGTCCGTCGCAAAGTCTGACAGCGTGTGGATCGCGTCGGCGATCATCGCGGCGGAGCGACCGAACACGCCCGCAGCGAGTTTCACCAAAAACAGACCGATGTTCACCCATACGCCCAGCCGCGTCACCGCCACCGCCCGACGCGCCCGTTCTTCCATCTCCATGCAAACCATCGTACCTCTCCCATCCCTGCGTCACCCCTCTAGTCTATCGTGTTTCCCCGCCCCTTGTCAAATCAGCCTCCCCCGCTTCTCAGCTTCCCCGGCTCACCCGGCTGGCGGCTTTGCCGCCCGACCTACTTGACCAAGGGCGTAAGGTTTGGTAGGGTAAGGGGCGTAAACACGAAAGGAAACGGGTATGGATACGATTCTCAACAATGGTGTCAAGATGCCGATGATCGGATTCGGCGTGTATCAGATTGATCCGGCGGAGACGGAGCGGTGCGTGTGCGACGCGGTGGAGGTCGGCTACCGCTCGATCGACACGGCGGCGGTTTACCTGAACGAGGCGGAAGTCGGCGCGGCCATCCGCCACTGCGGAGTCCCGCGCGAGGAGCTGTTCATCACCACCAAACTCTGGGTGCAGGACGCGGGATACGACGCCGCGAAAAAAGCCGCCGAGGAATCGCTCCGCAAGCTGGGCGTGGATTACTTCGACCTCTACCTCATCCACCAGCCGATTCGCGACTACTTCGGTTCCTGGCGCGCACTGGAGGAACTGTACCGGGAGGGCAAGGCGCGCGCGATCGGCGTGGCGAACTTCTACCCCGACCACCTGGCCAACCTGATGCTCTGCGCCGAGGTGACGCCGCAGGTCAACCAGATCGAGACGCACCCGTACTTCCAGCGGACGGCCGACCAGGCCTTCATGAAAGAACGGAATGTGCAGCACGAATCGTGGGGACCGTTCGCGGAAGGACGCAACAATCTCTTCCACGACCCCGTGCTGGGCGCGATCGCCGCAAAGTACGGCAAGTCAATCCCGCAGGTCGTCCTGCGCTGGCTCCTCCAGCGCGGCGTGGTCGTCATTCCCAAGTCCGTCCACCGCGAGCGCATGGCGCAGAACTTCGACGTCCTCTCCTTCGAGCTGGATGCAGATGACATGGCGACCATCGCCCGCCTCGACACGGGCAAGAGCGCCTTCTTCGACCACCACGACGGCAAGATCGTGCAGTGGATCGGAGAGATGAAAATCCACTAGGCGGAACAGTGGCGGCGGTTTCCGCCGCCACACGGAACAAAGCGCTACTTTGTTTCTTCTGTTTTGCCCGGCTTTCTATGCCGGCGTTTCACGCCTTGTGTTCTGTGCGCGGGGCGGCAGCTCTTGCGGTTCCGAACGCCACGCACCCGGCGACGAGGTATCCGACCCAGACCAGATGCAGGAAGGGACGGAAACCGATTCCCTGTTGCGGATCGGCGAAGGGGCTGATAACCCACATCGACATCGCGGCCAGACTCCAGCTGCCGCCGCTCATCAGTCCCATGCGCACGCCAAGCGGGAGACGCGAGGCGGAGTAACGGGCCAGCGTGATACTCAGCGGAAAGACGGTGTAGGCGGTGAACCCCGCCATCGCCAGCAGGGGCGTCGCCCATCGGCCGTGTGGAATCGCCCACAGGTAGAGCGTGGTGAAGAGGACACCGAGAAACGGGAAGACGGTCAACAGACGGACGATTCCCGCGCGCGAGGCGGCGGCTCCCCACACGACCGCACCGATCATGCTGCCGATGCCGTACATCGCGAACGAGAATCCGCTGAAGGAGAGCGAGTATCCGACCGTATCGTGCAAGTAGGACGGGAGAAGAACCGATTGGATCTGCGAAGAGGTCGCGGTAAACGATGCCAACAGGAAAAGCGGGACAAACGGAAGTTTGGGGAATGCGGCATTCGGATCCGAGGGTGACCGAACGGGATGCTCGTTGTCCAGATGAAGGCGGACACCGGTCGCATAAACTGCAGCCGCCGCGAGAGGCACCAGGGTACAGAGCAGGAAGACGCTGGAAAGCCCGAAGTGTTGTACCAGCGTCGCGGAGAGCCAGGCGCCGCCCGCGAATCCGGAAAAGCCCGCCACCATGAAGATGCTGGTGGAGAGCGAGGATGCGATTCGATCAAGCCCCTGAAGCGCCCGGAGTCCAATCGGGTGCAACAACGCGGTACCGAAGCCCGCGACGATTGCGCAGAGGATCATCAGGGGAATGGCCATTCTCCCGCGAGGCAGATTCGGAATCCACGTCGCGCATCCCGCGAACACCAGCGCGATGGCTATCAGATGCGGCTTTCCTTTTCCCGGCCGGATCAGACCGCAGGGGATTTGCAGCACATTGGAGGAGAATCCTTTCATCGTCACGACGAAGATGAGGGCGGAGAGCGAAACGCCGTACCAGTTTTGCATCGGAATCAGCAACGGGGTAAGCATCCCGACAAAAAGATCGACCACTGTATGCGCGAAGGTCAGTGCCATGAGCTGTTGCCATTGGCGAATTACTTCGCGCTTTCGATTCGGCCCTGAATCCATTTCGTCTCCTTTACGATCACATCCACCACGTCGCCGCCGCGCAGTGCTTCCGGCAACACGTCGAAGGTGTACGTTTCAATTTCCAACGGGATTCCTTCGCCGCAAGCGAGCGTGAGGAACTCGGGCGTCAGCTCGTCGCGGGTGGTCGCGAGCGCACCGTCCCCCGCGTAAAAGAGCGGCACATGGAAGTGCGTGCGCAGCTCCGCGCCATCCGTCACCTCTTTCAGAACGGCATCCGTCAAATCGGGGAAGGCATGGCGGCGTCCCGACGGCGTGCGCGTCTTGGTCTGGTGCAGATAGACGGGATCGAGGAAGGCGCACAGGGCGGTGCGGGTTTCGTCCGTGACAACCGTGCGGAGCGCGGAACTCACCTGGATGCGCGCGACGCGGATTCCCGCCGCCGCGAACGTGCGCAGCGCATCGACCGGGCGCTCGAACGCGACGGCGAAGTGGCAAGTGTCGAGGCAGATGCCGACATACCGACGCAACAGCGCGTCCGCCTCTTCCGCCGTGCGCTTCCCGTGACTCCCCGTCAGCCAGCGGATTCCCTCGGGCAACAGTTCGTTCTCGTACCAGGAGAGGACATCGGCAGTATCCTCCAACAGGCAGTCCGGCTCCGGTTCCAGCGCCAGCGTGATCTCCCTTCCCGTCTCTTGTTCAAGCCGTTCAAGGTCGAGCGCGGCCAGCACGACCGCGTGGACGTAGGCGGTGCGCAGCTCCCCCGGATCGCGGTTGGCGGCGGTACGGTATGCCAGCGGCACGGTGGAGACATTGCCACGCGCGCCAACCGGCAGCAACGCCGCCAGGATGCGGCAGAGACGTGCCGTGTAACGATAGCGTTCCGGCGCGGACCAGTCGGGACGATAGACCTCCTGTTTCACGGGCGTTCCGTGGAACGCGCCGTAGGGAAAACCGTTGAGGAGAGAGACGCACATCCCCTCTTCTTCCAACATCGCGGAGAAACGCTCGAGCGACGACGGATTGCGCGTCAGCTCATCGGCGGCACACGCGGAAAGCCGCATCCCCAACGGATAAATCGTACGGGGCGAGACCTCCGCCTTGACCCGGCGCGCATGGACGCGGATGTTCTCGCAGACCTCCGAGAGCGATTCCCCGCGATGGATGTTCAGGCAATACGGAACACAATGCGTCCGCAGTGTGACGGTCGGTTGTTCGGACACGGAATACATAGACCCTACCTTGGTATGCAGCTGTTCACTTTTAGACCGCTTCCCCGAATCGTCCTCCCCTCTCTGCGTGAGGCAAATCCGACTTCCTGCCGCCGACTCCCTTACGGTTCGCTCGAAGGCTGCTGCTCCACCGCCGGTTCTGGTTCGGCGGGAACTGACGGTTGCGGCGCAAGCTCCTGTTCGGCGGCGCGCATCCGCTTCGAGAATTCCTTGGCGAATTCGCGGTAGGCGAGCGACGCGCGGTTGGAGGGATCGTAGAAAACAACGGGCTGACCGAAACTCGGCGCCTCGCTCACGCGCACGCTGCGCGGGATGACGGCGTTGTACACGAGGTCGCCGAAATGCTTGCGCACCTCCTCCACCACGTCGGCGGCCAGGCGCGTGCGACCGTCGAACATCGTCATCAGGATGCCTTCCAGTTTCAAGTTCGGGTTCGCGCCATTGTCGTGCAGCTTGTTGATCAACTCGGTGATCACGCTCAACCCCTCCATCGCATAATACTCGCACTGCATCGTTACCACGATGCCGTCGGCGGCGGCGAGCGAGGCCGTCATCAGAATGCCGAGCGAGGGCGGGCAGTCCATCAGGATGTAATCGAAGACACCCGCCTGGAGAACGCGGTCCAGCACGTCATGGATGACGGTGAGGTGGTTCGGCTGACGCGCGATCTCGATCTCCGCGCCCGCCAAGTCCAGCTCGGACGGAATGATGTTGATGTTCTCGTAGGGCGTCGGCTGGATCACGTCGGCGATGTCCGCCGCGCCCGTCAGGATCGGGTAGAGGCTGACACCCTGCTGCCGCTGCAGACCGAGACCACTGGTGGCGTTCGCCTGCGGATCGAGGTCGATCACCAGCACGGTCTTCTTCAAGAGCGAGAGCGAGGCGGCCAGGTTGACGACGGTCGTGGTCTTTCCCACGCCGCCCTTCTGGTTGGCGATGGCGATGATGCGTGTCTTGCGTTCCATGTGATTACTTCTCCTGAGATGATACTTGCTTGCCCAACGCGAGCGCACCCTCCTTCAGGCACTCGGTCAAGGCTTGGTTGTATGCGCGCGCAAGGTCGTCCGGCGAAGAGGATTTCGCGGGAACCGTGCGGAAACTTTTCGCGGACTTCCGCACCGACAGTTTCGGTGCGCCTTCGTCGATCAGCAGCATCCGCAAGCCGACGGAGACCGCCGGAGTCGTGCCCGTATCATCGACGTAAAGCTCCGTGAGGATGCATTCCAGCCCGAACTGCGCGGAGACCGAGCTGCGGCCGTCGAAGACGGCGGAGAAGAGTCCGGATGCGTCGAGGTAGCGGACGATCTGCGCGGAGACGAGATCAGCCGGCATCCCCAGCCAGCCGTTGTAGAAATCGGCGACAAACTGCCCGTCCGAACGGCGGTGGATGAACTGCTTCGAGTCAAACGGGGCGAGAATGCGGACGGCGCGGCACTTCACCGACTCGAAGGCGGGCTTTGCCTCCAGCGGCTTTTCCGGCACGGCGACTTCGGGCACGAACGTGCGCCGTTGCGCCGCCGCGCGCGCCTGCGCCTCGGAGTTCCCGCTCAAGCAGCCGCCCAACAGGAACGGCGCGAGCAACAGAGCAAAAATCATGTTTTTCATAGGCAAACAGAATACCCTTTTCTTCCCGACTGTGCGAGAAAAAAATGAAGGGGCGCTCGCGTCAGCCGAGAAGCTGAGAAGCGGGAAGAGAGGACATGGTGCTTTGTCTGCCTTTCAGCCTTTCAGCTTCCCCCCTTTTCAGCTGGCGCGAAGCACCGCGCTTGACACGCCCCCGTTCGGTATGCTAGGGTTTTCCCCGAATTGCGGAACACAAGAGGAAAGGTTCCGTCAAGAGAAAGGGAAAAGAGATGTTCGCGAAAAATACCGTCCTTGCTTTTGCAGTCCTGTCGCTGTCCGGCACCGCATCCGCCGCCATCCCGCTGGTGGTGATCCCCGACGAGCCGACCGCCGTCGAGAAATCCGCCGCCGCGGAACTCGCGGGCGAACTCGGCAAGTGCCTCGCAACGAAACTGGAAATCGTCTCCGAAAAGGCGGCGCGCGAAGGCACGAAGCTCTTTGTCGGCGCGACGAAGGCGGCGAAGGCGGCGCGCGGCGACAAGCCGTGGGAGACGGACGGCGTATTCCTCAAGTCCGTGGCGGACGGCGTGGTGCTGGACGGGGAACCGACGCGCGCCCCCCTCTACGCGGTCGATCTCTACCTCGAAAACCACTGTGGCGTGAGGTGGTGGACCTCCGACGCGGCGACGCATCCGAAGCTGGAGTCCGCCCCCGTCGCCGGAATCGCGCTCGAATACGCGCCGCAGTTCAAATACCGCGAGACCTACTACCTGGACGGATTCGACCCTCTCTTCAAGGTCCGCTCCAAGGGCAACTTCACCTCGCTCTCGCGCTACATGCTCACGGAAATAAAGTTCATCCCCCCCGAGATGGGCGGCAACCACCGGCTCTACTTTTTCAAGGGGCGCCACAGCGCGTACCACTCCTTCTTCGAGATCCTGCCGGTCAACACCTATTTCAAGGCGCATCCCGAATGGTATTCGCTCGTGAACGGCACGCGCCAGCCAAAGCAGCTCTGCCTCTCTAACGCAGAGATGAAGGCCGAATACATCAAGGAGACGCTCAAGCGACTTCGGGAGGATCCCACCGCCGATTTCATTCAGGTTTCGCAAAACGATACCGGTGGTTTCTGCACATGCGACGCCTGCAAGGCGATGATGGACGAGGACGGCGGAGTCCCATCTGGACCGTACATCCGTTTCGCCAATGAGGTCGCAGAGGCGGTCGAGAAGGAATTCCCGAGCGTGCGCATCGACACGTTCGCCTACCAGTTCACCCGCAAGGCGCCGACGAAGACCCGCCCTCGCAAAAACGTGGTCGTGCGCCTCTGCGACATCGAATGCGACTTCGCGCGCCCGTTCTCCGACAGCTCCGACTCCCCGTCCAACGCGAAGTTCGCGCAGGACGTCTCCGACTGGAAGCGCGTGGCGGGCGACAACCTCTTCATCTGGGATTACCTCGCCAATTTCCGGAGCTACATCCTGCCGCACCCGAACATTTCGCAGATCGCGCCGAACATCCGCTTCTTCGCGGAGAACGGCGCGGTGGGCGTCTTCGAGCAGGGAGACGCGCTCTGCTCCGCCGGATCGTTCGCGACGCTGCGCCACTATCTGTCCGCGCACCTCCTCTGGAATCCCGCCGATGACGAGAAACGGCTCATGGACGAGTTCCTCGACGGCTACTACGGCAAGGCCGCCGCGCCCATTCTCAAACAGTTCATCTCCGTCATCGAGAACGCGCCCCGGAAAACGAAGATGTCCGTGGGATGCGGATTCAGGCGGGCGTCTTATCTGACGGCCGCCGACAAAATCCTGGCCGCGCAGCTGATGGACCGGGCGGCGGCAGCCGCCGAAAAGGAAGGTGGGGAGTTCGCACGGCGGGTCCAGCGCGAACGCCTCTCCGTCTGGCACTACCTGATCATCGCCTACAACCCTCTCCGCAACTTCGCCAAGAGCAATAAGATCCCCTGGACATGGCCAGAAACACGGGCGGAACTCGTCGAGAGCTGGATCCGCGGCGTGAAGTCGTTCGGGGTCAAGGCCGCGCGCGAGACGACCAGCGCGGAGCTGCTCGACCTCTACTTCGCCAAACTGCGCAACGAGGCGGAATTCGACAAGCTCATAAACGCCGGCAAATCGGACAAAATCCACAAGCTGCCGCCGAAGTGACGGCACGTTTGCCCTTGACTGCACGGGACGGGTGTGGTATTTTGATTTCGTATTCTATTTTATCGGGCGCGGACAGCTGTCCGGAGAATCCGAAGGCAAGGAGTTGGGAATGAACTGGATGAGCAGGATGGTAGCGTGTGTATCTTTTCCGAATCGAGCGGCGGTACAGGGGGGGGCATTCGCCCTCGCCGCATTCGCCGCGACGGGCGTGTTTGCACGCTCGATCACGGACGCGGAGTTCACGACATCGAACGGCATGACGACGGTGAACGTCACCTTCGAGGCGGGACAGGAAGGGGACGCCCATGCGCTTTACATTGCCTGTGACACGACAGACCAGGGCGCGTCGATTGCGGACTGGTCGGCGTTCCAGCGGATCGGCCCCGTGGCCAAAGGCGCGACCTCGGCAAGCTTCACGCTTTCCTCCGCGCTGAAAGCGTCGGGGATGATCTGCCGTGTCTTCCTGGTCGAAGACGCGCTGCCCTACGACACCCTGATCGATGCGATCCGGCAGACGGGTACGCAGTACATCGACACCGGCATCACGGCCGGCCCGACCACCTTCGCGTCGCTGGACTTCCAGTTCGCCTCGACCACGCCGACCCAGCAGCGCGTCTTCGGCGTCGCCTCGGATGACGGCACCTCGCTCTTCACCTTCGATGCTTATATCAACGGCGGCGGCAACTGGGCATCCGCCTGCAAGGATGGAAGCGGAGACTGGACGGCGACAGGATGGGCTGCCGCGCTCGT
>JAFSTA010000003.1 GCA_017450695.1 Kiritimatiellia bacterium | reverse complement strand
CGCCTCCCCGCCGCGTGCGCCAGTACCGGCGGCGACCACATGTTCCGGTGCCCGTGCGGCAGCTTCGGTTCGGTCTTGTCCCGAATGTATGCGATCGGATCGTCGGCGGGCTTTTGGAAGGCGTAGGCGAAAAAGCGTTTCAGCGGGAGGGAACAGGTTTCAAACAGGGTGTACTGATCCTTGACCTTGAAGTAATTGTTGTACCCGAGGTCACCCCAGCAGGGATTCCAGTAAATCTTGACGCCCGTCTGGAAAACCCGCTCGTACCCGACCGGATCCAGCTTTACGTTATACTCGTTCGAGGGACCGCCCCTGCCGTGCCCGGCGTTCAGATAAACCGCCTTGACCTTCTGCCGGACCAATTCCGGCTCCCGGTTGAAGACGACGGCGAAATCGGTACCTGTGGACAGTTTCAGCGTCACGGGAACGGGAGATTCCCGGAGCACCTTGATGATGAGGTTGACGCCGGCGAGGAAACGCGGATCGTCGTCCAGCGCCTTGTCTTTCGGGTCGAGCAGCTTCCGTTTCAGTCCGATCGCGTACGGTACTTTGTAGCCGCAAATCTCCATCATCTGTTCCAGCGGGACTTTCCCGCCGCCCGTCAACTGATCCTGCCCGGGACGATCGATATGACCGTCCAGAATCACCGCCTTGACATCCAGCTCCTTCAACCGGAAGACGGCCGCCAGGTCAAAGTGGTCGTCGGGATCCATCGCCGGATGGAACAGGTCGCTGCAATAAATGAACGGAATCTTCCGCATCTCATCCGTCGTGGTCACGGGAACCGTGTCCGCAAGGATTGCCCCCGCCGTCAGCAGGAACACCGTGTTTACGAGTTTTCTCACCGTTATCCTCCTTATCTCAACATCAACATCGTACCCTTCGGGACA
Organism: Kiritimatiellia bacterium; assembly: GCA_017450695.1. GTDB lineage: Bacteria > Verrucomicrobiota > Kiritimatiellia > RFP12 > UBA1067 > RGIG8368. The sequence goes on along the minus strand of JAFSTA010000003.1, from coordinate 6,963 downwards.
CAGTACAGAGTCCCCGCGCCGCTGAGGAACTGCGGGTATTTCGACGCTTGAATCACTCCGCTCACCGAACGGTCGCCCAAACGGACTTCCCCGACCGGGATTGTGCCGAGGTAATCAAGGGAGAGTTTCGCCCCTTCCGCGACCTCAATCCGCGTGTCTTTGGAAAGCCCCTCGCAAACGGTCTTCCGGACCGGCTCGATGGAAACCCCGTCGAGGAATGTCGTGACGTCGCCCGATAACTTACCCGTCATCGCCAATTCATACTCGCCCGGCTCCTCCACGGCGAATGGAATGGAGTACCGACGGAAACAATCCTCCCAACTGTACAGGACACCCAACGGATAAACCGTCCCGTTCCGGCTCAAGGTCACTTCGATGGGATTCCGTCCAAGCCCATACCCCCTCGTGCTGATCCACCGGGAGGACACGTGCGCGACAAACCGGTAGCAGCCGACGGTCGGCAAGGTGACGATCTGGCGCGCCGATCCGTTTCCCTGAATCCGCAACCGGTAACTCCCCTCGAACTGGGCCGTACCAAAGGAATTGGGCAAATCCGCATAGCGAACCGGCACCGTGTACGCGTAGCTGGAATAACTGGGGATCGTTCTCGTCGTCTCCCAATGGGTCGCGCGTCTCGTCTTGTAGTTCGATTCGTCATCGCCTTCCTCGAACCCGCCGTTTTGGACGATCTCGTCATTCAGCCGGATTACCCGCAGACGGTCGAAGACCATCATCGTGGTGATGGAGACATTGAGGTTGGTGATGGTCAGCGTCGGTGTCAGATTGTCCGCGGTCACGTCAAACGTCCCGAGAACCCGTTCCCTCATTTTGGATTCCAAAGTCATCGCCTGAGTCCCGATTACGTTCCCGTCGATGCAGATGGAGGTCTGCGCCGTACTTCCATACGCGGGTTTATAATCGTTGCTGCTCGGACAGGCGCGGGCGACATGCCCGATGAGCCTGTACCGCCCCGGTTCGGTAAACGTCATTGTCGTGCTGGCGGCCCCGGCGTATGCGACATAGAGGACGCGGTCTCCGTCGGCTGGATCCTGACAATACAGGGAACCGCGCATCGCGATACCGGCGCCGTTCGTGAAGTTCCAGTGCGTGCTGGCGGAATCACGGATCGTATTCGCCGTTGTCGTTCCCGAAATCTCGAAATTCGGATTGGGGATGGCCTCGATCTCCGGTTCGGACGTGATCCACTCGACCCGAATGTCGTCGATCCCGCTACGTTTGTCCGCCGTATTCAGGCCGTGAAACGTGAGCGTGTGATCGCCGGCGGCCAGCCAGGGAAGGCGGTAACGCAGGAAGCGGTAGTGATCGGTATTGGCGATCACGTGCGCCACCACATTGGTCTCGTCCAGGATCAGCTGCATCTGATGCCATCCATACTTCTTGCACTGCGCAAGCAGGAAAGAAACCGAATAGATGCCGTCCACCGGGATACCGACCGTCGTGGAGAGCGTAAACGTTTTCTGCAGGGAGACGAACGATTGCCCTTGCGGAGCGGAGGGCATATCCCACATCTGTCGGCCATGCGTCATTACTTGAACCAGATAATGGCCTCCACTGGTCCAACCGTCGGCCGTTTCGCCGTCTTCATAGACATGGCGGACACCGTCGCTCCAGTTGGGGACGCTCGCTTCGAAATTCCCGTTCGACAGGACGGCGACGGGCGTGTTCGGCGCGACAGTCTCGTTTTCCGGCGGCGCGAGGCGCAATGTCCCTTCCGACACGCAGATGTTCTCTACGTTGGATGGAAAACGGGTGACCAGCACCGTCCCGTCGCCGCTCTTTACGAAAGCCCCGTCCGCCGCATGGGAGAATGCGGTGATGACCGCATCGCCGTCATCCCGCGCGTGAAGGGTGACATTCGTCTGGGGAATGACATCATGCGGCAGATAGGCGGGCAGAAGCGATCCTCCCTCCAGCCGCGTCGCCGCATGACCGGAACGGGTTTCAGGGGTGACTTCGCTTTCCCGCACGACGCCACCGCCCGCCTTTGCCCAGCCGTCGCCTGCCGCCGCGACCAACTGGTTGGTGACGCCGCCGGGGATTTCCACACGTACCGTTGCGCCGTTGTAGCCGGCCACGGAAACGGGAAGGTCGCTGGCGTCACTGCGCCATTTCGTCCAAAGATAATCCGACACCTGCTGGCGTTCGTCCTCCGTCAACGGCGCAGTGAACACGATCACCTCGCACAGATTGTCCCCGCCCGCCCAGCACGTTCCGAACGGCGTCTTCTGAAGCAGATTCCGGTCATTGAAGAAATTCGAGGCGGTCGCTCCCCCGACGTCGATCTCCGTTTCCAGCAACTGCCATCCGTCCTTGGGAACCGTACTGCCTGGATCGACCCGGAGCCGGTCAAGAAACGTGCGTCCCCGCATCGGCGCCGCATACGTGGAATTGAGATAGAACAACGCACTTTTGGCGAGAGCGAGATTTCCGACAATAAACGAGAGGACACTCGCGTCATGGCCGATCACCTGGCCATAGCTTTCAAAGACGCCGTGTACGACGAACAGGTGGCGGATATTCGTCAACTCTTGCTTGCTGTCATCCGGCGCGGTCCACTGCATCCACTGGCCGCTCGCCAGCCGCCCGAACGAAACGCTCGGCAGCTCACCACTCTTGCCCGCTCCCGTCGCGACAAATGAGGGCAATTGATTTGTCAGGGTTGTCATCGCCACCGCGCGGGTCATGTTATAGGTTCCGTTTCCACCCTTCTCCCGGACATCCAGCCACTCCGTCACCTTCCCGTTCGCGTCCACCACCACATTCGTCGTGGCGTCCACCCAAAAGGCCGCCTTGCTCAAAACCGCAGTCGGAACCGTCTGCCCGCGCGTACCGCCGGGAGTCAAGGTCACACTGCCGCCAAAAGCCTCCACGGCGATATTCCCGCCCGCAAGGGTGTCCATCGACCGGGTGACGGAATCCGAACCGACCTTGTAGAGCGCACCGTCGCTCCGGACAATCACCCCGAGAGAATCTTCCACATTCTCCCGTGTTCCTTCCCGGACAAAGGGATCCGCAAACGAGCCGACGGCGAACAACACGGAAAACAAAAGCATAAAACCACGCATCTCATACCTCCGTTACTTGACGGAGAACCATTATAATACGCACCACGAAAAAAAAATAGACTCTGAACGCGCAAAAAAAGATGACTTTTTGCGCACACCTTACGTTACCAACCTGCCTAACACGCTTATCCAGCCAATTATAGGGACGTGCCCCGTCGCGTCCGCATCACGGTTATCACGGTGTCCCGTGCAGTCCGATCGCCTCAAGATATTTTCTGTCCACGCGGCAGTTTTTGAACCGGCAGTTCTCGGCATACTGGCGTAAGGCCTGCGCGGCCTTTTTCATATCGGGACGGTTTTTCTGAATTTCGGCATAGCTGCTTCGGTTCGTAGCTGCAAAATTTTTGACAAGCTCCCAGTTTTCTGGATAGTCGAAGGACAGCCATCCGCCGTTCCCCGGCATCTTCAACGGCCAGTAGGTGTAGCCGATGTCGTTGGCAACCATCGTTTCGGTGAAGGTCTTGTACCACTCGTAGCTGTTGTGTCCGGTTTCTCCCATGAACATCGGGAGTCCCGTTTTGTCACGGAAGGCGACGAAATCGGAAATGTACTTGGGATCGGTCCAGTAGCGGTGGCAGGTGTACATCATGTTCGAATCGAACTTCCAGTCCGTAAACGGCGCGAAATTCGAGTTCCACTGCGCGCCCGCCAACATCACGATGTGATTGGTATCCACGGTGCGGATGGCGGCAACCGCCGCCTTCTGCACAGACTCTAGTCGCGTGTTGAGCCAGTTCTTGTCTTGGAGGCGACTGGAAATCGGCTCGTTCATGAGGTCGTAGCCGAGAATGGCGGGATTGGAGGCGTAATGTTCGGCAATGCGCCGCCAGACCGCGCAGTAGATTTCTTGTTCGCGCTTGCTGGTGAACAACCAGGGATAACCGTAACTGTCGTCTATGTTGTCGCCCGTCTGCCCGCCGGGACAGTCGTGCATATCCAGCACCACGCGCAGGCTGTACTGGGTACACCACTTCACCACCGGGTCGATCAACTCGAACCCGTCATTGGCGGAGTATCCGCCGAGGTATTCCTCACGGGTGAACAACTTGTAGTGGAAAGGAATCCGAACCGTATTGGCGCCGGTGGTCGCGATGAAGCGGATGTCATCCTCGGTTATGTAGTTGGCCTTGAACGAATGCCAAAAATTGTCCGTCTCCTCCGGTCCGACCAGCTGGCGCAAGGCCTCGTCGATGAAATGGGCGGAATTGACCGCCTTGAATCCGAACATATACCCTTCGGGATTCAACCAGTTGCCAAGGTTGGTACCACGGATAAAAAACTTCTGCCCGGCAGAATCGACGATCGACTTGTCCTTCACCCGCAGAAAATCACCTTCCTTGAAATCAGCTGAAACGGTTGCCGAAATACAGACCGCCAGCGCCGCAACTAGAACCCTCACCGACTCGTGCTTTTTCATGACCCTCTCTCCTTGAGGCATTGATTTTACCCTGCACCAGCCACCAATTCAAGACACAATTGGCATGAGTCGGAAAGGTTGAAAAGATAGGGAAAAGCGACGGTTTTTTTTGTCCGTCGTTTTATTGTCGCTCGAACGGGTCAGCAGCCCGTTTCACTAGGACACGGTATCGGACGCTGAGGGCGCAAAGAACAATTCCTAAAAAGGTTTTTCGACCCCAAACTTATGCGTACGGACAGAAAACTGATTCAAAAAAATGGGGAAAACATGAAAAATTACAAAGTCTCATTCTGAACCATGAAATACACGGAATCTCCGTACCACGAAACTTATGTTCTTCCGTTTATTCTGTGGTTTTTCAAATTTACTAACAAAGAAATTTTCTCTCGTTATCAGGAATATGGAAAACTTGAAGAACAGCCCATCTGTATCCGAGACTCCCCGTAACAAAAGCAAGATCGGTCTAACCTAAGCGGACGCGACAGGGTGCGTCCCTCCCCACCTACGCTTCTCAACATGATAAAAAATCACGCGACATGCGGAACCAGTCCCAGTTACCTCATTCGTCCCATCTCGTGCGGCTCTGCTTGAGGCAAAACAAAACTCCCTCTCCTACACATTTCCGTGCGGGACGAGCGGAAGGCGGGTTTATTTCCAAAACCAAAGAAACAGGACGAGGTAGGCCACGATTGTTCCGGTCACGATGCCACCCAGTACTTCCCTTCCCGTATGTCCTACCAGTTCCTTTAGTCGAATGTCTCTCATCCGAATCTGTTTCTGCTTCAGCTTTTCGACCATCTCATTGATGATCTCGGCCTGCCGTCCCGATTCTCTCCGGATGAAAGCGGCATCATAAAGGACGAAGGCCGTTAACCCAAACGCGCACATGGCAGTCGCGCTGCAAAATCCTTCCGTCATACCGACGGAAAGAAACAACGCCGTCGCCATCGATGAATGGGCGCTGGGCATTCCTCCCGTACTCATCAGGTATCCAAACTTGAGTTTTCGGGAGTGAAAATAATCCCTTCCCATCTTGATGGACTGCGCGACAACCCATGATGTGATCATCGCGCAAAACCAGGGTCCCTTCAGGAGATGAAAGGGATTGAAATCAAGAGAAGCCATTTTCCTTCTACACTCGAAGCGGCATCAACACGTACAGGAAGGGAATCCCGCATTTCAGCAGAGCCGGGCTATGTCCGTCGCTCAGTTCCAGATACACTTCGTCTTCCTCAATCGTCTTAAGCGGTTCCATCACATATTCCGGATTGAAGATGATGGAAATTTCCTTTCCGGCATACTTGACCGGCAAGGTATCACGTCCCTCTCCCACGTCCTTCGAGTTCGTACTGATAATCAACTGGTTCGACCCGAACGTGAAAGTGATGGAGTTCGACTTGTCGGTTGTCACCGCCGACACGCGACGAATCGCGGACAGGAAGGATTCCCGATCGATCACCACCCGTTCATCGCATCCAGTGGGAATCACCTGACGATAGTTGGGATACACGCTGTCGATCAACTTCGAAGTCAGGATTACATTTCCGAGGTCGAAAATGGCAAGCCCCTCTTTCGCGTAGATCTTCAAGTCTCCCTCATTCTGGAGCAGGTGAACGAGTTCATTGACGGTCTTGCGCGGCAGGATGATTTCCCTCTCCGCCTCCGCCGGAAACTCGATTTCCTTTTCTACAAGAGCCAACCGGCGACCGTCCGTCGCAACCATCGTCAACTTGCTGTCGCGGAACGCCAGCAACACGCCGGTCAAAGCACGGCGCGTCTCATCCTGCGATGTGGCATACGAGGTTTTTTTCAACATCTCGCGAAAGGCACCCTGATCCACCTTGTAGCTGAAATTTCCTTCCGGAACTGGAACGGGAGGAAAGTCACGAACGGACAACCCGATCAGTTTGAAGTCGGCGGAACCGCAGCGCAGATGCGCCATGTCATTCTCGTCCACCTCAATCTCCACCTTCTCGTCGTTCAGCAAAGGCAACACGCTGACCAGACGCTTGATTGGCAACGAGGTCTGACCAGGAACCTGAATCTCGCATTCTACATTGCACTTCTCGGAAATGTCCATATCCGTCGTCGTGAGCGAAAGCAGATTGTCCTCGGCCTTGAGAAGAACGTTTTGCAAAATCTGCAAGGTCCCTTTGGTCGTGACAACGTTCTGCACCGTCTGTAATGCAGACAAAAACTTGGAACGGACAATCGAAAATTTCATAATCACTCACCCTTTCTTCAAAAATGAAAAGTCTATTTTACAGTCCACTTGCAACAAAAGTCAATCTTCAATTTTTCTCATCACATCCGTTGGGCGCATCTGTATAATTCAACCTAAATTCCGCTGTTGGACACTTTGAAAAACCACGGAAACCACGGAATACACGGGAAAACATCGGTTTCTTGGAACGGCGATTCCGTAAGTTCCGTATATCCCGTGGTGAATCATGGCGCTTT
>JAFSTA010000052.1 GCA_017450695.1 Kiritimatiellia bacterium | reverse complement strand
GAATGAAATCTCCTCTTCACCATTTGGGTGAGATGGATAAATACACCATCTCAAACAAAAATTGGCCTTTTGCGCCATTCCTATGCGTTCTTTGCGTTCTTTGCGTTCTTTGCGGCTGAAACAAAAATCAACGGAGGTTTTTAGGATTATACAGATGCGCCCCAATCGGCACGGCTCGCAACATTCCAAATTCCGAGTTCTGAGCGAACTGTTCGGGGAAGCGGCTTGCCTCCCTCCGTTCGGCGTTGCGGTCGCGACGGGGCGCGACCCTCCCGTTCGTAACCTGGAACGCAAAAGAGTGTCGCCTCCCCGATTCGGCGGCATGGCTCCCTCCGTTCGGCGTTGCGGTCGCGACGGGGCGCGACCCTCCCGTTCGGAATCGTCTCACGCGCGCCGATCCTCTTTAGCTCACCGACCGGGCAGTGCCGTTCAATGACAGGGAGCGAGGGCGACGCGGAAGCCTAGGTTCCGGTTGCGGTAGCCTGGTTCACTTCCAGCGCGACACGCGGGACGGCAGTAACGAGGTCCAGAAATCCAGCAACCACCTCGAGTGATGCGCTGTGTTCCCGATGAGATACCCATCGGGTCAGTCAAGTTCCCGCGCGGATAGTCCCCATACCAGTCCGTACACCATTCCCATACATTCCCTAACATGTCGTAGAGTCCCCAAGCGTTCGCCTTCTTTGCCTTAACTTCCCGCGGTGCAGCAAGACCGCCGGGATATTGCTTTTCTACCCAGTTTGATGTATCCCAACCGCGTCCGTTGAAACCTACACTTGAATTACCTCCATACCATGCAATCTCATCCAGTGAAGGCGCATTGTTCTGTCCCACAATGCGGATGTCGCATCCGTTCGGAAGAGAGGAGGTCGTCGCCGCACGACATGCGTACTCCCATTCCGCCTCCGTTGGAAGACGGTACTCGTACCCGTCCGGGAGACGTCCTTCCGCCCGCTCCATTGCCGTTACGCGGCGGCAGAACTCAACCGCCTGTTTCCAATTCACATAATACACAGGCACATCATCCTTCACGTCCCCGCATATCACTGCGGGATCATCCTCCTGTGACTTGCCATAAAACTCCCGAAGCGTCTGCCGTTGACCGGTAATCATATAGAGCGAGTCGTCCTGCAGAGCATTCCGTGCGAGATCGACAACTGTTCGCCCCAAACAGTAGAAGGGACCTGCGAACATACCTCCCTTGACATTTTGCCACTGTTTCTGTGTGACAGGCGTCTCTCCCATCCAGAAACCGTGAGTGAGCGTGACACAATGCTGTGTCTCGTCGTCATACCGTCCTTCCTCAGAGATCGGACTCCCCATCATGAACGAGCCGGGCGGACACCAGCGGAAACGCATTTCCGTCCCACCATTTAAGATAATCGTCTTTGTCGTCTCCGCCTCGCGCCGTTTCCGCTCCACTTCCGCAACCTCATGCTCATGCTGCTTCCGTTCTTCACCCAACTTTTCCAGCTCTTCGCATTGCTTGAGATACTCCGCGAACTGGCACTTAGCATCAGCCCACAACCGCGACTCGAAAAACAACTCGGCCTTCAAGAAGACTTCGTTCAAAGCCTTTTTCCGCTGAGCGAATCCGTCCTCGTCCGGGATCTGTTCGATGCGCATCTTCCGCACCTTCGCCTCGACACGCGCCCGTACCGCGTCCTCCTCGGTACACGCAGCACGTGCCGATACAGGCGATGAAGATGCCGCGATGCCAACCGCCGGTTTGAAAACAGGGGCAGACGCCACACTCTGCCCGGCGAGTGCCGCCGCGAACTCGCCGCAGCTCGGAAAACGTTCGGCACCAGTCTTCGCCAGCCCCCGCGCCAGCGCAGTCCGTACAGTCTCCGGCAGGTCATTAGGAAGTGGAGGCTCACGTTGCGTCACCGCGCGTTCCATCAACAGCACGTCCGAGGTTTCGAACAGTCCCGCAAACGGTACCCTGCCCGTCACCAGCTCATGGAAGAGAACCGCCAGCGCGTACTGGTCGGTCGCCGCGTTCTGCCGCTCGCCCAGCCACTGCTCCGGCGCCATGTACGGGCGCGTACCGGAGGTATCCCGGACCTCCCGCGACACCCGTCCCATCGACGAACGGATCTCCGCCGCCAGACCGAAATCCAGAACGCGGGCGACAACCGAATCGTCCTCCCGTGTCTCCATCATTACGTTCGCGGGCTTGATGTCGCGGTGGATGACGCGACGGGAGTGCGCGTAGTCGAGGGCGGAGGCAATCTGCCGCGTGATCTCGATAGCCCGTTCCAGAGGGACGCGCGAGTCGGGGAACTGCCTGACCCAGCGCGAAAGAGTCACGCCCGGCGCGTACTCCATCACCAGCAACGTCTCCCCCTTCAACACGCGCAGTTTTTCCCGTACGGATTCGTCGAAGTACTGCACGCTCTCCGCACGGTGCAGGTCGAGCGCGGCGGCGATGTGCGGGTGGTGCAGCTTCTCCACCAGCGCGAAGTTCGCGCGGATGCGCTCCAGCTCCTCCGCGCTCCCCTTCACCTCCGGCGGCAGCCCCTTCACGGCACGGTCGATCCCCGCCACCGTGTCCCGCGCCAGATAGACCGTGCCGAAGCCTCCGCCGCCCAGTTCGCGAATCATCTCGTATTTGTCGATCCTTCCTAGAACCCCATTCTCCCCGTCGCCCCGTAACGTCTGCTGCGTCTGCTCCAAATCGTCAATCCAGTCACCCATCTCGTTTTCCTCGTCCGATCACGCGCAGGGTATTCATTCCATCCACGCCCCGCTTGAACGCCAGTATGATACCATGCGCGTGCGCGTGGGGCAAGGCGGATTTGGGCGGGACGCTTGGAATGGCGGCGCGAAACGTTCCCGCGTAAGAGGTAGGCGACAGTCGCAACCCGTCCCAGTTGTCCCATCCGTCCCAGTTGTCCCATCGCCGCCGCCCCCCGCCTTCCAACTTTTCCTTTTTTCTCATTCGGACTTTTGATAGAATCGGGTCTCATACGGAGGAAATGACATGATGAAAAAACTGACTTGGTTCGCATTGTTGTTCGGTGTCTGCTGTTCGGTTCAGGCGGAGACGATCTTTGATTTCGAGACGGAGGGCGAGGCCCCGCGCGTCTCAAACAAGGACTGGCAACTTGGCATGACGAACCGATTCGCAACATCGGGCGAACGTTCGCTCGCCTTCTATTGCGCCTCCTGGAAAGAGGGGATGCCCCGCTGGCCGAGTTTCAACCTTCTGCCGAAAATCACAGACTGGAGCGCGTACGACCGGTTGGTCATCGACCTGATCAACCTCGATGAGGGCGGAGACTTCCTCGGCACGTTTATCGCGGAGAAAGAGGGACGTATCCAGAACGGTCTCTCCGCCTCTACCGTGCTGCCGGGTCGCGGCTACTTCCAGTGGGTCATCCCCTTGAAGAACTGGCCGAAAACAGCGGATCCGAAACAGGTAGCCCGCCTCCACCTCTATGCGTCGGAGCCTATCCATTTCCAACTGCATCTCGACCGCATCACGTTGCTGAAGCGCGGTGAACCTCTGCCGCAACCGAACAGTCCTGCCATCGGGCGCGATCTGCTACCGTTGATGACGGAAACCGTCCGCAATGCCTTAGATCAGAAGGTGGCGTTCGCCGCGGAACGGGCGCATCTGGAGAGTTACTGGCAGTTCCGCGAGGCCTGCAGCCGCATCGGTATGGACACCTCCAAGATGTCGGTGGGGACCGCCTCGACGATGGTCAAGATCCGTCCGCGCTCGCAATTCACCGCCACGCCCGCGAAAGAAGTTTCCATCCGGCTGGCACGTAACGAACGCGAAGGCATCCAGCTCCTTGTCGCCCCAGGCGATACCGATCTCGCGGGCGTCACCGTGACCGCCACCGACCTCACACGCGAGGACGGAACCGTTTTCCCGGCCGCGCAGGTCAAATGCGCCCTAACCGGATATGTGTACATCACGAACAAGCCTCCGTATCAAGTCGGGTACGCCACGCCCTCCCCCAACGCGCCCGCCGGATACCGCAGGGAAAAGCGGCCGCCGGAACTCGGCTGGTGGCCGGATCCGATTCTCGACTACATGGACAGCACGGATATCAAGGGACGAGATGTGCAGAGTTTCTGGATTCGCGTAACCTGTCCCGAAAACCAACTGGCCGGTCTGTACAAGGGCGTCCTGACGGTCGCGGCGAAGAACGCGCCCGCCGTCAAGGTCCCCTTCCGCATCCGCGTCAACGGGTTCGCCGTACCGAAGAAGAGCCCGCTTCCCCTCGCCATCACCTTCTGGCCGGAGGTCAATCCCCTCGCCAACACGCCTTGGCAGAAAGAGGCGCGGGAACTTGTCAACGATCCCGCCTTCCCGATCAACGCATGGAAACCGAACCGGATCGCCTGGGGCGATTTCCTTGCCGACTACTACATCACGATGGATTCGCTCTACGCGAAGACGCGCCACCAGTGGGATGTGCTCTCCCATCTGAAGGAGCAAGGGAGGCTCGGTCTCTTCAACCTCGGCTACTGGTCCTATTTCGGGAACGAGGAGAATGCGGAGGCGAAATGGCGCGAGCGCGAGCTTCCGCAACTGAAGAAGAATTGGGAGAAGGCGAAATCTCTCGGACTGACCGACCATCTCTACCTGTACGGGTGTGACGAAATCTCGAAAGAGTATTTCCCGAACATCCGCAAGGCCGTCGAAAGCCTGAAGGAGGAGTTCCCCGGCGTCCCGATCTTCACGACCGCCTACGACCACGAGTTCGGCGTCGGAACCGAACTGGGTTGCATGGACTGGTTCACCCCGCTCACACCGAAATTCGATCCGGTCAAAGCGGCGGCAGCCCGCAAGGAGGGACGGCGGGTTTGGTGGTACATCTGCTGCGGTCCCCATTCTCCGTATGCGAATATGTTCATCGAGAATCCCGCGATTGAAGGTCGCATCCTGATGGGGGCACAGACGGTACGCATGAGGCCGGACGGATTCCTCTACTACCAAATCACGATCTGGAATATGGCGCGTCCCATTTCGCGCGGACCGTTCACCGACTGGAATCCGCGTAGCTGGACGACCTACCACGGTGACGGTTCCTGGACGTGCATGGGGCCGGGCGGAATGCCGCTTGCCACCCAGCGACTGGAGAACTTCCGAGACGGCCTGGAGGATTACGCCTACGCACTGGAACTGGAACGCCGCCTCAAGCGCTGCGCCACCCCCGACAGCGAATGGGCGAAACGCGCACGCGCCCTGCTCGACGTACCACAGGAGGTGATGGTCTCGATGACCGACTACACGGACGATCCCGACGCCGTGATGCGCTGGCGCGACGCGATGGCAGATCTCATCGAGCAGGCCAAGGAGTAACCCATGACCGCATACACGCGCACGTTCTCCCCCCTGCTCGCCATCCTCTTCCCGTTCTTTCTGACGGCGGCGGATTCCGATACCCACCGCGCCCTCTTCCGCGAAAAGGCGCGATTGTCATCCACTTGCAAGAAGGTGGAGACGCTTGACCCCACATTAAGTTCGCGCGAACTCTTTTCCCAAGCCTTTCAGATCTGCGAGGCGGGAACGGGTCTCCAGCAACTGGACTTGCTCTTTGACACGGCAGAAAAGATGCAGGACCGGAACGAGAAGAGCAATGGCTTCGGGAATTTCCGCTGGACCTGGCGTGACGGATATGTGATGGATTACAACGCCGTGGAGTTCTGCATGGAACACGGAATCCTCATCTGGATCCGCCACCGCGACAAACTGACCGAAGGCCAGCGCGCCAAACTTCTTCGCCTCTACGAATTCGCGATCCAGGGTTGTCTGCGGCACCGCGTCTCCCCCGGTTACACGAACATCGCCATCATGAACGCGGCGAACCTCATCCTGCTCGGCGAGGCGCTCGACCGCCCCGAAGTTTTCAAGGAGGGGGAAAAACGGCTTGGCGCCTTTCTCCTGCGAACCGCCAAATGGGGCGTCACCGAGTATGCCAGCCCGACTTACACGGGAGTCGATATCGGTACGCTCCAGACGCTCTGGCAACATGTGAAATCCGAATCCGTCAAGCTGCGGATCGACCGTCTGCTGACACTGTTCTGGAGCGATGTTGCCGCCAGCACGTTCAAGCAGGCGAACCGGTTCACCGGTGCACACAGTCGCGACTACGACTACCTCTATGGATTCGGGATTCTCGAATCGTACATGCAAACCGTCGGATTGGTGCAGACGCCGGAGAATCATCCTCCACGCCCGCCCGTTTCCATGCTGGTTTCCGATTGGCGTCCGTCTCCGGAGACGCTGGCCCTCGCGGATGTCACACCGCGCCTGATCGAACAGTCCTGGGGAGAGGAGAGCGCTCGTTTCCGCTCCTTGTGGATCGGGAGTCACGTCTCGCTCAGCATAGCCGGTTCCTGTTACCACAACATGGACATTCCGCTGACCGCAGACTTCGCGTCGACCCCGCGCGATCCGCGCGTTTACTTCATCGCTGACGGCAGACGCGACCCCTACGGGCGCAAGCCGATTCCGGAAGGGAACGGGCCGCACAAGAAAACGCTTCACCTCCGTCCCTTCTGGGCGGGGGCGCAGCGAAACCGGGACGCGCTCGGAATGGTTCTCTACCGCCCCCAAGATGTGCCGAACGGAACGCCGACACTCGAATCGCACCTCGTTTTCCCCACGGCGGTAGATGAAGTCCTGCTCGGTGGAAGGGCGATCGGACACAAGGACCGCAAACGTTTTGTCATGCCCGTCCAGGAGGGAGAGATGCTTATCGTCCGTTCCGGTGGAGGCGCCATCGGTGTCCGTGTCCCCTGGTCGCGCACGATGGACGGGAAACCGGCACAAGCGGCATTGATCCGCGATATCGACGAGGCCTTCCGTCTGACCATCGCACATCACGATCTCTTCGGAAACGAGATGCCGCGTACCCAGCCCCCCGGCGCCGCCTTCTGGGTTCGTGCGTGCGACAATGCCGATGACGCGACGGCTTTCGCCACTTGGGTGAAGACGTTCCAGCGAGCAACCATGCGAGCAGAAATGTCCGAGACGCGGGTCGAAATCCATGTCGCGGGAGAGGACGGCGAACTCATGGTGGCGGCAACCGAGCCGTACGGTTCCGAGGCCACGCGCATCACGCCGTTGCCGGAAAAGAAAGTGCTGGCGATCAATGGAAAAGACATCGGCAGGGAGATACTGCAAGACCTGCCTGAAGTCAAGGCGGATCGTGAAGCGGAAAAGAAACGGGAAAAACAGTTGGATCAGAACACCATCCGAGTCTCCGCCACCGATCCGGTCAGGTGGGAAGCGGAAGCCGCCGCGCTCGTGGGCGAAATGGTGGCCGGAAACGAGGACGCCGCGTTCGGCGGCAAGTTCATCTGGGGACCGGGAGAACCGGGTGGACGCGGACATGCGTCTGGAACGGCGACATGGCAACTCGACGTGCGGGAAGCGGGACGGTATTACCTCTGGGGACGTTTCCTGGCGCCCACGCCGGAAGACGACTCCTTCTCGCTCTCCATCCAGCAAGGTGACACCGTCATCCTTCCGAAAACCGACTGGCATGTGAACCGGACGAAAGGATTCTGGGAATGGTCCCCATTCCCGTCCAAGAGCCTCACCGCGATTGAACTGCCAAAGGGAAAACTGCGCATCCAGCTCCACATCCGGGAAGACGGAACCAAAGCCGATCGCTTCTTCCTCACACCCCATCCCAATGAAGAACCGCAGGAGTGAAAGAAGGAAGGCAGGAGTTTTTTCTCACGTAGCGAATGGGGAGGGACGCGCCCCGTCGCGACCGTTTCGGTAGGGCGGAAATTGCTTTCGCTATGAGGAGTCTCGGAGTTTCGGAGATAGGGACGCGCAAAGAACGGGAGGGTCGCGCTTCAGCGCGACCGTCGTTGCAATTCCGTGTGTTTTGGTCGTGACGGAGCACGACCCTCCCGAATCGGGTGGCGGCGGTCGCGCGTGGAGGAGGGTCGCGCTTCAGCGCGACCGTTTCGGCAGAACGGTTATTGCTTTCGGTATGGGGTGTCTCGGAGTTTCGGAGAAAGGATGGCGCGAAGAATGGGGAGGGTCGCGCTTCAGCGCGACCGTGTAGGCAGGATGGAAATTGCTTTCGGTATGGGGTGTCTCAGAGTTTCGGAGATAGGGACGCACAAAGAACGGGAGGGTCGCGCCCCGTCGTGACCGTTTCGGCAGGGCGGCTATTGCTTTCGCTATGAGGAGTCTCGGAGTTTCGGAGGCAGGGATGCTGTTCTCCAAGCCTCCCAAACTCCCAACAACGAAAGTACCGTTGATTTGTGGCATTGTTGTCATTTGTGAACAATGAAGTGATAGGTCAGGCGTGCGAAGCCGGTTGCGCGTGTTCGCATTGCGGACGCGACGGAGCGCGTCCATCCCCGGCGCGCGAGGCAAAAAAACGCGGAGACGCGAGTCACGAGACCCAGTGCCGCTTTCCCGTTCAGTCAACTTAGGGTTGCCAGCCCATTTAGGCCGCAAGGCCACTTTTCACCTTTTCCTCTTCTCAGCATTTCAGCCTCTCAGCCTCTCAGCTGGCGCGAAGCGCCCCCCCCACCCCATCCCCAAGCTGGACTTGGCACAGATATTTTGGTAAGATGGCAACCGTTAGTTGCTTATTTGAACCAAGCAAGGGAAAGGCAAAATCCGTATGAGTATCGAACTGTATGTGGCCGCAAGCATCGCGGTCTCGACCTTGTTCTCCGCAGTCGCGGCGAATCCTTCTATGCCGCTCACGCTGCGCCGTGCGGCGGGAAAAGCGCCGGAAGTCGTGCGTATCGATCTCGGTGCGCCCAGCACGGGTGGGTACGCCGTATTCGACGTGACGGCGTTCGAAGGCAATCCCCTTCTGCGCATCGCGTACGCGAATCATCCGGATGGGCTTGGCGAAAAGGGATGTTTCTCCCGCGAGACGAGCGCCCGTTACCTGGGACCGCATTTTGACATTCCCGCGTTGCCCGGCAACATCAACCGCCACGAAATCTACAGGATCTGCCGTCCCGGTCGTTACGTGGCGCCGCTGATCCAGGGACAGGAACGGTACGCGAGGCTACAGCTCGACACGCCGGGCAGCGTCACGCTCTCCTCATTCACTGTGGTAAACGCCC
Organism: Kiritimatiellia bacterium; assembly: GCA_017450695.1. Lineage (GTDB taxonomy): Bacteria > Verrucomicrobiota > Kiritimatiellia > RFP12 > UBA1067 > RGIG8368. Next base: position 21,124 of record JAFSTA010000052.1, on the reverse strand, counting down.
AGGTATTTCGCGACGGCGAATTCGAAGGTTCGTTCAGTTGCTCGGATGACCGTCTGGACCGCCTGTGGAAGATCAGCGCATGGACCTGTCAGATCGCCGCCTTTCCCAACCATGATGCCTGGAAGTGCGCGGGAGGCAGGCTTCTGCCGCGCAAACTGGAAGCCGCCAGCGGCGACGGATGGCATCGCGCCCCGTCCTTCTGCGACGGGACCTTGCAAATCGAATACGAGTTCGACGCGAATCCGCACTTCCCGCAAGGGCGTTTCGTCATCCTCGTCGGAGACAAGCGCACGGAGATCGTGCAGAGGGCGACGAACGAGGTGAAACAGGCGTCCATGCCGATTCGCAAGGGCGAGCGTTTCGGACTCTCCGTGGAGAAGGAGTCGTGGCCCGTCATTTCCAAGATTCAGATTGTCGATGGCGACGGCGCGGTGCGGTGGAAAAGTCGCTTCGACGCCGCGGACGGACTGGACGAGTGGGAGTTCCCGCGCACGTTGTCGTACGTCGCGGACGGCGCCAAGCGCGACAGGCTCATCTGGAGCGGCGACCTTTGGTGGGCGGAGCGCAACCTCTTCTACTCCTTCAATCCCGGCGACGAACCGTATATGCGCGGATCGGTGAAGATGCTCGGCTTCAACCAGACTCCCGCAGGATACGTTCACGCCTGTCCCTACGCCGAACGCGCCACGCCGCCGAAGGACGGCGAATATGGACCGTTCCCGTCCGACGAATTTGCCGCCTGGTTCATCCCCGTCTTGCGAGACTACTACCTCTATTCCGGCGATGCGGCCACGGCACGCGCACTTTACCCGAATGTGGTGAAACTCATGGACTACCTCGCCGCCCACACGGAGAAAGACGGCACGTTCATCCAGCGGCCCGAGACCTCCAAGCACGCCTGCAACCTCAATCTCGGCGACACATCGCACCGCGCCTACATGGACCTCTTGCTCTGGATGTGCTGCCAAGACGCGGCTTCGATGGCGGCAGACTTCGGCGACGATGCCGGACGGATTCGTTACGGGAAGTGGGCGGAAAAGCTCTCGACGGCGATCCGTTCACGTTTCTGGAATGAGGCGGAAGGATTCTTCATGCTCTCCGACAATAATCACGGTTTCGGATTCGAGGCGAACGCGCTTGCGCTCGCCGCCCGTTTCGTGACCCGCGACGAGGCGCTTCGCATCGCCCCCGCCCTGACGCATACGGGGCACGGCAAGTTCCAGGCTCTCGCCGCCCGTGGTCTGATGGAATACGGCTTCATGGATCACGGGATCAAAGCGATCGCCGCGCACAACTGGTTCAAGCTCCTCGATCCGAAATGGCCGGGGGCACTGACCACGACGGAGTGCATGGGGATGCACCGCGTAGGCTGGGGGGACGAGTCGCATCCCGACACGGCAATCGCAGGCGTGCTCTCCGCCGGAGTGTTGGGTGTGACGCCGACCGCGCCGGGGTACGCGAAGTTCCAGTTCCGCCCGCAACCCTGCGCGTCCATGACGCGCGCGAACGGCAAAGTGCCGACACCGCACGGCGCGATCAACGCCGCGTGGCGTCTGGATGGCAACCTGCTTCGCGCCGAACTGGAAGTGCCGGCGGGAACAACGGCATCCGTCGTTCTCCCGAAGGGGACGTCGGTCGCGTTGAACGGATCGGCGGCCAAAGGACTTGACGCGCTCGCGCCGGGCAAATACGAAATCGTCGTATCGGGCATACCGGCCTCCGTGCTGGCCGATCCGGTAGCTGCCGCCGAAGGAACGGGACCTGACGCGGCATACCGCTTCACAGCCTCTTCGTCGCACGAGGATGGCGGCTGGGGGCTTCAAACCGTTTCCATGCCGAAGACGAGACACAGTGCGAAGGGATGGAGCAGCAAACCGCATCCGACCGCAAAATCCGAAGAGTGGCTGGAAATCGACCTCGGCAACGTAAAGAGCATGGAGAAACTGACGTTGTGGCCACGAAACGACACACAAGCGGTAAACGGAGGGACGGCAGGATTCCCGAAAGCGTTTGTCGTCGAAGGGATGGACGATTCAGGAGCCTGGCGTTCGCTTGCATCGTTCAACAACGTGAAGCCGCCCGCGAATGGTAGCGCGTTCATCGTTGATTTCTACACCGTCATCGGATTCCCGAAGGTGAAACGTCTGCGCATCCGCGCTACAGAACTCGGCGATCCGCCATCCGACGAAACCACGTTTTACCGCTTCCAGCTTCGCCGCGTCTCCGTTACCGCGCGATGATGCTGTAAAAACGGGCGCAACTTGAGCTTGCCGATCCGTTCAAGGTTAGCCCTCCCTCATGCTTGCACGGGAATGAGGGTAAGTTTGGTGAACCACAACCACTTGCCTCTCGGTTAGCCGTTCAAGCGTGTTCAACATTGTGATCGCGGCAAAACGCCCTCTCGTTCTCTGCGTGAGACAATCCTACCGCCTATTGCCTACCCTCTCTTTTCTGTTTCCTATCGGATGCGGAATTTGCTATACTACGCACGTTTTAAGGAGGTGACTCCTTGAGACAACTAGTTGGGGAGGGTCGTGTGAAACCGATCTAGCCCGAACCAGACAATTGATTTGCGTAACTGCAAACTGGCAACCCGCTGAAAACCTTCCGAATTTTTTGACGATTGCCAAGCAAGTAGGTATGCGTCCGTATGGGCGCGTTCTTCTTCTTGGTTATATTCGTCAAGGGCGCTCGGAAGGTGCCTCAGCGGGATATGGATCGAGGCGGCAGAACGGCCCTTTCTGTTTCCCCTCATCTATTGTCCGTTCGCGGTCACGCCGCGAACGATGAGAACGGATCAAGCCATAGATTTCCAGGCGAATGAAACGCCTAAAACGATTGACAACGTGAGTTGCCGACTTGGGGATGACATTGCCCGCTTTCTCGTTCCGGATTCCGTCGTCTATATCGCCTCGACCGGCTTTTCGCTTTCCGCGTTCGAGCATCTTGCCGACGAGTTGGAATCGGTCAAGTCCGTCCGCTTCGTCTTTACCGCGCCCGCCTTCGTACCGCAGAACGCGGTGATGTCAACGCAGAGAAGTGAACGGCTTGAATTCGACGCCTTTGAAGGTGAAGGCATCCGATCCGCAATACACCACGGACGGTTTTTCGCACTTGTCGGGATAGCGTTCCGCGAACTTGTGGAGGTTTTTGCAGAAGTCGGGGCTGAATGTTGCGGAGGACTTGATCTCCGTCGGAAAGAGCTTCCCTCCAGAATGTTCAACCATGTCCACCTCCACGCCATTGGAATCGCGGTAAAAATAGATGTCGGGGCGTTCTCCCGCGTTGAACGCCTGTTTCATCTTTTCAAGAATGACAAGGTTCTCAAAGAGACCGCCGCGAAGGGGGTCATGCATCAACTGCGCAACGGTCTTGATTTCTGCCAGGGCGCAGGCGAGTCCCGTGTCGTAGAAATAGACCTTGGGCGACTTGATGAGACGCTTGCCACGGTTCTCGTACCAGGGCGGCAGAAGAAAGCAGATGTACGATGTGTGGAGGATGGAAAGCCATTCCATCACCGTTTTCGTGGAGATGCCGCAGTCATTCGAGAGGGACGTGACGTCAAGCATGGAACCGATGCGCCCGACGAGCAGCTTGAGGAAGGTGGTGAAAAGCATTGCATTTTTGATATTGAGAAGCTGGTGGACGTCTCGTTCCACGTATGTGGTGGTGTAATTGTCGAAAAAGTCAGGGATCTTCTCTTGGTTGACGATATATCTTGGGTATCCGCCGCGGAGAATACAGGACAAGGCATCTGCACCGTCAACAATTCTGGCGGATTCCTTCATGCTGAACGGGAGAAGCGTGAATATGGCACATCGTCCCGCGAGTGTTTGGGTGACATTCTTCATGAGAAGAAGATTGCTGGAACCGGTGAGGACGAAAAGTCCGTTCTTTCCCTTGTCATCGACAATTCCCTGAATGTAGGAGAGAAGATCGGGTACGCGCTGCACTTCATCGAGAACGGCCCCATCCGGAAACTCGGCGAGAAAAGCCTCAGGGTCGCGTTCGGCCATCGCTCGCGTGCGCGGATGTTCAAGCGTCCTGTATGGCTTGTCAGGAAACAGTTTTTTTGCAAGCGTCATCTTGCCAGACTGCCTAGGTCCCATTATCGTGACAACGGGATAGTGGTCAAAGGCGGCCCTGATGGCGGATTCTATGTGTCTTTTGATTTCCATGCCGCACATTCTATCACCACGTTGGATTTTATGCAATATGAGAAGTTGACTTCCCGAATTGCATAACTTTTGGAAGGAGTAAACAATGACTGAACTTGAGAAAATCAAATGCTCGACGCCCGACCTCGCCGAGGAGACGGTGAAAAAGATCCTCGCCATCGTGCCGGAGTGCGAAGGTGAACGCGGCACAATCGATTTCGACAAGCTCCGCCAGACGCTCTCGTCCTCGGTGATCGAGGGCAACGTGGAACGCTACGAGTTCACATGGCCGGGCAAACGCGCGGCAAAGGCGGCGGCGAACGTGGCGACAACGAAAACTCTTCGCCCATGCGTTCCCGAAAGTGTCGGCAGGGATGGAACGCCTGGCGGCTTCGACTCGCAGAACCTCTACATCGAGGGTGATAACCTCGAAGTGCTGAAACTCCTTCAGACGTGTTATGCCAATCAGGTGAAGATGATCTACATCGATCCGCCGTACAACACGGGGCACGACTTCGTCTATCGCGACCGCTTCTCGCTCACAGACGCCGAAGTCCAAGCCCGTGGAGGTCAGGTGAATGATGATGGAACATGGAATGTGGAACACCCGGAGATAAATGACGCGTCGGCGGCTCGTTATCACTCCAACTGGTGTTCGATGATGTATCCGCGACTCAAACTTGCGCGGAATCTTCTAAGTAACGACGGCGTGATTTTCATGACAATCGGTGATGACGAGATCGCAAATCTACGCAAACTGGCGGATGAGATTTTTGGGGAGGCAAATTTTGCTGCGGACTTCGTTTGGAATGCAACGAAATCAGTAACAAATACAGCGCTTGTCTCGGTGTCCCACAACTACAATGTCGTAATGTTTAAGGACATTACGTATTTTATAGAGCATCGCGCTGATTTCAGGCTTGTAGATGATGGCGAAGGGTTCTCAAATCCAGATAATGACCCTCGAGGTCCGTGGAAGGCAGACCCGTTTCAAGTGGGAGGATGGCGTCCGAATCAACAGTACGAAATAGTCAATCCCAATACAGGCGTTGTTTATCACCCCAACTCAGGGTGTAGTTGGAAAAACGACTTCGATAAGTATCAAGAACTGGTTAAGGATAATCGTATTGTTTTTGGAACAACTGGCGAAGGAGGACCACAACGAAAGCGTTTTATATGGGAAGCACAAGAACGCGGGAAAGTCTCAAAGACTTGGTGGGATGATGTTGAAACCACAACGAATGGAACACAACTGCTTAAAAAGTTGTTCGATGGTAAGACTTTTTTCGACAATCCAAAACCCGTTGGATTATTACTTCGCATTCTTGAACTTGGATGCCCAAGAGATGGGATTGTATTAGATTTCTTTTCGGGATCAGCCACAACTGCGCACGCTGTTATTAAACGCAACGCAGAAGATGGCAAGAGTCGTAAGTTCATCATGGTGCAGTTGCCGGAGCCATGCGCGGAGGATAGCGAGGCGGCAAAGGCGGGTTATGAGAATATCTGCCAAATCGGCAAAGAGCGCATCCGCCGTGCGGGCAAGAAGATACTGGACGAGATAGCCGCAAAGAACGCAGAGGTCGCAAAGGAGAATGTGCAGGGACGATTGGCCTTGGATAATCCTGTCAATCCTGTCGAAAAAACTCCGCCTGACATCGGTTTTCGGGTGCTGAAACTCGACTCGTCTTCGCTCAATGACACATCAGCGACGGTGGGCGAGACAACGCAGGATTTCACGAACTTCGACCGCATCAAGTCTAATCGAAAGCCGGAGGATCTGCTGTTCCAACTGCTCGTCGAGACTCGCATTCCGCTTTCCGATCCCATTGCCAAGGTGAAGGTTGGCGGGAACCAGGTGTTCTTCGTGGGTGTTTCAAGACAGGATTTACAAGATTTACAGGATTCAAATAGCGGTAATCCTGTCAATTCTGTTAAACAAAACTCTGCGTTCTCTGCGCCTCTGTGTGAGATAACAAACGCACCGCTTGCCGCATGTCTTGATCCGAAGGCGAAGCTCACGAACGAGTTCTTCATCGAACTGGCCAAGCTCACGCCGGGAATCGCGTTCTTCCGCGATGACGCCTTCGTGGACGATTCCGCCCGTGTGAACGTCGAGCAGGTCTTCGCCCAGTTCTCCCCCACGACAAGCATCAAGGTAATTTAATTCCAATGAAACTCAAGTTCAAGAACCAGGATACCGAACCTCTCATCCTTACTTTAAAACCCACTACTCGTGCCCTCCACAACCTAAAAGAATTGTTTCCAAATGTCTATCGATATGATATAATGATAGGCGTTTGGTAACAGGAGGAAACACCATGACTAAAATGGAAAAGCTGATCGGTCTGTTTCAGAAAAAGGGAATACTCTCTCTCCAAGACCCCGTTTGCGAGGGAATCCCGAATGTCTATTTCGCTCGTCTCTGTGATGCCGGATTCATTGAGCGGATCGGACATGGGGTATATTCATGTCCAGCCTATTCGTCATCCGAATACATCACAAATGCAGAGGCATCTGTCGTCATTCCGCAGGGAGTGGCGTGCCTGTTTTCCGCGTTGAAGTATCACGAGCTGACGCTTGAAAACCCTCACCAGCTACACTTGGCGGTGCCACGAGGCGCCCGGGTTCCCAAGAATGAACTTCCGCTCAAGATATATCACTTCTCGCCGGAATCGTACTCGTTCGGGATAGAGACTGTACACACAAAGGATGGACAAATCCAGGTGTATTCCATTGAGAAGACGCTAGCGGACTGTTTCAAGTTCAGGAACCTCATTGGAATCGATGTTGCGGTCGCGGCGCTGAAGGATGCAAAGCGAACAGGTCGGATCAATCATGACAAGCTATGGGATGCAATGTCCGTCTGCCGGATGGAAAAAGTCATGTATCCATATCTGGAGAGTATTGTCGCATGAAACGCGAAATCATCAACATGGGGCATTCCGTACGCACGCGACTGAAAATGTTGGCAAAAGCGAATGGGCGTGATGCCAATTACCTCTTTCAGAGGTATGCTTTTGAACGATTCTATTACCGCATCGGGAAATCACCGTATGCGAATAACTTTATCCTCAAAGGAGCTGCACTGTTTTCCGTTTGGATCGGCCCCATGTTTCGCGTAACGCAGGATACAGATTTGGAATCGACCCTGACACCCGACCATGAAAGGATGAAGGCGGTGTTTCGGGAAATCGCACAGATAGAAGTCACGTGTGACGATGGCGTACGATATGATATTTCCTCCATTGAAATCTCCGATATCAAAGCTGAAGACGAATACAAGGGGATTCGCATCAAGTTCAACGCCTACATCGAACAAGCGAGGATACGGCTTCAGTTCGACATAGGATTCGGGGACAGTATCTATCCTCGCGCCGTGCTCGCCGAATATCCGACCTTGCTCGGTGGAGATGCTCCACAGCTCAAGGTTTACCCGCAATACTCGGTCGTGGCTGAAAAAGCGAGCGTAATGTTTACGCGCGGCATGGACAACAGTCGGCTGAAAGATTATTTCGATATTTGGGCGCTTTCTGAGACTTTTGCGTTTGACAAGGGAGTTCTCAAGACCGCCGTGGCGCGAACATTTCGTCGCAACGGAATTGAAATGACAGAGGCTTGGCCAGTCGGGTTGACCGATCGATTTGCGCAAAGTCCCATGAAGTTGTCGCAATGGAACGCATTTTTGCGCAAAACGGAACCGAGGTCTAGTCCCGAATCGCTCACTGTTGCCGTCGAACGCATACGGGAATTGCTCGCCCCCATCTTTTGGGAAAAAGAAACGACAATGATGACATGGTCACCAGTCGATAAGAGGTGGAACCACAAGAAATAAGGATGAGTGTATGAAACTCAAGTTCAAGAACCAGGATTTTCAGGAGGCGGCGACTGCCGCCGTCTGCGATGTGTTCGACGGACAGCCGTATCGGGATCCGAATGTCTATACGGTTGATCCGGGGCGGAAAGAGGCCTCACGAGAAGCGGATGTCCAAGATTCTTTGCCCGGTTGGGGAAAGTTGAACCAGGCGACGATGGACATCCCAGACGAGCCGGATGTGGGCTACAAGAATGCCGAGATTGAAGTTCCGCTGGACATGCTCTTGAAAAACCTCCATGAAGTTCAGGACCGCCAGAATCTTGAGCATTCGAGGATTTCCGCCGCATTGCCGGAATTGGAGGTCGAAATGGAAACCGGCACGGGCAAGACGTTCGTTTACACGAAGACGATCTTCGAACTGAACAAGCGTTACGGGTGGTCGAAATTCATCATCATCGTGCCGGGCATCGCCATACGCGAAGGCGTGAAGAAGTCGCTCGACATCACCGCCGAAAAATTCCTGAACGATTACGGCAAGACGGCGAAGGTGTATGTGTACAACTCTGCCCATCCGCAAGACGTGTTGGATTTCTCGACGAATTCCGACATTCAAATCCTTGTGATGAACGTACAGGCGTTCAATGCGCGCGGCAAGGATGCGCGACGAATCTACATGGAATTGGACGAGTTCGGAAGCAGGAGACCGATCGACATGATTGCTGCCAACCGTCCGATCCTGATTCTCGACGAGCCGCAGAAGATGGAGGGAAGGGCGACAAACGAGATGCTGCCGAAGTTCAACCCCCTGATGATCCTCCGGTACTCAGCGACGCACAAGACGCTGCACAACCTCGTCTATAAACTGGATGCCATCGATGCTTTTGAGCAGAAGCTGGTGAAGAAAATCGAGCCGGTCTGTATCGATGTGACGAACCGTGCGGGCATGTACAACTATATCTACTGTGCCGAAATTCGTCCAGGCAAGGACGGCCCTGAGGCGTTGCTGGAGTTTCAGGTTCAACGCAAGACAGGCGCGATCGTCAACGAGATAAAGATTGTCCGGAAGGGAGACGACCTGCTTACGCTCTCAAAGGGGTTGACGGCGTACAAGGACCGTTACCGCGTCAATGAACTGAACGCGAAGGACGGCTATGGGATGATTGGTTTCGAGAACGGGCTGCAACTTATCCCTGGGCAGGTGGTAGGCGATGTCGATGAGGAGAAGCTGCGGCGCATCCAAATCCGCGAAGCAGTCAAAGCGCATCTAGACAAGGAAACACAGCTCTTCCCGCAGGGAATCAAGGTGTTAACGCTCTTCTTCCTCGACAAGGTGGCGAACTATCGCGTCTATTCCGACGCCAAAGATTCCGAAGGAGCGTCAGGTGTGTACGCGAAGATATTCGAGGAGGAATATGAGCGGGCAGTGAACGAGAGGCTGTCGGTCTTGGACGGCGTGGGGATCGATCCGGCGTTGCGGAAGTATTGGGAAGGTATCTCCGCCGCGAAGACACATGCGGGATATTTCGCGGAAGACAAAAATCACCATCTTGCCAATTCCAAGGAGAAGGAAGGTGGAAATGAGAGCGACACCCCTGCCTACGACCTCATCCTGAAGAACAAGGAACAGCTCCTCTCGCTTTCGGAACCCGTAAGGTTCATCTTCTCCCACTCCGCCCTGCGCGAAGGCTGGGACAATCCAAACGTATTTGTCCTGTGTCCGCTCAAGAAGCCCGATGCCGGCAACGAAGTGGCGAGGCGTCAGGAGGTGGGGCGCGGGTTACGCCTTTGCGTCAATCAGGATGGAGACCGTCAGGACGATCCGGCGGTCGTACACACGATCAACGTGTTGACCGTTGTGGCGAACGAGGAGTTCTCGACCTATGTCAACGGTCTCCAGAAGGAAATCATGGAATCGTGCGCCAGGCGTCCTGTTCTTGCGGATGTGGCGTTCTTTACCGGAAAAATACTTAAGGCAATGGTACCAGTGGAAGACGTCTCGCACAGAGACCCAGAGGCGCAGAGAGATGAAGAAAGACTCTCTGCGGACTCCGCGCCTCTGCGTGAGATAAAACATGCAATCACGGAAAAAGAGGCGAAGGCACTCAACAAATGGCTCTACAAGAACGACTTTGTCGATGATGCTGACAACGTGCTCCCCGCGTGGCGCGAGGCACGGGACGCTGAGACGATCCCCGAACTGCCCCAGTCGCTCGCGAGCCTCCAGCCGTTCGTCGAGGAAATCAAGACACTCGTCGATTCCGTCCGCGATCCGAACGCCATCAAGAAGTTCACGGAGACGAAGCGGCCGAAACAACTCGTCACGAACGGGAACTTTGCGAAGGACGAATTCAAGGAACTGTGGAAACGTATCAACCACAAGGCCGCTTACACCGTGGCGTTCTCAAGCGAAGAACTCATTCAGAAAGCGATTGACGCACTGAATCACGAGATCAACATCCCGATGCCAACCTATACTGTGAAGAAGGCAACACAAACGGCGGGGAATCGATTTGCCACAAGTTTACAGGAATCACACACGGTCGATGAACACTACACGGATACAGGGTTGAAGTACGACCTGATCGGGAAGGTCGCAGAAGGAACGGTTCTCACGCGCAGGACAGTACGCGCCATTTTGGCGGGGATGGAGAAATGTTGTTTTAACCAGTTCAGAAACAACCCGGAGAAGTTCATCGCCGAGGTCATCCGGATCATCAACGAGCAGAAGGCGACGATGATCGTGGAGCATATCCAGTACCATATCCTCAAGGAAACGTATTCGAGCGACATCTTCACGAAAAACCAGATGATCCTGCCGGCAAACATGATGCCGATCCGCGATGACGGGAGACCACTCCAGAAGCACATCTACGACTGGCTGATCTCCGACTCATCGGGAGAAAGAACCTTTGCCAAGGAGCTGGACACTTCGGCGGAGGTTGTCGTGTATGCGAAACTGCCAGGCGGTTTCTCCATACCGACGCCGTTGGGCAATTACAATCCCGACTGGGCAATCGCCTTCAAGGAAGGAACCGTGCAACATCTGTACTTCGTAGCGGAAACAAAGGGTTCGCTTTCGGATCTTCAGCTCCGCGCAATCGAAAAGTCCAAGATCGCATGTGCCGAAAGGTTCTTCCTCACCCTAGGGACAACAAACGCGCAGTATCATGTGACATATAGCAAGGTCGCATCCTACGCGGATCTCATGAATGTGGTAGGTGGTGGCGGGTGGGTGGCAGCTGGTACCTAGAGGTAAGATACGGGAGGGGCGCGCTCCGTCGCGACCGATTGCGCAAAGACACGCGACAAACGACAGGCGACGCACGGGTGTGGATGCCAACGTAGCTGGTGGCTGGCGGGTGGCTAGAGGTTCTAGAACCCCTAGCCTACCAGCCACTGGCGGGCTTACTTTGCCTTGACGGCGATTTCGTACCAGATGGTGCGGAACGCGGGGCTAATCGCGATGACGGCATGGCCTGACGCATCTGCCTTGACTGGGACATCCGCTTTCGGCTCACCGCGTTCGTCGAGCGCACGGCAGGTGGTCTGCGCCGCAAGAGCGGGGAGAGTGATCGTGGCGGGAATCCCCTCGATCTCCGTCGGCCCGTGCCCCCAGTCGTTATCGCGGCTGGAGATTGTGCCGTTGCCGTGGTCGGTGAACTTCGCACCGCCATTATGAGAAAGTCCAGTTGCCGCCAACAGGATACGTGCGGCACGTCCATCCGTGCCGAATCCCGTCGCGTCGTGCGAGGTCAGCGACACCGTCGCCCAACCGAGCTTCGTCTCGCCTATCGCCAGCTTCACACCGCCCAAGTCAAACGAACGCCCTTTCGGAAAGCCCGTGAAGAGTTTGGTGTTCGGCGTGTTGACCGTCCACACGCCAGCGCCGGAAATCTCGTTGTTCCAGACGAGTTCTCCCGTGTCGCTCGTCGCAACGCGTTGCGGCGCGACCACGGCTTTCGCCACAGGCGGCGTCTTGCCCGTTACATCCACAGCGACTTGATGCACCAGTCCCAAGTCCGCCGGCAACTTTCCGTCGGTCGCCGCCGCAATGCCCTGCCCCACCAGGCGACGCTTGACCAGCCTCTCGAAATATTCCGTGTATGGCAGATTCGCCACCAGTTTCGTGGCGCTCTCCTTCACATCCCCGCGCAGATAGATGGCCGCGCACGCAGGGAAGTGCGCCAGCACGTCAGTCCGGGCTACGATACTGAAGAAGTACTCATTGTGATCGGGTTCGGCATTCTGGCGGTTATTGTAGGAATACTCGAACACGCCATCCCAGCCTTGCAACGCCCCGTACGCACGCAGCATCGGCTGCCCCTCCGCGCCGTAGTAGATCGGATACGGATGGTTGTACTCGCTCACCGTATAGGGTTTGCCCGCGACGCGCTGCCCCGCGAGTCCGAGGATACAACCGCCGTGCGAGTTCACCATCGCGCTGTTGCGGATTGCCCAATCCTTCCGCACGCTCGGATGGCACCAGTAGGCGTGGTTGTCCACATAATCCATCTCTGCCTGCAAGTGCGGCGGAGAGTACCCGAGCTGCGTGGCGGAAACGGGGGCTTCCAGCCCCAGATCCTTCTGCAGGTAGTCACGCATCCCCGTCCAGTACGCATGTTCCGTATCTACGAGGAACTGGTAGAAGTCGCGCGTCATTGTCTGGGATACCATCGTGCGCGATTTCACAATCGGGATTTGCCCTTTTTCCAGCGAGAGCCCGGAAATATCCACGGAGGCTCCACCTGTCTTGAACGAAAGATCATCGATCTCATACGTTCCTTCGGAGAACCGCGTGAACTGGATTTCCGCAGTCGATACGTCCTCCGGCGCATAGAACGAAAAGGTGTGCGTCGCCCACTTGTCCGTCGGGGAGACCCGCGTGAGAACGCCCAGCGACTCCCATCCTTTGCTTCGGTCGGCAACCGCGAATCCAACCTCTCCCCCGCTCCCGGACGCCCGGCGGATGCGGAACGAGACAGTGTACGGCATATCCTTCTTCACGACAACACGGCGATAAACCTTCGGGAAGTACTCGTCCCCCTTCTTGGTCACCGTCATGCGCAGTGTACCGTTGGCGGAACCGAGCGTCGCCTGCGCGCTTCCCTTGTCGAGAATCCATGTCTTTCCGTCCGGCACTACGTTTCCGTCGAACTTCCCTTCGGAGATCATTTCTTCGCCGAGCGGGCGTACCTGTTGCTGCCACGCGGCCTGTAGGCGCTCGGTGTTGCCGTACTTCTTCAGCAGCCAGTCGTTCCACTGGTTCCGGAAGACGGTCGCGTAAGGCTCGCCCAGATGGTCGATTCCACCGCCCAGATATTCGCACCAGAGCGCATCCTCGTTGTTCAACTCCACCACGGCCACAACGGGATCTTTCAGATAACTAAGTCCCGTGTAGGGGTTCACATGAGACAGCAGTTCGCGGGCGTACTCCTTTTCCATCTCGATCACGCGCGGATCGAACTGGTCAACCCCCTTGTTCGCCCACGGCGATCCGGGCGCGAAACCGTCACGGGCGTCGAGCGTCCGCGCCACGTGCAGATTCATGTTCACATAGATGCCACGTTTCTTGAACTGGGAGAGCAGGTAGTCCTGGCGATCGCGCCGCTCCGGATCGAACTGCCGCCGCGTGCGGAAATCCTCCGTCAAAATACCCTGCTCATGCGGAAGCATGAAAGTACCGTAGGAGCTGTCGAAGTAATGCAGTCGAACGCAATTGATACCGAAACGGGCGAGCCGAGCCGCGAGACGCTCCGCCTCCGCGTGGGTGGGGAAGTTCGCGGGACCGGTAAGGTTTGTCGCATGCAACCGCACACGGCCCTTGTCATTCACGAAGTGTCCATCCTTCACGCCAATACGCCCATTCTTCCCCGCTGGCGCATCCAGCAAGTGGCTCATATTCACCACATTCATCGGCGAGTCATACGAGATCACGAACGGGAACATCCTGTCGTCCGCAGCCACACACATCATGGCCGCCAACGCGGCCGTCAACATCAACTTTGTCCTCATAACATCCTCCTAATGGTCGAAATTCTACCATAAATTGAAGCCGACCACTAGTAAAATCGTAAACAAACCGTGGCGAGGGTGTAGTAGGCTAGAGGTTCTAGGGGCGACGAGAGATTCTAGTCGTTCTAGAACTTCTAGTCTTGCTAGACGTTGTGAAGCGGACTAACCACCCTACCACCTAACTACCCTACCACCACCCTACCCACCTAACTATCCAACCACCTAACTACCCTACCACCTAACCTTAAACTTATAGGTAAGAGGCGTGGCTTTTCCCCTGCGGCGTCTGCAGATAATTCACAATCTGCTGAATCAACATTTCCAGCATCGTGATCCCCTTTTCTGTTACCGCCGCGAGCGCATCCAGCCATCCGCCACCGTAGATACTAACTCGCCCAGCATGTAGTACCGAAGTGTTTCTACAATGTCAAAAGGAGCTGTCCCTCCGTCCTATCCTTCATTCCCAAGCAACATATCGCGCTCTATAAGATACCACGCATTTTCAGATACCAAAACAAACCGTTCGCGTTACTTGTCAATCCTGCTTTTTTGCAACAGTCGAAAATACCTTTCCATGCGTAAGGATTATCGTGGTCAAACTTCGCGCCTTGAATGTAGGCGATCAATCCGTCCTTTGGGTTTCCGTTTTCTTTCAGTGCGCCGCCGAGGTAACACCATTTTTTCGAACTGATGGGATTTATTGCGATCGACTCTGCGGACAACCTCAAAATGCGCGGGAGATCCTTGCCTTTGCTATACAATATTCTAGCTTCGTCAAACCTTCCGCCGTCATCCTCGTTCCATTGGGGATAAAACATCCTCTCTTTTTTTTCCAAAATGGAATGCCATAACAAATCCCCGTGTTCCGCAAAAAACGATCCCGCTTCCGGTTTCCACGCCAAGACAGATTCAAGTTCCCTCCAGCCTTGTTCGCAACCAACAATTGATTGTCCGTATTCACCATCTCCTCGGTCTAGAACTAAATTCACAATAGGGCATCCCAATAAGACCATAAACGTCCGCTTCAATTTCTGATCGGGCAATTTTTGATAGGATATCTTCAAGAAATCTACCCACTCTTTTTCCGTACGATTGATACGTTTTTTCTTTTCCGCTGCGGCTTTTTCTCGCGCCGCATGGAGCGGTGCCTCCTCAAACGCAAATACCTTTCGGCAATCTGTTCCCTTTTTCTCATTTTTTACGACAACACTAGGAACCTTCGGTATGTTAAACGGAATCTCAGTTTCCCCCAACCAATCTAGCATTTTAATAGAGAACGGCGCATTAGTAAACACAATGTTCGAAGAAACAATATACCGCGTTAGTGCATCAAACAATGCAGACATCTCAGCTTCATCTTGTTCCTCACTGGTTGCATCGACAGAGCAATCCCATTTCACATCCAAAAAAACGAATCCACCGGACTCTATAACTGAATCCAGAGGATTCGTAGCGATTACGCCGTACGCATGACGCGCTTGGTCGAGAGTTGCGAAAGAAGAGGAGAAAGCTTGGAGGCATGCTCCAATTCCGATAAATGCAGAATAAATTATGCAGTTCATCCTTCCTCTCCTTTCACAGTTATGGATTAATCGTCATCATCCGTAATGATAGCAGTTCCTTTACGAAGTTTACCAGTCGTCTTGACCTCAGGTTGCGTACCCTTTGCCTCCGTGAATCCGGAGGACTGTTGGCGGGCAGCGCGACGTTGTGCAGCTTGGGACGCCTCGGCTTTCAGGTCAGTATTGGCTTGCGCGGTACCTACGGTACGCGCTGTTGCATTATTTTTCGAAGCGTTCAATGCGCGATTCATCTGATCCTGACGACCACGTTCCATTTCTTGATACGTGTTGACCTCAATACCTAATGCGGTCGCACGAGTCTGAATATCCTTTAGCGCTTTTATGCTCCCCGAATTGACTCCATAAATGACAACCTGTAAATCCAAGCCCGACGGTGCATGACGAAGGGTACCACTATACAGTTCTCCATTTCCAGAGATTACAATATCTTTGAACCTTTCACCTATCTTATTACGATAAGCCTGGTAAACCGTTGCAGCCTTGGAGGCATCAGCTAGCATCTTGGTTTGAGAGAGCTTTTCCAAAGTCCTTGAACTGTCCACATCCGAAAAGAGAGAAAAGATTACTTCAGCGGCCGCTTCAAGTTCAGCAGCACCACGCGCATCATTGTTGTCATCAGCATCATCAAGTGTTGGCGCACATGCAATTCCAAGAAACCACATATTGCCTTTGTCATCAATGTACTGACGCGGTCCGCACCATTGGGACAAGGCCCCACTTTTCACTTTTCCGGCAATCCATTGTTTAATTGATTTCTTTCCGGGAGTAAACTTGACCGAATCCCCTCTCAAGATTTCGCCAGATGCTTTTTGCATTTCACCGCTCCACGCATATGCAATCGCGATTTGGTACTTAAACCTGCCGTTCTTTTCCGTAATCGATTCTGCCTGTTGGAGAACTGTACACCCATAAATCGGCATTGCAGCAACACGCGACAAAGATGTTTTCAGCTCACGGCTTATCGTGCCTTTCAACTGCTCTGCCTTTTTCAGAAGTTGATCATATACCTTCTGCGCTTCTTCAAAATCAGCTTTCACGTTCGCGTACAGTTCTTTTTTATCGGCATCATATTTAGCCGCCAAATTATTTTTTTCAGCATTGATGAACCACGAAGAGATCACTGCGACGAGTTCACTCACTGTAATTTCATCACGACGTTCCAGCGCTTCCGCAAGCGATTTGTCTAACCGTGCAAGGGTTTTACGAGCCGCTTCGATTTGCTTGTTTGTTTCTTGAAGCTCTTTCTCTACCTGTTTGGCAATAGGATTTCCGGGAATGTTGAGAATGCGCTCGCCCGACATCGTACTCATAATATTCTCAATGATTTTCCCTTTGGCCATAAGCAGAAGTTCAGAAATCTTCTCGCCACGAAGTTTGACAAAATCAGTTGAAACTTCCGGGTTCTTGATATCAAACTCAATGCTAGCAGTAACAATAATTCGATCATTCTCCTCGTCGTAACCTTTATTCCATTCTTCTTTTGTGTTTAAATAATCTTCAATAGCCTGCTGTGCAGTCTGAGCTGGCGCTATCTCTTCTGCCAAAGCTTGTTGCATCTGGGCGACACCAGCCCCCTGTCCGGTTGGCGGAGGAAGTGCCTTGATTGCCTCAACGGTTTCGGGGGTGACAGCAGAGGGTGCCTCTTTTTCACCACCGAATTTCTGTGCAAAGACTACTGCGGACACGATGGCCGCAAACGTCATAATCATCAGTTTCTTCATCTGTTTTCTCCTTGTTTGTTCATTCCGTGAATTGGAAATGACTCATTCGTCAGTTGCCGCCGCGTCCATCACGCGTCCGACCAACTTACCGACCATAGCCTGTATCCTTTCGCGCAATGGATCTCTCATCTGCCCAAAAGCCTTCCCTGAACAAAGTTCCTTCTGCCGCTCTGTGTCGCCTACAAAGCTAGACGATTTGCGAACCTCGTTCGTCATATCGATCAGAACCTCCGTTCCGTTGATTTCCTGAACTTTAAAGCGAAGTGATAGCTGGGTTCCCTTTTGGCCAGTTAGCGGATTACGAACAGCCCGATAATCCCCTACACAATGTATAACGTAAGCGGCCTGTTCAGGCGAGGTCGTCACGCGGATACCCATTCTTGTGAAGAAATCTGTGAACCGCGATTTCAGATCAGGAGTATTGGATTCGATATAGAATGCAGGATTTCCCAGAAATTTCATATAGGTGGAATAGTTGTCCAGTAGCGTCTTTCGAGAGACTTTCGCTACGACCTCCACACGCATTCCCGTCCCAATGTCCTGTTCCAGTAAAATTCGATATTTTTCCACAACACCGTCCGTTGCAGAGAAGACCTTGCTTTGGAAGTCCCTTTTATTGTTCATCTTGTCATAACCGATCACAACCGTGCCTAGAATCTGTTCCACTGCTCCGCGAAGCGCTTTCTGCTTGGCGAAATCCCGTGTTTCCCCCTCGCCCACTGACTTGACAACCCCCTCGTTTCCATACTCCATCTGTGCGGCCTTCAAGATCGTCGAATCGTCTTCAAACCGCTCGCATGTCACACAAACGATGTATGAATCATCACCAACGGTAACCTGCCCGATTACTTTCATGCCGCGTACAAACGCATCAACTTTCGCCTCGATCCTCTTTTGAAACTTCGCGAACGAACGAGCAGTATTCTCCTTGTCTAAAGAGAAGGAAGAGGATTCTCTTTCCAGTTTTCGGGATGCCGAAATTTTTTCTCCGTACACATATGCCGTCAGTTTACGTTTTGCCTCCAGCACAGCAACCCCGATCCGGGCGTTCTCCGGTTTGTCAGACGCGGATTCGATCACCTCCGCAACAAGGCAATATACGCCGTCCTCCGGCGTTTCATCCGAATCCAGCAAACGCCCGGCACGAATGTTCACACGGGCTTTCTCCAGCCAGCCGTCGTTGTCGATTCCGAATACGCAACCCGCAGCCAGAACAACCACACACAGAAAAAAACGTTTCATTTCCCGCTTCCTCCAGAGGACCGTTTGAGCGGACCTACTTTGTTGCATTCTGCTCCCATTCAGGCGGAACTGCCATACCATAACAAACAGCAAAAACACCATTTGGGTTTTCCTTCATAAACCCGCGCGGATCGGCCTTAAGATCGGCGATAATCGCCTTGGCATCCTTGTCGGCATCGTTCCACCTATAAATCTTGAGTACGGACTTCGGATTATCTTTTTCGGGGTAAGCTTCGGCCAAAGCCACCGGAATCGTCACACCGCCATCGTCCACGGCGATTACGCACTGTTGCCCAACACCAACCCCGTCATTGAACCCTTTGTCCATCGTCATAGTTTCCCCGGAACGGCTGATTGCGATAACGTGTCCCCCAGCGGGAAAACTATTGCCGAGCTTGTTGCATAGCTCCAGCAAAGCATTCTGTGCGGCCTCCCAAATTGCAGCGCTTTGTTCCATTTCGTCAAATCCACCACGAGGTCGTCCATGGATAAGTGTTTGAGAGCGAGGGCGAGCCTTGCCGACAGCCACTTCAGAGAATACGATACTTCCTTTTCGCAGATCCTTGCACACGGCAGTAACATAAACCTTGTAAACAACTTGTGCGGAATCAGGCGAAGAACCGATTCCACGGATAATTGTTCGAGACTTTGTTCCTGTAAGTTGTCCTTGAAGAAGCACATTTGCTTTCAACGGTTTGTCTTGTGACATAATTTCCAGTTTACCATTTGAAAAGTCCGCAGCTGTTTCAAGATCGTTTTCTGTATCGACACCATGCAAGGCGACTATGGTAAAACGCTTCATCTTGTCGATTTCTGTTTGAAACCTTGTGCTTAAGCTTGGGTCTATCGGCAGTGGCTCTTCGCCCTCAGTCACATTTTGCGGCAGTTTGCCTGACACCTTGAAATTCACAGCCATAACCAAATGGGTAAAATCACTCGTGTTGAATCCGGGGGGAAGCGTGATTTCCCCTTTTTCAATTAGCGCACATTTGGAATATGTCGTCAATTTTGGTCCGTAATCTTCTTCAGGTTCCACGGTTGCGCATCCTGCAAGAAGCAATACAATACCACACATTCCGATAAACAGCGGACTAACTTTTTGTTCCATATCATCCTCCTGCCAAACCAACTGGCGGAATCGTAGGAGTTGCACAACCTGCGATTCCCCACTCTGTTACACTTCCTTAATCTTTCTTTGCCTTTTCGGCTTCACACTGGTCAATCTTTTGGGTTTCCATCGCCAACTTGTCAATGTCATCTGCGAGGGAGTATCCGTCAAGGGCGCCATTGATCTTGGAGATCGGGTCGGCAAACACTTTAACGATTCCGCCACATACTCCTTTCAGCGTCAAGGCAAGATCGAAGATGTTTAACTTGCTGACTTCCGGATCATCGCTTAACTTGTTGGATGCCACCGTCAAGTCCAGTACTTGTGAATTGATCTTTGCCAAAAGTGCGGTTAATTTCGCTTTCAGCGCATTGTCGTATTCTTTTTGGATTTCCGGCGTGTGATCGCGGTACACGAGAAATGCCGCATAATCCTCCTGGTCCTCCTTTTTTCCCGTGTATGGCAGACTCTCGATAACAGCAACGTTCAATGTTTTGTTTCCTTGTTCATCTTTTTCATAATACCGATCACAGACATTTTTACCACGTTCCAACAAAGCCGGATCGGGAACATACTTTATAATCTTCTGGTAATCTTCCCAGTCTTTCTTTGCCTGTTCACGATATTCAGGATCGATAGTCAGCAGGTATTTTTCGATGTCGCCGCCTGCATCCGTTTCGACATCACGTCCTATGTACATGATCCATTTACGATCAACCGAATCCACGGCTGCGACATACAAAGGAGAAGAAGAATTGACGACTTCTGCACCGATATTCAAAACCGTCTTGCTCATCACAATCACCGCCTCGATTGAGACAGCTGCTGCCGGGAGTTCTTTTTTAAAATCATCCAGCGTGAAAAAGAGATCCACGTCGCTGCTACGCAACTGTCGCCCACTCATACGGACTTCTTTGATTTTTTCCGCGTATGGACGTTCCTTCTGCCAAGTCAACACCTTGTCTTCTAAACGGGTTGTCGCACACCCCGTCACTAGTACTTCAGCAAGCAGGAGACAAACCAACCTCGAAAACTTATTCATACCTTATCCTCTCAATGCCTCTTGTGCGCGAAAACACGTATCGCAAAGAGGCGAACAGTGCGAAATACGTGCTGACGAGGGTTGCCGCGAATGAAGCAACTGCCCGAAATGAAAAGCGAGTATGGATGCGGGGAATACGTCGGCATCCGCTGAACGTGCCGTCCAGGCGCAAACAGCCGCGATCACCGCAACCGCATAATTCCTCATCCAACTCGCTCTCATTCCGTGCCTTTTCTACACCCTACAAACAATCCGTTGTTTCTCGCACGGGAAAAAGAGAGGGTACGCTCTTCGTCCCGTGATCTCAAGAGAGGCACAGCAAAGCCCTGTACGAAATCACGGAAGAAAGCGCACCCTTGTCAGGCACATTCCTCCCCTCAGGCGGCTCGTACGGTAAATTTGCTGTTTTCCCTTGAACCGTCCAAGCGTCGAACGCTTGGTT
>JAFSTA010000051.1 GCA_017450695.1 Kiritimatiellia bacterium | reverse complement strand
CCTGGTTCCCCAGTGGATGTCGTTCCCGATCTCATCTGTATGCAACGCGGCGGAGACAACGGTCACGTCCTCGATTCCCGCCTTGCGAAGAAGCTCCTTCATCACGAACTCCGCCATCGGCGAACGGCAGATGTTCCCGTGACAGACAAACAGTATCTTGAGCGGTTTGCCAGCGTTTGCTTTCGGTACGTTCATCTCTTGCGATCGTCCGTTCACTTTCTCTTCCTCATTCTTGGCGTGTTTTGATTGTTCAGTACCGCGCTGTTTTCAGCGCGGATTAGGCGCTGCAGAGGAGACCTTTCAGGTAAAGCCCCTCCGGGAAGAAGATGCCTTCCGGGTGATCCTGCGCTTGCTGGAGCCGGGAGACGATCCGCAAGTCGCGCCTGGCGTCGAGGGCTGCCTCCATCACGACGGTGCGGAAGAAATCGGGCGACATCCTTTCCGAGCAGGAGAAGGTGGCGAGCGTCCCGCCCGGACGCAGTAGCTTGATGCCGAGCAGGTTGATGTCCTTGTATCCCCGCGACGCCTTTTGCAGCGCAGCCTTCGAGGAAACGAACTTCGGCGGGTCGAGCACGATCAGATCGAATGTCCGTCCCTGGTCGCGGAACTTCCGCAGTACTTCAAACACGTTACCGCAAATGAATTCCGACTTACCCATCGTGCAGATGGCGTTTCGCTCCGTGTTGGCTTTCGCGATCGCCAGCGCAGGTTCCGAGAGATCGACATGCGTGACCGATGCGGCACCAGCCGCAAGCGCGGCGATCCCGAAGCCGCCCGTGTAGGAAAAGGCGTTCAGCACCTCCGCTCCGTTCGCGCAGGCGGCGACCTTCGCCCGATTCTCCCGCTGGTCCAGATAAAAGCCGGTCTTGTGCCCGGCGCGGACATCGACCAGGAAACGGCAGTTCCCCTCGCGGATCTCGATGCGTTCGGGCGGCTCCTCTCCCGCCAGCGTCCCGACGCAGGGCTCCAGTCCCTCACGCGATCGCGCGTCCGCATCCGACCGCTCGTAAACACCCTTGCAGGAGGGGAGAAGTCGGCGTAAAGCTCCGACGATCTCCCGCTTCCACCGTTCCGCTCCGGCGGCGGTGAAGGAGCAGACGAGCCAGTCACCGTACTTATCTACTACGCAACCGGGGATACCGTCCGCCTCTGCATTGATCAGGCGGAGCGCATCGGTGAAGTCCTCCGCAAACAGGACGGCACGTCGCCCCACGCTCTCCGCGACAAGTCGTTCAATCAGTGCCTCGTCCACAGACTCTCTGCCGTCGAACGTCCACATCCGCACCTGGATCTGCGAAAGCGGGGAAAAGGAGCCGTAGCCCAACACCGCGCCCTTGTCGGAGAGAATCCGCACGGTGTCGCCGGGATAGGGCATCCCCACCATCCGCGCGATCGCGTTGGAGAAAACCCAAGGGTGGCGACGGAGAAGCGAGAGTTCCCGCTTTGGATGCAAGATAAAATCAACCATAACGAACCTTTCACATCAGAAATGCGGCCAGTATAGCAGAAAAGCCGCGGGCTGTCAGCTTTGAGTTGCCGCCCCAGGAAACGCGGGCAAGAATGCCCGCGCACGGAACCGGCGCCGCCTTGCCCTCTCCCCGGCATCTTGTCCTTCACTGCCCTTGCCAGCCGCTCGCCGTCTCCCGGCACCTGTCCGCAAT
>JAFSTA010000050.1 GCA_017450695.1 Kiritimatiellia bacterium | reverse complement strand
GCGGATTTCTAATCCGCGGGTCGGGGGTCCGAATCCCTCTGGCGGCGCCAAACCGGAAGCGCACGGGAGCCAATAAAATCAAGGCTCCCGTGCGTTTTCTTTGTTTTTCGCTCTTTGATACAACTGGTACAAAGTCGAGGATAAAATTCGTTGTTGTGCATGATTGTGCCGTTTGGGTATAAATCGGGGCGTGGAGGTGAGTATGATTAAAGGATCTCTGGAAAAACACGGGAAGGTTTATCGTGCCCGTTGGATGGTTGACGGCAAGCTGTATTTGCGATCCACCGGTACGGCGGATCGGGCGGCCGCCGAGAAAAAACTAACGGAGTTTATCGTACCGTTCGCCCTGGGTGAGTAACGACAGGTTTTGGAGGAAGATCGTCGTGCAGGTGCGAGGTGTTGAGGCGTAGTTGGAACAGCTGAAGCCGGCGAAACCCACACTCTCGATCTCGACAGGGGGTACGGCATGGCGACGGAGCGGTCCTGACGTTGGACGGTCTGATGACGGAAGAGCTGCGGGAACTGTCTGCGGGAATCGCGCGGCGGCTCGGCGAGACCGGCGCAAGGTATGAACCATCACAGAGCGACAGCCCGCGACGCGCACTCGACGGCGGAGGTGTTGAACCTGATCGTGTTGCGGATAACGGCCCGGAGGTGGCGGGCGAAGAACCCTGACACGCGGGCGACGGCGAACGCCGGCACCATCAGAACAATAAACATGGATGTGGACGCGATGTAGCGTAGGACTGCCTCGGATGAGCGCTCGCGGATGGACTCGACCAGTCGTCGCGTCTCTTCGTCGCACGCGGAGAACGCGGTTCGGGTTTGCTCGTCGAGGAACTCCGAGTCGTCCGGGGTGATTCTTGAAAGCGTGTATATGAAACCGCTGAACCGCAGGTGGCGCGTATAGCGAAGCTGGCCGTTGAGCATTTCGCGCAGCTTGGCGTACGCGGGGGTCGCCATGTCCAGCCCCTTGCGCGCGAAGTGGTCGCGCCATTCGTCGCGCAGGTCTATCAGGTTGTCACGTAGGATCTCGCACATCGTGGATTTCCACATACTCCATCCGAGGTCGAGCAGCGCGAACGATGCCAGCAGCGTAAAAAAAACGACAGGTGTTTCCATATTCCCTCCTTGTTCCCTATGTCCGGGTCATTCGTCTCCCTGTGAGTTCCCGTACCGATCCAGCCCGCTCCGCGTCTTGTAAGGGTCGCGGTCCTCTTTCATTCTGCGCAGGTCTCCATTCTGGGCGACAAGCCGTTTAATGCGCCTGTCCTTTATCCAGGCTATCGCGTATCCGAGAAGTCCCGCAACAATCCAGATCACCTTGGCGACGTTCAGTTCGCGCAAGATGTCCGCGATTCGCGCCAGCGAATCCGGTATCGCCCGGAAAAGGTCGTGGAGCGACCAGAAGAAACCTAACGCACACAGAGTATAGAACATATACCGAATCGCGTATTTGAACAGGTCAATCTTTGCGACGAACCGTTGCTGATCCGAGTTGAGCTTGAGAATCCGTTCGTTCAGCTCCCGTTTCTCCACCGGTGTAAGTTTACCTGTTTTTCCCTTCTCATCACTCATGGCGAAAGCTATTTTCGCGCCGCGTCCGCAGGAATGTCAAGTACAAAAAATCCGTGTTCCGGGAAAAGGCGCATCCGCAGATCAGACGCCACAAAATCCCGCGCGATGACGCCGGGGAAAGGAAAACCGCCGGGAAGTGGAAACAACCCGGCGGTATGAGTATATGTTCGTGCGTATAAACGTCTATGTTGTTTGGGGCTAGAAGTGGTTAGGAGGGGTGGTACTGGTTCAGGCGGATGTAGGTGACGCATTTCGCGCAGACGGCGTCGCTGGGCGAGTTGAGGCCGCGGACGGTGTCGGTGTAGTCCAGCTCTACCTCGAAGATCTGGAAGTACCAGTCGAAACACGGCGCGGAGCGTGGTGTCGCCCCAGCTGGCGGCCGCTCCGAACTGGCGTATCTCGTGTACGCCGTCGATCTTGAGTTCGCCGTCGTACACGGTCGATCCCGTGCCGCCGGTGATTTCGGCGGACGCGGCGAACCGGTATTCGCTGCCGCGCACGAGGTATGGTACGCCGACCGTGATCACAAGCGGGTTTCCGAAGGGCGTGATGAACGTGTCGGCGGCTGGATTGGTGGTCACGGGATTCGTGCATGTGATTTCCGGGCAGCCGCTGGCAAGCCCGTCAATCCGCACGGACCGGTGCAGGGTTGTCTCCGCTCTGCCGGTGTAGGATCAGGTCCACACGGCAACTCCACTGCCGTTGAGCATGAGCGCGAACCGCGAGCTCCCCACGTCCAGCGAATAGGCTTAGAGGTAGGTTTTCCGGCCTCCGTTGTCGTTATGGGGGAGGTAGCTTTGCCGCCCATCCGGAGGCGTGGGTGTGGCGGTGGAGGATCGGATAGCCGTCGAACCCGACGCGGGGATGGCAGGTTGGCCCACGCACAAAATGACAGTTGTCCCTGAAGTTGTTCCAGCTGTATAGGAGTCGCATCCGATTGGGCATAACTGGACAAATCTCTTTTCTCGACATGGACACGTAGGGATTTGGAAGCAACAGAGACAACTTGAATCGGGACGGTTCGCAATCACGCCGTGAGTCGAATGGAATTGTCGTGCAGTTACATGACTACCTCTCGCTTGTTGTTATTCGTTCGCGTGAAATCAAAACCGTCGTGTGGTAAAAACAATCAAGGTATGGATTGGTTTGCGGATGCGCGTTTTCCATTTTGCGCTGGAAAGAGGGGGAGGAATCATGCTATGATACTTGCCTTTTGCGGGTGTTGAACCAACAAACAAAGGAATTGAGTATGAGTTTTTCTCGTCGTTCGTTTTTGAAGAGTGTCGCGTTCTCCGGAGCGCCCCTGATTCTGTCGGATCGCGTTTGGGCTGCCGCCGACAAGCCGAATGAGATCCCGAATGTCGCGGTGATCGGAATGGGTATGCAGGGACGCGGATTGCTAGGTGCGTTCCTGGGGCAGCCGGTACACGTGACGGCGATTGGCGACGTGGATACCAATCGCCGCAACTGGGGGATTGAGCGCGTCAACAAGTATTACACCGATCATCCGGAAAGGGGGACGGCGGGCAATGTCAAGGGTTATCGCGATTTCCGCGAGATCGCCGAGAACAAGGATATCGACCTCGTGGTCGTCGCGGTGCCGGACCACTGGCACGCCTATATGACGATCGCGATGATGCGTGCCGGCAAGGACGTGTATTGCGAGAAGCCGATGACCTACAACATTCACGAGGCGGTCGAGGTGATGCGTGTCTCGAAAGAGACGGGGCGGATTGTCCAGTGCGGCGCGATGCAGCGTTCCGGGCTTGAGTTCCGTACCGCGTGCGAACTGGTTCGGAACGGCGCGATCGGGAAGGTCACGCATGTGGACTGCCATTTCGGCGGGCCTTCCCAACCGCATTTCGATCCGAAAGAGCCGCAGGAGATGGAGCCGGGACTGGACTGGCAGCTGTGGCTCGGATGTGCGCCGGACATCCCGTACAATCCGGATCTCTCTCCGCGCGGCGTTCACACCAAGTACTATATGCTGTGGCGGATGGATGACCTCTTCGGATCCGGTTTCTGCGGTGACTGGGGTGCGCATCACCTGGACATCGCGCAGTGGGGGCTTGGTATGGACGACAGCGGACCGGTCAAGCTGGAAAAGGCGGATCGCGCGAAATTCGCGTCGAAGGATCCGGTGCGCGGCGGGCGGTCGCAGCACGGTGCGGTCGTGACCTACGCCAACGGCGTCACGTTGCTCCACAAGCCGTGGGGAATGTGGGGTACCGTCTTCCACGGCACGGAGGGAACCGTCTCCGTGAACCGTGGCAAGTTCGAGATGAAGCGCGGCGAGGAAACGATCGCGCGCTTCACGAAGAAGGAAGACGGGGGGTCTCTGGAACGCGCCTGCGCGACGGCGGCGAAGGCGTTCCTGAAGGATGCGAAGGTTCAGCTCTACAAGACGCGGGGTGGGCATCCCGGCGATTTCGTCACCTGCGCGAAGAACCGCACGCAACCCTGTTCGCACGTCGGGATCGGCGCGCATTCCGCGATCCTCTGCCATCTCTTCAACATGAGCTATGTCCATGACGCCTCGTTCGAGTGGGATCCGGTCAAGAACACCTTTGCCAACGGCACGGGTGATCCGGCCTGGCTCACGCGCAACTATCGCGGCATCTGGAAAGTATAGGAAGAAAATCGATGAAAAGAATCATTCGGAAACAGTCGCTTGAGGAACAGGCGGCGCGGGCTGATTTCGCTTCGATGCTGGATTCGCAGTCGGGCATCGACACCTACCGCAAGGGCTTTGATCCGGGCGAACACGTCAAGGGCGTCGTCCTGTCTATCGGCGACGAGTATGTGATTCTGGACGTGAGCGCGAAGCGCGAAGGGCTTCTCCCCGTGGCGGACGTGACGTGCGCGGACGGTTCCCTGCGCTGCAAGGTCGGGGACACGGTGGACATGGTCTTTCAGGGAATGCAGGGCGGAGCCTTCATCTTCTCCAGCCGTTTGTCTGTCTCGTCGGACGTGGAACGTTCGCTGGCGGACGCCTTTGCTCGGCAGATGCCCGTGGAGGGCACGGTCGAGAAGGAGATCACCGGCGGGTACGAGGTGATGGTCAACGGACAGCGCGCGTTTTGCCCGTATTCGCAGATCAACCTCTTCCGTCAGGAAGGCGTGACGTATGTCGGCGAGAAGTTCAACTTCTTGATTTCGGAATACGGCAAGGACGAGCGCGGGCAGAACCTGATCGTGTCGCGTCGCGCCTTGCTGGAAAAGGAGCGGGAACAGCAACGCAAGGACTTGCAGGAAGACCTGTATGTCGGCATGATCGCGACTGGCAAGGTGACGCGCCTGGTGGATTTCGGCGCGTTCGTCGAACTCGGCGGCGCGGAAGGCTTGATCCCCCTGCGCGAAATTTCGTGGGAACGCGGCGTCAAGCCGGAGGATGTCCTGAAGGTCGGCGACACGGTCGATGTGGCGATTCTCTCGCTGGACTGGGAGAACAACCGGATCTCCCTCTCGCTGCGCGGCGCCAAGGCGGATCCGTTCGACGAGGCGGTCTCGAAATTCACCGTCGGTTCAACCTTCACCGGCAAGATCACGAAGGTCGAAAACTTCGGCGCGTTCGCCCAGTTGATTCCCGGTGTCGAGGGGTTGATCCCGATCAGCAAGCTCGGCAGGGGACGTCGCCTGGTCAGTGCCCGTGAGGCGGTGAAAGAGGGGCAGGAGATCCTGCTGAAAGTCGAGAGCGTGGATGCGGAGAAACGGCGTTTCAGCCTGACTCCCGTTGACGAGCGGATCCAGTCGTTGCAGCCCGGCGAACTCGCCGTGGGCGCGACGGTCGAGGGGATCGTCGAGTCGATCCAGCCGTTCGGCGTTTTCGTCCGCCTGTCGGAGGAGAAGACCGGACTGCTCCACATCAGCGAGACGGATCTTCCCAAGGGCGGCAACTCGCTGGCGAAGCTGGAGGCGGCCTTCCCGCTGGATAGCAAGATTCAGGTGATGGTCAAGGGATTGGACGGCGGGCGTATTTCGCTCACGCTTCCTTCCAAGTGGCAGAAGGACGCGCAGGCGGCGGAAGACGAAATGGATGTCTCCCGCTGGCTCTCCGAGAACAGGGACGCGAACGGTTCGTTCGGGTCCTTGGGGGACGCGCTCTCGCAACTGAAACTGTGATGCCGGTCATCCGCCATCTGCCGTCGGGCGGTATCCTGGCCGTCCGGCTGGATCCGCCGCCCGCTTGCGTCCGCCTTTTCGACACGCCTGTCGCATTGGCGAACGCGCGGTGTGCGGAACTGGCGGATTCCTCCTGTGCGGAAGATGCCGTTTCCGGCATCGCTCCTCTTCACTCGTCTGAAGACGCGGTACGGTATTGGTTCCGAACCGCTCCTTTCTGTGCGGGGGATAATCGAGACGTTTCGTTTTCGGAAGGAGCGACGCCGGCGTTTTGCGCGGCGTTCCGCACCTTTGCCACCTCGCGTGTGACCTTCATTCGCGGGGAACTGGACGCCTATCTGATTGGCGTCGCAAGGGACGGTGCGTCTTTCTCGGTTGCGGGGATTACGATCCGTCCGCGCGTCTTGACCGTACGGCTGGAGGACATCTGGTACCGTTTGCCCGTTCCGGTCCGCGTACCGTTCTACGACCTCACGATCTTGCGCGACGCGCACAGTCGCGATACGGCGGAGCAAAAGGCGGCGGGTTTCGTGGAAGAGACCTTCCCGGCGCAACCGGGTAACACGCGTGTCGTCTTGGAACTCCACGCCAACGGCGGTTTCGTCCTGGCCTGCCGTCCGACGTCCGCGACGGATGGTCGTGAGGCGGAAGGCGAGGGGGTGGTGCCCCGCCCTACGACAGTGTGACGGGCGAGGGAGACTTTTCCGATGGATAGTACGAAATGTGGCCTAGCATGATCAATTCGCTTTTTGCGACGGCACTCGTCGCGTTACTGACCGGATGCGGCAACTCCTCCCCGGAGGCGGCAACCGCTGAACCGTTTGTCGTCTTGCCGGAATCCGTGGCGACCCAGGCGATGGCGCGTACCGCTGCATTCATCCGCGACTGCACGCCGCGCGATGCCGGTACGGACGGGGCACGTCATGCAGCAGAGTGGTTGACTGCGGCCTTGACGGAACTGGGGTTTCCCGCCGGCGATCCGTCCGCGCCTTCGTTGGCGTGGAAACTGGATGAATTCAGGGAAGCGACCCCGCACGGCGAACGCCCCTTCCGGAATGTGCTGGCGGCAGTCCCTGCCCGTGATCCGGGAAACGACTGGATTGTGTTGCTCTCCCATTTCGATACAAAGAGCGGCATTGCCCCTCGGTTCGAGGGCGCGAACGACGGCGCGTCATCTACCGCGCTTCTGCTGGAACTCGCGGGGTGGTTTAAGGCTCATCCGCTCCACCGGACGAATATCCTGTGCGGCTTTATGGACGGGGAGGAATGTCAGGTCGCGTACTCGGATCAAGACGGTTTCCACGGCAGCAAGCGGTTGGCGCACCAGATGAAAAAGCGTCGCGCCGGTGTCCGCGCAGTCATCCTGATGGACATGGTAGGGGACGCGAACCTCAGGCTCACCGTGCCGCGCAACGGGAACGCGGCGTTGCGTCTGTTGGCGCTGGAGGCGGCGGAGGCCGTAGGGGAACGGGATCAAATCGGACTCTTCGACGGATACATTTATGATGACCACCACGCCTTTTTCGAACTCGGGTTTCCGGCAATCGATCTCATCGATTTCGAGTACGGAAACGAAACGGACGAGAACGCCTACTGGCATACGCCGCAGGACACGATAGACAAGCTTTCCCCGCGCAGTCTGTACACCACCGCCAAGATTGTTCAGGAAATGATTCGCCGCCTGGACAACAGCTCCCGGTGACGGTACGCCTCAACCGATGCGGAACCCGCGCAAGAATGCGCGGACACGGGGGGCGATGACACCGCTGAGAAGCGGGGAAGCTGAGATGCTGAGATGCTGAGAAGCTACAACTCGACGGGGAGCTTGTCGCCTTTTCCAAAGGGAGACAGGGAACGGAGCTTGCGGATGACGCCGGGCATTTCGCGTAGCACGTAATCCACCTCTTCCTCGGTGGTGTAGCGGCTGAGCGAGAAACGGACGGATCCGTGTACCGCCGTGAACGGGACACCCATCGCGCGGATTACGTGGGACGGCTCCAGCGAACCGGAAGCGCAGGCGGAACCGGTGGAAACGCAAATGCCCAGATCGCTCATGTGGTAGGTAATCGCTTCGCCCTCGATGTACTCGAAGCTGATGTTGAGCGTGTTTGCCAAACGGTTTTCGGGATCGCCGTTCACGCGGGCGTCCGGGCAGGTCTCCAGCAATCCCTTTTCCAGCTTGTCGCGCAGTCTGCGTTCCCGTGCGGTTGCTTCCGGCATCGCGGCTTCGGCGAGTTCGCACGCCTTTGCCATGCCGACGATGTACGGCACGTTTTCCGTGCCGCCGCGCCGTCCGCTTTCCTGATGCCCGCCGATCTGCTGAGTACGCAAGCGTGTTCCCTTGCGGACGTAGAAGATTCCGATTCCTTTCGGCGCGTGCAGCTTGTGTCCGGAAATCGAAAGCATATCGACCGGCACGTCGCGCATGTCCAGCGGAATCTTGCCCGCCACCTGGACCGCGTCTGTATGAACAATCGCCCCCGCCGCCTTCGCCAGTTCCGCGATCTGCTTGACGGGGAAGATGACGCCCGTCTCGTTGTTCGCCCACATGATTGTGACGAGCTTGGCTTCCGATCCGCGCAACGCCTCCTGGTAGGCGTCTAGATCCAAGTTGCCGCCGCTGTCAACCGGAATCTCGATGAGTTTGGCGCCCATCTCCTTGAGACGGCGGCAGGGACCGAGGACGGCGGGATGTTCCACGCGCGAGGTGATGATCTTGAGGTTTTGCGCACCGAAGACCTCCGCCGTTCCGCGAATCGCGTAGTTGTCGCTTTCCGTTCCACAGCTGGTGAAAATGATTTCGGAGGGATCCGCATGGAGAAACGCGGCAATCCGTTCGCGCGCCTCATTGACATGCCGCATGACCTGTCCGCCGAACGCGTGCATACTGGACGGATTCCCGTAGAGGGAATCGAAAAACGGCAACATCGCGTCCCGCACTTCGGGGGCGACGCAAGTCGTCGCATTGTTGTCGAAATAGATTGTCTTCATCCCTTCCTCATCTTTCAAAAGAAAGCCTTTATGATAGCAAAAAATCAAGGCGTGTCGAGTACGGAAATCGGAGAGGCGGGGGGGACGCGCCAGCAGAGAAGCGGGGAAAGCTGAAAAGCTAGAAGTGAGACCGATATGCTGACAGCGTGATCAAGATGAACGTTTTTGCGGGCGTAGTTTTTCCTCTCTCGCAGGGAACGGGAGTCGGAACTTTTTGCGTAGCGACGGCGCCTCGCCGTCGGGCGACAGGTGGGTACGGGCGCGCACAATCGATCACGTGGCTGGGTAAGCTGGTTCAGCCGTGCGGCGGCTTACGGATAAGCCGCCCTACCAGTCTAACGCAAACAGGAACTCTGCCCGGAACAATCCGCATCGGCAAGACCATGTCGATTCAGAAATGTGTACACGATTCGCGGATGCGTCTCGGAATGAGGCATGCATGACACGCCGCAAGATAGGTCGGTGGGTGTCAGTTGCCGAGGCGGACAGTGAGGCCGTCGTAGGAGACGGCGATGCTGGGCGGTAGCTCGGAGGTGAGTTGCGCGTGATCCAGGTGATGGCAGAGGTGTGTCAGGTAGGATTGGCGCGCGCCGATCTGTTGCAGGTATGCCACCGATTCCGCCACGCTCAGGTGCGTCGGGTGCGGTTCGTACTTCAGCGCATCGAGTACCATCACATCCAGATCGGTCAGTTTCGCGAGGCTCTCTTCGGGAATGCTGTGGCAATCGCAGACATAACCGGCGCGGGTGCCCTTCGATTCAAGGATGTAGCCGGTCATTTTCACGCCGTGCTCGATATCTAGCGGTGTCAGCGTGACATCGCCGATCTGGAACGGTGCGGTAATGGGACGGAACTCGATCAGCGGACGGAACAGTCCCTGCGGATTGGGTCTCGTTCCGATGTAATCGAAGATTTGACGGATGTGCGAGATCGTTTCGGGATCCCCGTAGGCGGGAAGGACGGTACCCGTGAGCGTGTTGAAACGACGGATGTCGTCGAATCCGAAAATGTGGTCCGCGTGGGCGTGGGTGAAAACCACCGCATCCAGCGATTCAATCGAGGCGTCCAGCATCTGCTGGCGGAAATCGGGCGGCGTGTCGATGACAAACGCGGTTTGTCCCGTCTTGACGTAGAGGCAGGAACGGCGGCGCGTGTTGCGCGGATCATCCGAGGAGCAGACGGGGCAGTGGCAACCGATCATCGGAATCCCGACGGATGTTCCCGTTCCCAGAAAAGTCAGCTCCATCGCGCTCAACCTAGATTCCTCATGTTGGACAATTTGAAAACCACGGAATACACGGAACTCAGGGAATGATCTGGTGAGGGAAGGCTGCTTTCTCCGTATGGTGCGCGTCGGGAGATGGATTCCATTCGCTTGCGACGATCACCATTTGGATGAATGTCCTCCCATTCTCCAGTCGAGCATTGTGTTTTGAAAAAGTCCCTGTTTCCGACATTTTTCTCTGCGTGCTCTGCGCCCTCAGCGGCTCTGCGTGAGAACCCAAACGGGGGATTTAGGCTCAATCATCCTCCGCCCCGGTCTCGGCGTCCTCTCGATAGATCCCGTATCTCGAATCGTGAATCGGCTCGTCCGTTTCGGGGTCGATCGCGTTGCCCCAGTCGTCTCCGCCGTCCGAATCCTCGTCCTCCGCCGCGAACGTGCGGCTGCGCAGGGCGCCCGAACCGCGTATCTCCGTGGGCACACTGAACCGGCAGTCGAATTCCTCGCAGGAGAAACAGGCTTCCGGACAAAAGGCGGATGCCGCGATTTCGCCGTCGAGCACCAGCGGGCAGTCCTTTGCGGACGGGATGGGACGGCGCGGTTCGTCGGCAACCGGCTCCGTTCGATGTGGAGCGGGGCGATGCGGTGGCTGCGGTCTCGGCTCTACCGGTTGGGCGACCGTCGGGCGCTTCCCGGATGGGGTTGGTTTTGTTTCCCAGGCGGGGGCGGCGGGAAACATGGGAATGCTGGCGGCGAGGGTAGGGCGCTTCGGTGTCGCGCCCGCCCCCGTTGCCTTCTTGGTTTCCGTCGGCTTCGCGTGAATCGTTTTTTGGGTCGTCTTTTTCATCGCGTGAACCGTGTGTGAGGTTAGGCGTTCTCGCCGTAGAGTTCTTCCAGCGCGTCGCCGATCATCTCCAGCGCCTCTTCCAGCTCGTCTTCCTTCACGTTCAGCGGCGGCAGGAACCGGACGACGTGTTCGCCCGCGACGCAGCAGAGCAAACCCATGTCACGGCAGGCATCCACCACTTCCTTCGCGCGGCCCTGCATCACCATACCGATCAGCAGTCCCTCTCCACGGATTTCCAGCACCTGCTGGTATTTCTCCACGAAAAGCTTCAGTCCCTCGACAAAGAGCTTGCCCATCGTCTCCGCCTGCTGGACCAGATTCTCTTGCTCGATCACGTCCAGGACGGCGAGTGCCGCCGCGCTGGCGAGCGGGTTGCCGCCGAATGTCGAGGCGTGGTTGCCCGGCTGGAAGACGTCGGAAAGCTTCGGGCTGGCGACGAGCGCGCCCATCGGCACGCCGTCGGCGAGCGACTTGGCGATCGAGAAGGCATCCGGCTTGACCGGGTAATGCTGCCATCCCCACCACTTGCCGGTACGGCCCATGCCGCACTGTACCTCGTCGCACAGCAACAGCAGGTCCTTCTCGTCGCAGAGCTGGCGGAGTCCGACCATGAACTCCTCGGTGGCGGGATGGATGCCGCCCTCGCCCTGGACCGCCTCGACCAGGACCGCGACCGTCTTGTCCGTGATCGCCTCCTTGACCGACTCCAGGTTGTTGAACTCCGCGTAGGCGAACCCGACGGGGAGTGGCTCGAAGCCGTTCTGCACCTTGACCTGTCCGGTCGCGGCGATCATGCCGAGCGTCCGTCCGTGGAAGCTCTGCACCATCGTGATCACCTCATACTTGCCCTTCTCGTGTCCCCACAGGCGGGCGAGCTTGACCATCGCCTCGTTCGCTTCCGCGCCCGAGTTGCAGAAGAAGCACTTTCCGTTCAGCGTCAGGCGCGAGAGCCGTTCCGCCAGCAACGCCTGGTTCTCGTTGAAGAAGAGATTCGAGCTGTGCCCCAGCTTGCTTACCTGGTCCTGCACCGCCTTGACCACTTTCGGGTGGCAGTGTCCGACATTATGCACGGAAATCCCGGACGTGAAGTCCAGGTAGCTTCCGCCCTCCGGGTTGCGTACCTTGCATCCTTTACCCTCGGACAACGCCACCGACGGGGCGTACGTGTGCATGACGAATTGGTTGTACTTGTCCACGATTTCGTTACTGTTCATCTGCGATAATCTCCGTTCCTACTCCGTTCTTCGTAAAAATCTCCAGCAACAGCGAGTGCGGCATCCGCCCGTCCACCAGGTGGACTTTGCCGACGCCGGCGCGGATTGCCGCCGCGCAGCTTTCCAGCTTCGGCAGCATTCCCCCCGCAATCACCCCCTCATCCCGCAGTTGCGCGATGTCGCGCAACCGCAGCGTTCCGATCAGGCTGTCCGGATCGTTCACATCACGCAACACGCCCGGCACATCCGAAATGAACGCCAGCTTCCGGACCTTCATCGCCTTCGCCAGCGCGGAAGCGGCGGTGTCCGCGTTGATGTTGTACATCGCGCCGTCCGCCCCCACGCCCAACGGCGTGATGACGGGAACCAGGCCGGAACGCAACATCTCCTCCACGGGACGCGAATCCACGCAACTCGGCGTGCCGACGAAACCCCAGTCCACCGGCTTGCCGGTTTCCGGGTCCGTGCCGGTTTTCTTATCGACGGTGAAGATCCAGTCCCCGTGCAGGGAATGGGCGTTCGCACCGTGACGGCGCAACATCTCCACCACCTCGGCGTTCACCTCGTTCTTGATGACGCGCTCGACCACGCGAATCGCCTCCGCCGTCGTCACGCGCAAGCCGCAGACGAACTCCGTCGGGATGCCGGCCTTCGCCAGTCCCCGCGAGATCGCCTTGCCGCCCCCGTGTACCAGCACGATACGCATACCGACCGCGCCCATGAAGGCGATATCCGTGAGCAGCCCCTCCAGATTCTGGGGGGATTCCATCACGCTGCCGCCAACTTTGATGACAACCGTCGATCCGGTGAAATCCTGAATGTACGGGAGTGCCTCAACCAGCACTTCCGCTTTCCCTGTTGCCTCTTCGAGTTTCGTATCTGATTCTCCTTCCGAAAAGGCGATCAGTATAGCATAACGCAGAAGGAATAGAAAGGAGAAATTCGTTTCGCTTCGGGGCTGCGCAGCAGGTAGCTGGTAGTTGTTGGCTGGTAGGTGGTAGCTGGTGGCTGGTAGGTGGTAGCTGGTGGCTGGTAGGTGTTAGCCACCCGCTCACGCGTTACGTGAGTGATTCGACTCAGATAACTTCTCCGATTGTTCACAATTGGCACAATTGTCATCATTGCCACAAATACAAATTGAAATGGCATTGTGATTTGTGACATTGTTGGCATTTGTGAACATTTGAGATTTGTGAACAATGAAGACGAGCTGGTAGGTGGTGGCTAGAGGTTCTTGAACGTCTAGGTAAGATGCGGGAGGGGCGCGTTCCGTCGCGACCGTACGGGAATGTACATGAGGATCAGTTTGTCTCATGCGCAGGGAAACAAGCCGCTTCCCCGAAAGCCGACGGCGAGGACGCCGTCGCTACGCAGCGGACGTGACACGCATTCTCTTGCGTCTCTGACGCTGAAATTCCGGCTTAACCCGCTTATCCGGCTTTTGCGTTAGCGCGGAATTCGGATTTCGGCGGGGGTGCGCATCTGGTGCCGTTTCAGGTAGTCTGCGATGCCGTCGATGACGCGGATCGGGGTAGAAGGATCGATGAAGTTGGCGGTGCCGACGGCGACCGCCGTCGCCCCGGCCGCCAGGAACTCGATCGCCTGCTCCGGTCCGAAGATGCCGCCCATCGCCAGCAGCGGAACGGTCGCGACCTCCGCCGCGTCCCACACCAGCTTGACCGCGACGGGATGGATGCCGAGTCCGGAGAGTCCGCCCGAACGGTTCGCCAGGATCGGTTTCCTCCGTTCGATGTCGATCGCCATCGCGGGGATGGTGTTGATCAGCGAGATCGCGTCCGATCCGGCGTCCTGCGCGGCCTTGACATAGACGCGGATGTCCGGCACGTTCGGCGCCAGTTTGGTCAGCAAAGGAAGCGGGGTCGCCTTGCGGACGGCGGAGACCAGACGGGCGAGCGTGCGGGGGTTCTGCCCGAAGGTGTGGCCGCCTTTTTTGACGTTGGGGCAGGAGACATTCAGTTCAATTCCGCTGACACCGGGCACATCCGTCAGGCGGGCGGCAACTTCCACGTATTCCTCCTGACTCGTCCCCCAGATGTTGACGATTGTCGGAACGCGTTGTTTTTGGAGGAACGGCATGTCGTCGCGGATGAACCCGTCAACACCGGGACCCTGCAGTCCGATCGCGTTGATCATTCCGCTGGGTACCTCGACATGCCTCGGCAAAGGATTCCCCGCCCACGGGGAAAGCCGGATTCCCTTGACGGTGATCGCGCCGAGTTTTTTCAGATTCACGAGTCCCGCATACTCTTGTCCGTACCCGAACGTGCCGGACGCGACCGTCACGGGATTCTTCATGTGGATGCCACCGAGATTGACTGAAAGATTCATATTGTACCCTCGCCGCTTATTGTACTATTCCATTCCCCTTGCCGCAAGGGGGAAATCGGGGGGGGCGCTTCGCGCCAGCTGAGAAGCTGAGAAGCGGGGAGGCTGAGAAGCTGAGAAGCGGATAAGTGGCGGCTGCGCCCCTAAATTGACTTGGTCAGAAAGACGCGCTTTGCGCCAGTTGCGTAGCGATGGCGCCCTCGCCGTCGGCTTTCGGGGAAGCTGAACCCGCTTACCCGGCTTGACACGCTTACCCGGCTCGGCTCTACTGACAGGCAAGGGTGAGCCATCCGCCATTTTTCGCGCACTCTGATTTGACAGGAGGGCGCCTCATGCTGTAAAATAACTTCGTTTTGTTCAACCCTAGGGAGAAAAGAGGAAATGAAGAATATTCTCATTGCGATGGCTGTGGTTTGCACGGCGAGTGTGCTTTGCGCGAAGACGTTTACGTTGGCGCTTCAGGCGTACACCTTTAAGGATCGGTCGATGATCGAGACGATTGAGGTGGCGAAGCGTCTGGGATTCCAGGCGATCGAGTTGACAAACGTCCAGAAGATCGGCGGCCCGTTCCAGGGAAAGGTGACGCCGTGGGAGATGGCGAAGGAAATCCGTCCGGCGGTCAAAGCCTACCTCGATGCGTGCGGGGTCAAGGCGGTGAGTTATGGTGTGATCGGCGCGGGCGACGAGAAGGGGTGGCGCGAGGTTTTCCAGTTCGCGCAAGACCTTGGAATCGCGCGGCTGTTGGTTGAGCCGCGCGTCGAAGTGCTGCCGTTGCTGGACAGGCTCGCGCAGGAATACAAGATCCGTGTCGCGATCCACAACCACGGGCCGAATGTGGGCTGGACGACATCGTGGTGCAATCCTGAGTTTGCGGCGGGCGAGATTAATAAGCGGAGCGAGTGGTTCGGTTCCGGCGCGGACGTGGGGCACTGGAGGTTGGCGAAGATCGACGCGGCTGAGGGAATCCGGACGCTGCTGAAGAGCCGTATCTTCTCCCTTCATTTTGTCGATGTCGATGAAAATGCGCATCCCGTCCCGTTCGGGAAGGGGCTTTCGCAGTTGGATACCCTGCTGAAGGAGATGCGCGCGGCGAACGTCTATCCCGATCTCATCATCGAGTACGAGCAGTGGGATGAGAAGACGGAGGCGAATGTCAAGGCTTGCGTGGATTGGTTCAACGCACACAACAAGGAGTAAGAGTGATGAATAACGGTGTTTCGAGAAGGGATTTTCTGGGTGGTGTCGGAGCTGCCGCCGGCATGATGGCGTCGCGCGGGTTCGCGATGAGTAGCCGCAAGCGGGGCGAGCTGTTGAACGTCGGCGTGATCGGCATCGGCGGCAAGGGGTGGAGCGATTGGCACGGTCTGCTGGATACCAAGCGTTGCCGGATCGTCGCCATGTGCGACACCAACCGCGACTGGATCGACCGCGCGAAGGAGGAGGTGAAAGACGCGAAGTTCTACACCGATTACCGCAAGATGTTCGACGAGGTGAAGGGGCTGGATATCGTCTCCGTCTCTACGCCGGACCACACCCATGCGCGCGCGGCGATCGAAGCGATGAAGCGCGGCGCAAACGTCTATGTGCAGAAGCCGCTGGTGCGTACGCTTTGGGAGGCGGAGTACTTCAAGAAGACGGCGCGGGAAAACAGGGTCGTCACGCAGATGGGCAACCAGGGATCCTCC
This sequence comes from Kiritimatiellia bacterium, assembly GCA_017450695.1. Taxonomy (GTDB): domain Bacteria; phylum Verrucomicrobiota; class Kiritimatiellia; order RFP12; family UBA1067; genus RGIG8368. Next base: position 22,644 of record JAFSTA010000050.1, on the reverse strand, counting down.
ACGGACGGGATGCGGCGCGGCGTCGAAATCCTGCGTTCCGGCATTCTGGGCAAGGTACGCGAGGTACATGTGTGGACGAACCGTCCGGAGATCGAGCCGGGGTGCAAGTGGGGCTGGCACCAGCCGCTCTTCCGTCCCAAAGATTCCGACCCGGTGCCGCCGAATCTGGACTGGGACTGCTGGATTGGAACGGCGCCTTTCCGTCCGTACAAGAAGTCCATCTACGAGCCGATCGAGTGGCGCGCGTGGTACGACTTCGGAACTGGCGCGTTCGGCGACATGGCCTGCCACACGATGAACCTGCCGTTCCGCGGGCTGGAGTTGGGGCGGGTGATTTCCGGCGAGGCAGTCGAGATCACGCCGCCCTATCCCGAGACCTACCCGCTGTGGAGCAAGGTGCGGATTACGTGCGAGTCGGCGGGCGGCAAGAAACCGAATGTGGACATCTACTGGTACGACGGTTACCGCAAGCCCGTCGCGGAGATCATCCCGCAGGTGATCAACACGATGGGGAAGATTCCCGCGACCGGTTGCGTGGTGCTTGGCGACAACGGCATCCTCTGCAGCACGAACGACTACGGCGAGCAGAGCTACATCGCACTGAAGGGCGAAGAGAAGATGAAGGGGCAGGATCAGCATCCCGCCTGCAAGGACATTCCGGTGACGCTTCCCCGCGTACACAGCAAGCACTATGACGAGTTCGTCGCCGCCTGCTTCGGCGAGACGAAGGCTTTCTCCGACATCGACAACTCGATTCCGCTGGTGGAGGCGATGCAGGTCGGCTGTCTCGCGCAGCGCGTTTCCGGGAAAATCTCTTGGGATGCCGAGAAGTGCGTGACGGACAACGAAGAGGCGAACAAGCTGATCAAGCCTTTCATCCGTCCGGGATGGGAGTTCTAGCGGGGCGCTTCGCGCCAGCTGAGACGCAGATAAGTGGCGGCTGCGCCCCTAAGTTGACTTGGCGAGGAAGAGGAGGCTCACGCCGCCAGCTGCGTAGCGACGGCGCCCTCGCCGTCGGCTTTCGCGGAAGCTGTGAAAATTGGGACACGCGATATGCGACGGGTGCATATCGCGTGTTGCCTGTCGCATTTCCGATCTTTCATTTCCTTCCTCACGCAGAGATGGGGAGGGTCGCGCTCCGTCGCGACCGCATTGCTGCACACGCCTTACCCATGTGTTCAAAGTTGGGTGGTTTTACTTGGGTGGTTAGGTGAAGGAAGTGTGCGAGGGCGGGGGTGACAGTTAAATCATTGGAAACGGAGAGATGGGATGAAGAGATTGTGGGTGGTTGGTGGAATGTTTGTGATGGCGGGAATGGCGTTTGGCGGACCGGAGGATTTGGTGGCGACCAGGACGATTCCCGAAGCGGAGAAATTCGTCACACAGGGTGCTGCGTCTTATGGTGACATTTGGATCCAGGGATCGAGTACCCGGAATGGCGAGAAAGGGATGCCGGCTGCGGCGTATGACTTGAAAGCGGGGAAAAAGCTCGGCGAGTTTTACCTGCCGATGGGCGGTCGCGGCGATGTACACTGCAACGCGATGTGTTTCGGTGTGGAAAAGCCGGACGGGGCGAACCTGCCGTATCTCTATGTGAGTCAGTGGAACCGAGGACGGAACTGTTTCGTCTATGAGGTGGCAAACGATTTCCGGTCGGTGAAGATCAGGCAGGTCATTGACCCTGCTGGATTGACGGCGGGGAACCGCTTTGGCGCGGGACCGGCGGACTGGGCCGTTGACCGGCAGAACGGATGGCTTTACGCGATTTCCTACAAAGTCGCTTCCCCCATCAAGGAGGAGGGAAATACGCAGATCGTCACCAAGTTCAAGTTGCCGAAAATCGCGGACGGAGAGGTTGTCAAATTGAAAGATTCGGATGTTCTCGACTCGTTTGAGGCGGGCAGATTGCTGGTGCGGCAGGACTGCGTTCTCCACAGCGGTAAACTGTATGTGCTCTACGGATCCACGAAGCGGTATGCCAAGTATCTGGCGTTGCAGACGATCGACCTCGCCGCGAGGAAAGAGACGGGCGTCATAGACCTGAAGTGGAAGAACGAGGAACCGGAGAGCATCAACATTTTCGACGGCAAACTGCTCGTGCGTTTCTTATGCAGACGTACCCTCTACGCCGTACAGCCGATCCAGCCGTAGGCGGCGGATGTGGCCGTCGGTTTTGAGGTTTGAGCGGGTGGGCGTTCTCGACCGCTGTGGTGCGGGGGGACACCCGCTGGCGGGGATGGAGGTGGCAGGGAGTAGGCAAAGTCACCATCCTGTACATTCTTGTGCGGGAACGTTTCCTACAGGTTGAAATCTCGTGTACGAAAGGATCAACGTCATGACTGGTATCGAGCAAGTATTTGGCGCGCAAGGCATCTCCCGCCGTTTTTCAAAACGAGTCTCCGTATTTTCTACGCAGGTTCTTTTCACCTTCGCCCTCGGCACGTTTTCCGCGTTGTTTGCGGAAACCCGCATTCTTGACAGGACGGCTGCGGGACGTACCCCGATCGACGCGGAGATACCGCTGGAGGCGATTTCTCCGGGAGATCGCGCGGACGGTGAGATTTCGCTCTGGATAACCGCCACGAACGAGTACACGGGATGGACATGGGCTTTGCCTTCGCGCACGAACGACCTCTACATCACGGACGGCGAAGAGAAGATGCCGCTCCTCAATCCGACCAATCCGACGTGGGGAGATCTCGGTCCGAAGAAGCCGGGCGTACGCTGCGAACTGAAGTTCAACCTTCCCCAATCGTTCCAAGCCAAAACCCAATGGCGCCACACAAAGCCTTCGTTGCGCATCTGCTGCCCGAAGGGGGTCTTCTGTTGGGGCGGTAGCCCGCATGGCGATTTCAGGGTGGAGATTTGGAAAGGGATTCGCGCTGAAGTCAAAGGATGGGTGGATGCCGCCAACCGTTGCGGGTTCGTCGATATGAAGGACGTGCCGGCGGAACGGTATGTCTTCGGCTGGCGTCCGAACATCCACATGAGGGAAGGGGATTGGCGTCCGCCCCGGATCGAACAGACGGGCGAGGTCTTCCGTGTACGGATGCAGGGATGGGGAGGCGCACCGTTGCTTGTGGACGTGGAGGCGTACACGCGCAAGGACGGCGTGTTCCGGCAGACGGTGGAACTCGTGCCGCACGCCAGACCGCTCGAAGCGCCGTTCCCGCCGTGCGAGGTCGTGACGGGCCACTGCGTGTACGGCGGGGACAGGCGATTCGCGGATGAAATCGTCACGAATGAACTGGCCGACCTGATTGTCTCCTGGAACAAGTTCAACACGCTCACCGGAATGCCCGCGCGTGTCCGTTCGGAGTTCGACCGCAAGGGAATGCGGTTCATGACGATCTACGGATATGATCGCCGCGATTTGACGGACAAGGCGCGGGATGCGCTCGGCGCACGCTATCTCTGCAACAACGTGGGCGAGTTGGCGGGGTACCTCTATCAGGGGCCGCGCGAGGCTGCCGCCGTGCGCGTACCGCAGGGCATGACCGATCTCGGCGAGGCCAAGGATCGGTTCGTGAATGTTTTCATGCAACGGTTTGTTCGTGCGCGGCACAAAGATTACGATTTCATCTTTTCCACCTCCGGCTCCCCGCTCGGCTGCTATGAACTTCAGGGAGGGATGGATTTCATGTGCAACGAGCTGTATGCCGTCGGCTCCGCAAACCTGGCGTACGCCACGAGCGAGGCGCGCGGCGCGGCGCGGAAGTGGAAGCCGGAGTTTTGGGGCGGATGGCTTGCCGAGGAGTGGCAGACGTTTCCGGTTCCGTATTCAAGTGCGCAGAAATACGACCTCCTGAAGGCGGGGCTTTACCAGCAGTACCTGATGGGCACTTCTCTGATCGTGCTCGAATCGGGTGCTCAGTCCACGCAGGCGCACGAGTACACATCCGGCGCGAAAGGGGAGAAGCAGGGATACGACGGCCATGCGCCGAAGGAATACCGGCGCACGGTGAAAGAGTTCCGCGACTGGACCAAGGCGAATCCGCGCGATCCCTCCGGTCCCGCGACCTGCTCGGCATTCGTGATGGGGAACCATGACGGTTTCGTGGGGATGAGTTTCCCATCCTTTGCGATTTGGGCGCAGCACGCCACGGCATCCAACAACGTGAACTGGCGTTGCGGCGCTCCCGAATCAACGTGGCAGCTCGCGAAGGAGATTGCCTTCCCGCTCGTGGATGGCGCGCTTGCGCCGTATCCCAACCACTGGCTTGCGGGAACGCCGTTCGGGCAGGTGGACGTGGTGCAGGTTGATGACGAAGTCCTGCCCGACGACATCTCCCGCTACTCGCTCCTTGTTTATGCGGGATGGAACACGATGACACCTCGCATCGCGGAACATCTGACCCGATGGATCCAGCGTGGCGGCGAACTATTCCTCTGTCTCCCGCACCTTTCTGTCCGCACCGACCGTGAAGCGAAGGACTATCGGCCATCCGACCTGGTAGGGGGCGGCGACCTCTCCGCATTCGGCTTCCCGTGTCGGGTGACCGGTCGGACGGACGGCGGCGGATTTGATGTCGCCACGGTTGACAAGATTCCGACGGGCGCGAAGGTGCTCGCGAAGACCCCGAACGGATACCCGCTCGTGATCGAAAGCGGAATCGGGAAGGGGCGAATCCGTCTCATGCTGGCCTGGGAATATCCGGGCAAAGGTGGTATTCCGGCAAACACCTACAAAATGCAGGTCGCGGAAATGCTGTCGCGCCATACGGCGGAGGGTGTGAAGGTTTCGGGACCGGATGCCAAGGCGGTTTCGTGGGCGGTCTATCGCAATACCCTCTACCTGCTGAACATGGATTGCGTGAAGCCGCGCGCGGTGACGCTGGAGCTGGCCGGCGGCGAGCCGCGCCAGCTCACCCTCGCCCCCTGCGAAATGCGCGTGGTGAACCGGAAATGCGGAAACGGATTGTAGCTGGTTAGGCAGGGCAAGCCCGCCGCCTAAGTTGACTTGCCAGGCAGAGGTACTTTGCGCCAGCTGCGTAGCGACGGCACCCCCGCCGTCGGCTTTCGGGGAAGCTGCGAGAAGGGACACGCGACATACGACGGGCGACACGCATATCGGAAAGACGAGATTCCGTTGCGCACGTCGCGCGTCGCGTGTCTCGTGTCTCGCGCAGAGATGGGGAGGGGCGCGCTCCGTCGCGACCGCATCATGCTTCACACGTTTACCCGCCAACTTCTAAGCAAGGTGTAGCTGGTAGCGGATGACTTGTAGGCTAGAGGTTCTAGGAGTTCTAGAACTTCTAGTCATTCTAGATGGTGCGTGGCGGGCTAACCACCTAACCACCCAACCAGTTAACCACCTAAACCTAACCACCCAACCTTGAACTTACAGGCGTGTTAAGTGGGCGGACGCGACGGGGCGCGTCCCTCCCATTCAGAATCGGCTGTGGCGGTTTACAGCACGTCGAAGGCGAAGACGTGCGCGTTTTTGGTACCCCAGACGGAGAGTACCGTGAGGCGGATCGCGTCGGCCTTGACTTCGGGGAAGGAGATGCGGCGGAGACGCTGGATGTTCTCCTTGTCCTCATAGACTGTTTGCCAGTTGCCACCGGTACGCACCTCGATGCGGAAGGACTTGGCGAGCATCCAGGGCATCTTGCGGTAGTTGTGTTCCGCCTCCAGTTTCAGCATCCGCTTGTTGCCGGTCTTGAGTTCGGTATCGAAGACGAGGCGGCAGCCGCGGATCGTGACGGGTTCCTTCCAGCTGTAGCCGCAGCTTTCTTTGCCCGGTTCCAGCCAGGCACCGTTGTCCTGCTTCTTGTAATTGCGGTCGATTCCGTTGCGGAGGATCTCGTGTGTCGCCTCCGCATCGGCGGTGAGTTTCGAGATCTTGCGCCAACGGTACGGCAGCATGATGTCGTCATCCTCCAGCGTGTCCTGCAACTCTGCGATATATTTCTTCCCCAGTTCTGCGGGCGTCACGCCGTATTTCAGGGCGAGGGCGGCACCGGTTCCGGCGGCTTGGCCGAGGATGGCGCAGGTGCCCATCACGCGCGTGGCGCTCAGTCCCATGTGCGTACAGGAGATGTCGCGTCCGGCGAACATCAGGTTCGGAATGTTGCGCGAATAGAGGCAGCGGAAGGGGATGCCGAAGGGGGATGGCGGCGTATGGTGTACGCTCAGGTGTCCTTTCTTGAAGAAGGCGTCGGGATGGTGGTCGTCCAGCGTCCAGCCGCCGTAGGCTACGATGTCATCAAACTTGCCGCCGTTCATGATGTCGTTCTGCGTGAGGATGTGGTCGCCGATGAAGCGTACGCTCTCCCGCTTTCCGGGGAGACTCCCGATCCAGTCGAGGTCATATCCCTTGCAACGGCCGTCCGGATGGTTCTTCATGTACTCCCAGACGCCGTAGGCGATGCGCTTCAACTCGAACTGGATCGCGCCCGCGTCACCGATCGTGTCGATGTTGCCGCCGAACTCGATCCACCAGAAGTTGTTGTTTTCGGGATACAGGCGTTTATAGGAATAGTGGATACCTTTCTTCTTCTCGCTCGGCGGATCGGCGAAATCCTTGTCCGTGAAGTGGTACGCCCACTCCGGTGCGGTGAAGGGGTGGTCTTCTTCGGTCTTGCGAAGCTGGAGGAGGATGGAGTTGCCCATCGTGCGGTGGTCGCCGCCGACCTGCGTGAAGGTTTCCCCGAACTCCTCCGGGAACTCGCGCCCGTGCCGGAACTCCGCGCCAGAGAGACGCAGAATGCCGTCGCCTGAACAGTCTGCGAAGAGCTTGCCGCTGACACGGTAGGTGCAGTATTCGTTACAGTTCCAGCCCAGCACCGCCGCGATCTTGCCGTCCTTCATCTCCACGTTGTTCACCGAGGTGTTCAGCAGGAGGGTGATGTTCGGTTCGCGTTTCACGGCGGAGTAGAGGATGTCGTCCCAGAGCGTGTAACGGAAGAGCGGGTTGTAGCGGATGTTGTTCATCTGCAACTCTTCCAGAATGCCGGTCTCCTTGTTGTTGTCGCCGTGCGCGCCCAAGATCCCCATGCGGACTTCGCTGGAGGCATTACCGCCCAGCATGGGGCGATCCTGTACCAGCACGGTTTTCGCGCCGTGACGTGCGGCCGCGATCGCCGCGCAGACTCCCGAGAGTCCGCCGCCGACCACCACAAAATCGCCCTGCACTTCGCGTCGGATCGTGACGGGCGAATTCTTCTCCGTGCGCATCTCCCCGCCGTTCGCCGCGGAAATCCCGGCGGCGGCCAATACTGCCAATACGATTCGTTTCATCTGTTTCTCCATTCTTTTTGTCGTTCGGATTACCGTTCGTGTCCCATTCGTCAGTCAATGCACTTGCAGGATGGTACCTAGCTGATAGACGCGCTCGTAGCATCCCATGTCCACCTTCTCGCCGAAAATGCGGGCGTTCCCTGTCAGGTCCGTCGCCCCATCCATCCATTCCTGATAGGTTCCCGCGTTGCGGCAGGGCGAGAGGGAAAGCAACGTGTAGTCGCCTGCCGCGAAGTCCGCGAAGAAGGGATTCGCCGAGAACGAGTGGGTGCTGCCCGTGAACAACGGTTTCGCGTCGGCGTTTTTCGGCAACGACCAGGCGCAGCAGTTCGATACCGTGACGCCGGAACCCGACCGGAACCAGTCGTCATTGGAACTGTTCAGAACGCCGTTCTGGCGGTTGTTCGCGACAATGGTGTTGCGCAGGACAATGTACCAGCGGTGGTAAAGGCCCGCGCCTCCCCACTTGGTGTCGTTGTCCGTAATCGTACAGGCATCGATTTCTGGATAGGCATACGAAACGAGGTAGAGTCCGCCGCCTGCGTCGTATTGCGCAGTTCCGGTTACCGTGTTCCGCGCGAAGAGGCAATTGCGGAAGGTCAACGGGCGGTTTTGCACCGAAGCCGGACGCTTCTTGTTTTCGCGTAACCAAAAGCCGCCGCCACCCTTCGTCGCCAAATTGTTCGTAAAAATACAGGAGTAAAACGCCCCGTAGAGCGGATAGAGCGGATAGGTCGTGTTGTTGTCCTCGCCGTCTTTTACGTTGATACTGTCCACGGCTGCGCCCCCGCCGTAGTTGACCGCCGTGTTCGAGGCGAATACGCAGTTCGTGGCGGCGAAGTCCGCGCCGGAGTGGCGTTGCTGGAAGCTGATGCCGCCCCCGCTGTCGCCCGCATGGTTTCCTTCGAGGCGGCAACCGGTCATCGAGAGGTTGACCTGGTCCGTCTGCTGCAGGGCGCCGCCCTGTTCCGTCGCCTCGTTCCCCTCGAAGGAGCAATCGGTGAAATCGATGTATCCGAGACCGCTGCAGCAGAACGCACCGCCGTTTTGGGCGCGGTTTTGCGCGAAACGGCAGCGCGAGAACCGCACCAGCGAGGTCTCCCCGCCGACCGTACACTGCACCGCGCCCGCCGTGTTACTCGCCACGTTGCCGACAAACCGGCAATCGATGACCTCGTTTGTCACGGTGTCCGCGTGGGAAATGTAGATTGCCGCTCCACATCCTTCCCAGCAGAGATTGGTGTTCGCCTCGAAGAGACAGTTCGTCGCACAGAAAGCTGTACTGCCGTAGTTGTGATAGACGGCAGCTCCGTTGTGCAAGTCTGCCGTCGCAACATTCCCTGCGATTTCGCATCTCTCTAGATTCGTCACCTGTAAAGCCGCCGCCGCGTAGGGGGCGGCATTGCGCAGGATGCGACAGTTGATCACCTGTGCGTTTCGCGCTCCTTGGTAACCGTAGATACCGGAAGTCCCGCTCTCGTGATGCGAGATGTTGGCCGCGATCATGCAGTTGGAGACGATCGCGCCACTGTTAAGTGTCACAGTTCCACAGCTGTTCGCCTCCACGGTGCAGTTCGTGATGACGCAATCGACCAGCAGCCCGCTCGGACCGACGAAGGCAGCGGCACTCGCGTTTTTGTTGGTACAGGTACAAGAGGAAATCACGCAGTTGGAGACAACGGAGAGATAGTTCGCGTTCTCCGCGTTCCCGGTGCGGACTCCGCCGGCGGTCAATCCTGCGGTCGAGACACCATTCAGGAAGGTAATGCCCGAGACCAAAACCCCGCGCGTGGTGTTCAGGATGTTGCACTTTCCTTCTGCATCGATCACCACATCTTCAGGATTCCCCGTCTCGCCACGCGCTACGTCCGGCTCCGTGTTGGAATATTCTCCCGCGAAGGAGAGAACTTTTGTGACCGTGTAATGTCCCGCGCCGATGATCAGCTCGTCGCGCCTGCTTTTGTCGTGGATCGTGGCGAAACCTTTCGCGACCGTACGGAACGCGGTGGCAGCAGACTTACCGTCGTTCGTATCATCTCCAGTCATGGAAACATAATAGGTTGTCGCATCGCCTGTCCAAGCGAACGCGAGAATGCCGCATATCACAGCCCAATACTTTCTTGCCATCTGGAACCAAGCCTTTCCACTTCTCTCACTCTGAAAAATAAAATCATACCATATTTTGCGAAGCCGTTCAAATACGAAAAGGAGAGGGGCGCTTCGCGCCAGCTGAGAAGCAGACAATAGGAAATAATCGATAGCTATCGATGGCTATCGACTGCTATCGACTGCGATCGACCACCCAACTACCCAACTACCCAACCACCCAACCCTGAACTACTAGGCAAGCCAGCGGGCGTCTCGCGTGGGATGCGGCTAGCGGATCAGGAAGGTTGTGCCGGTCGGGTATTTGCCTTTCCACGAGAGGATGAAGTCGTCAACCGCGAAACGGTGGTCGTTCCCCGCGTCGTCCGGATCCACCCAGCGGATCAGGAGCAGTTCGCCCGGCGGCAGCTCGTTCGGAATCGCGCCCGTCTTGGCCTCTTGCGCAAAGGTATGGTATCTCGACTCGCCTTCGAGCAGGGCGACTGTCGAACGGAATGCCAGCGCCTCCACTCCCTGCCAGCTTGCCGCCGGCACTTCGTCAAGCGACACCCAGCGGTTGGTCACGCAGTATTGGAAGACGAGCGTTTCGACATTGCTGTTCCCGACATACCACTGTGCGGCTTGGAAGGAGACGGTCAGCTCCGTCAGGGTTTCTGCCGTGGCGTTGGTGAACACGCACCCGAAGACGCAGGAGGAGCCGCTACCGCCACAGGTCCCGATGGAGAAATCTTCCGTTTCGGGGTGGCGGGGATAGACGTAGAATCCCGTCGCCGTCCCGTTCGTCTTGGTCAGCATCTCCGTCACCGGTGCTTTGCCGAAATACGCCTGCCAGGCAGGGAGCGGCATGGAGAGGTTGTGCCACCCCGTCCTGTCCGCTGCGGACGAGGCAAAGTTCGTCAGCGCGTTGAAATCCTGCGCGTATGTCCCTTTCGCCTGTGCGAGTACAACCGATGGTGTTCCAGCCGGATAAACCTGGACGAGAATCGTCGCCGTTCCGGTTCCGTCCTTGTCCGACGCCTGCACTTGAATCTGCTGTTCGCCCGCATCCGCCGCAACGGGCGTGTAGGTAACCCGGTAGGTGACGGTGGAAGCGTTTTCGCTTACCAGCGTCCATGTTGTCACGCCCGTCGCTTCCGTGACGGCGGAAAATCCCGTCAATGCGTCGGCATCGGTTTTCGCGACCGTCACGGGGATGGTCAGGGACTCGTCCACCCATGCCTGTTGCCGCGTCTCTGCTGTCACGACCGGCGGGACGGACGGTTGCAGCGTGACCTCCCGCATGGTGGACCACACGGAATCCAGCGCACCTGTCGTCCCCGCTTGCTCCAGTGCCTTGACCTGATACCCGTATGTCCCGACGGAAAGCTGCGTCAGGTTCGTGGAGGTCCCTACCACCTCGCCGCCGCTTTCCGTCCCGATCCAGTTCGTCGCGATATGGCCATCGGAGTATCCGGTGAGGACGCGCACGCGATCCAACAGGAAGCGGCAGCTCTTGATCCGTTCGCCCGATTCGAAACAGAACTGGACGCTTTGCCCGGCGGTGGCCTCGAAGGGGATGGTGTAGGTGTTGGTCGCCGTTGTGAGGGAGAGCGTCTCGATTAGCGAGGTCGTGTTTCCGCTGTTTGTGACGAGTTGGACACGTGCGTCCTCGGCCTCCGATGCGCTGTAGATCGCGGCATCGAAACTCACCGCATAGTTGCCGCTTTGTGCGGGAAGGGCGATGGAAGGGGAGAGGAGCCAGCCGCGGGCGGATGTAGAACCGATCCGCAGGGCGCCCGGGGAAGGATAAACTTTCTCACCGCTCCAGCCCGGCATGTCGGTGTAATTGTCGAACTGCTTGATCGCGGTCGTACTGTATGCTGCGGACGGTTCAAAGGTTTCGGTGAAGATCGCCGTGCCGGGCGACGCGTCCGTGACTTGCAGGCTGGCGATTCGGAAGAGATAAGCTGCCGCCCCCTGCACGGCGGACCAGGATGCCGTGAATCCGGTTGCGGAAAGGGCGGTTTCCTCGTTGATCACGGGGACGCTCAATGCGAGGGGCGCGGAACCGTCCACCCAGTACGCGGTGACGGAATTGAGTTCCACCGCGCCTTTCGTCCGTTGATCCACCTTCAGCTGGACGACACGGATGTCATTCGACTCGGGGAAGGCGACGGTGAGGTTGGTCAAAGACTGGCTCGTACTTTCGGAGAGAATCGAGAAGGTCTGTGCGGGCGTTCCCGACACGCTTGCCGTTCCTGCCGAAACCGAAAGGTCGATGTCCGTTCCCTTGTTGCTGGCAGATGTGGACGGACGGATACGAACCGCAAAGACGACCGAGGTGACGGAACCGGAATACGGGGCGGTTGTCAAGGAGGCACCGGTGGTATTCAACTTCACGCCGCCGCCACTATACCGTTCGGTGATTTTTACGGAAGTCCAGCCGTCGGGACAAACCCACGCCGTGCCGGATTCCGTCGTGAAATCCGTTTCCGTGACGCCCGCCCATCCCGTAACAGTACAGCAGACGAGCAACCCGATCCGCAACCAATTCCCTCTCCCGCCAATCCGCACCAGATTCATAGGCTTCTCCCGTTTGACGCGCGCATAGCGACGGTGTTTCCGCCGTCACGCAGAACCTCACCATGCGGTTTCGGTTAGCGCTTCAGCGCGGGACGGCCGCGCCAGCCCTCGAAGACCTCGTAACCGAGCAACCAGGCGACGGTCGGAGCGGTGTCCGGCAGATAGACCGGCTGGCGGAATTTGTAACCCGCGAGTTTTGGGCTATAAATCAGGAAAGGAATGTCGTAGCAAGCCAGCGTGGCATCGCCGTGTCCCTTGTCGTGACCGCCGTGATCCGCGATCAGCAGAATGGCCGTGTCCTGCATCATGCCGCTCTCGTTGAGGTAGGCGACAACCTTGCCGATGTGCTCGTCCGTATCCACGCAAGCCTGGATATACTCCGGCGTGCCCCATCCCATTTTGTGTCCGGTTGAATCAACGCGGCCGAAGTAGAGGAAGGCTAGCGTCGGCTTCTTCGCCAGTTCCTGAATCATCCGTTCGGTTTCCTTCTTTTCCTGATCCAGATAGTTTTCGGCGTCGTGGGGGAAGAAGACAGAGGTGGAGACATCGTTCGTCTCATGGACAAACCCGATGCCGTCCCAGTCGAAAATGGAGACCGTGTAGGCGTTCGGATCCTGGCGGCGGATCTCAGAGAAGATGCACGGCGGCTTTCCCTTCGCCGTGAGCTGGTAGGCCTCGACATCCGGCTTCTTGCTGTTCCACTTGCGATATCCGTGGAAATCCACCGTCGTGCCCATCAGCGCGGTCGCCCAGTTGATCGCGGAGGCCGTCGGGAAGCAGTTCCGTCCCGGCGTGTACAACCCGTTGTCGCGCAGCTTGCGCAGGTTCGGCATCTGATCCCAGGGGATGTTCCGAGCGCCGAACCCGTCAACCCCGATCAGCACCACATGTTTCACGATCGCGTTCGGACGTGCGGCAGACTGCGCAGAGACGAAAAGCGGAGCCAACAAAAACAATCCGATCATTCCAAAAACAGATTTTTTCATCCCGAGAATTCCTTTCGTAAAAACGATGGAAAAACCATAACAAAGAATCGAGGCTTCCTCAAGACAAATTTGGCGGCGGTTCACGCCGCCAGCTGCGTAGCGACGGCGCCCTCGCCGTCGGCTTTCGGGGAAACTGAGATAAGTGGCGGCTGTGCCGCCTAAGTGGCCCTACGGGCCTAAATGGGGCTGCGCCCCTAAGAGGCGCTTCGCGCCAGTTGAGAAGCTGAAAAGCTGAGAGTCTGAGAAGCTGAGAAGATAGGGACACGCGGAGAAGGGGAGGGACGCGCCCCGTCGCGACCGCAACGCCTACCCGGCTCATCCGGCTTACCACGCTTCCCCGGCCTGCCAAGCCAACTGACAGGCAATCGGCAAATCCGGCAAATCCTATTGCCTAGAAATTCAGGTTGGCGAAGGGGTTGCAGTTGAATCCTCCGCTGTGCGGGTTCTTCGGGTCACGCGGCGGTCGGTCGCGCCGGGAACCGCTGTCTCTTCCGCCGCGGAACGGGGGACGTCCTCCGGAGAAGCCACCGCGACCACCCTGTTCGCTTCCGCCTCCCCGACGTTCGCCGCGCGGCGCCTGGGACGGGGCGTTTCCGCTGCCGGGGGCACGTTGCGAACGCGCGCTGAGGGAGATGCGCTTGCGCGCGACATCCACCGACAGGACGCGGACCTTGATGCGGTCGCCCGTCTTCACGACGGATGCCGGATCGGAAACGAAGTGGTCGGCCAGTTCGGAGACATGGACGAGTCCGTCCTGGTGTACCCCGATATCCACAAACGCGCCGAAGGCGGTCACGTTGGTCACGATGCCTTCCAGCTCCATGCCCTCTTTCACGTCTTCCAGTTCCGTCACGTCATCGCGGAAGGCCGGTTTCTCGAAGTGTTCGCGAGGGTCGCGCCCCGGCTTCTTCAGTTCGGCGATGATGTCCTTCAGGGTCGGCAGCCCGACGCCGGACGAGTTGACTGACGAGTCGGCGGAGACATACTTCTCCAGCGGAATCTTGTCCGCCAGTTCCGCGTTTCCGACCAGGCTCTTGACCTCCACGCCCAAATCCTTCGCCATCTTTTCGACCAGCGCGTAGCGTTCCGGATGCACGCCCGACGAGTCCAGCGGATTGGCGGCCCCGCGGATACGCAGGAAGCCCGCCGCCTGTTCGTAGGTCTTCGCGCCGAGACCGGGGACTTTCGTCAGATCCTGCCGGGACTGGAACGCGCCGTTCTGATTGCGGAACGCGACGATCTTCTTCGCCATCGAGGCGCCGATACCCGAAACGCGCGTGAGCAGCGGCGCGCTCGCCGTGTTCAGTTCCACGCCCACGCGGTTCACGCAGCTGACGACCACCTCGTCCAACTTGGCTGCGAGTAGCGGCTGGTGTACGTCGTGCTGGTACTGCCCGACGCCGATCGCCTTGGGGTCGATCTTGACCAGTTCCGCCAACGGATCCTGCAGGCGGCGTCCGATCGAGATCGCGCCGCGAACCGTCAGGTCTAGATCGGGGAATTCCTCACGCGCGATTTCACTCGCGCTGTACACGGAGGCGCCCGCCTCGCTGACGGGGATGACCATGATGTGCGAAGCGCCCGCCTCCTTCAGCACGGCGCGGACAAACGCCTCCGTCTCGCGTCCGCCCGTACCGTTGCCGACGGCGATCGCGTAGGGACGGTATTTGGCGACGAGCTTGCAGATGTTGACCTTCGCCTCGATCATCTCCTGCGCCCCGCGCTGGATGTAGATGACGCAGTTCTCCAAGAATTTTCCGGTCGCGTCCAGCGCGACACACTTGCAGCCCGTGCGGATGCCGGGGTCGATTCCGATGATCTTCTGTTCACCCAGCGGCGCGGCGAGCAGGAGGTTGCGCAGGTTCTCGGCAAAGACCTCGACCGCCGCGCGGTCCGCCTTCATCTTCTGCTCCACCGTCACATCGACTTCGACACTGGGCGCGATCAGGCGCTTGTATCCGTCGTCGATCGCTTCACCCAGCGCATCGGCGAAAGGCGATGCCTTGTCCAGCGAATAGATCTCCCGAATCTTTTCAAGCATCGGCACGGGATCGCACGAGAGCTTCACGCGCAGCACGCCTTCCGTCTGTCCTCGCCGGATGGCGAGGAACCGGTGGGAGGGAATATCCGCGAGCGGTTCGCTGAAATCGTAATACTGCTCGAACTTCGTCGGCTCTTGCGGTTTCGGTTCCACGACGGTCGAAACGACCTTGGCGGTTTTCTCATACGCCTTGCGTACCATGCCGCGCACCTCGGCGTTCTCGGAAATCAATTCCGCCACAATGTCCTTGGCTCCGGCCAACGCGCTTTCCGCGTCGGCAACGCCTTTTTCCGCATCGATAAAGAGGGCGGCAGCTTCCGCCAGCGAGATCGGTTGCCCCGAACTCTCCGTAATCTCCTTGCCCTCTTTCGCGTCGGCGACATCGGTCGCGGAGACCGCATGCAACTGGGAGAGGATGAGTTTCGCAAGCGGTTCGAGTCCCTTTTCGCGCGCGACCATCGCACGGGTACGACGCTTGGGCTTGTAGGGAAGGTAGAGGTCTTCCAGCGCGGTCTTTGACTGGCAGGTGAGGATTTTCGCCTTCAGCTCATCCGTCAGTTTACCCTGTTCCTCGATGGAGTTCAAGATCGTGGAACGGCGATCCTCCAGTTCTTTATAATAGGTCAACCGCTCTTGAATCTTGGAGATTTGCACCTCGTCCAGATTCCCGTGCATCTCTTTCCGGTAACGTGCGATGAACGGGATCGTGTTTCCCTCTGCCAGCAATTTGGCGACAGCCGCGATTTGGAGCGGCGCGATCTTTAGCTCTTCCACCAGGTGCGGAAGCGCGGTGTCCAGTCCCATGTCCTCTCGACTCTTTATAACATCAGCCATATCTGTGAACCTCTACGGTGAACAAAAACAAGGCGGTCATTCTAGCAAAACCGTTTTTCATTTTCCATGCCGAAATCGGTGTTTTTTTCGAGAGCTAGTAGGTGGTTGGGTGGTAGGTGGTAGGGTGGTTGGATGGTTAGGTGGTTTGGGTGGTTGATTGGGTGGTTTGTGTGGTTAGGTGGTGGCGGGTGGGTGGTGGCTCGCCGCCCGCGCTCGCACGGGAATAGAAATGAGGGTAAGATTGTCTCGCACGGAGGTGCGGAGCCACGGAGGTCGCGCTCCGTCGCGACCGCGTGAACCAGAACGGACGCTTCCCCAGGAGCTCGTCGATAACTTCAACCTCCAGCGTGTAGTATAACAAGGTATCTGAATCGAATCACTCACGCAACGCGCGAAGCGCCCAATCTCGATGAAATCGCGCAATTGACGGAAGGGGTGAGGATTGGTAGAATGTCTGCGTTTTTTGTGTTCATGGTCTGATTCGGACAGAATGGGGGAATCGTGGCGATACCACGGCGTAGTTTTTTGAAGGGGACTGGGGCTTTGACCCTTTCCGGGATGGCGGCGACAACGGTACGGGCGGCGGCGCCTGCCGTCTCGTCAAGTGAGGGTTATTCGGCGCAGCTGGCCGTGGTCGGCGGCGGACCCGCCGGTGTCTGCGCGGCGATCGCCGCCGCGCGCAACGGGGCGGACGTCCTGTTGCTGGAGCAGGGCGGGTGCCTGGGCGGCATGGCGACGCAGGGACTGGTCAATCCGTTCATGACCTGCTACGACAAGACCGGGGAGACGATGATCATTCGCGGTCTCTTCGAGGAGGTGGTCGATCGGCTGGTGGCTTGCGGCGGCGCGATCCATCCGCGCGAGTGTCGCGCCGGAACGGCGTTCACCTCGTGGATCAAAATCGGGCACGACCACTGTACGCCGTTTGAGCCGGAGGCGTTGAAGCTGGTGCTGGACGAGATGTGCCGCGAGGCGGGCGTCCGCGTGCTCTTCCACGCGGCTTTCGCTGAACCGCTGATGGACGGGGGACGGATCACGGGGTTGCGGATTCTGACCAAGGCCGGTTTGGAGACGGTGCGCGCCAAGCTCGTGATCGACGCGACGGGTGACGCCGATGTCGCCGCGCGCGCGGGCGTTCCGTGCGAACTGGGCGACAAGGCCGCCGGCCGCATCCAGCCCGCCTCGATGTTCTTCCGGATCGGCAATGTGGAATACGCGAAGGTAGAGGCGGACATCCAGGCGAACCTGAACAATTTCTACCGCAAGGACGGGGTGAACTACCGTTCGCTCCACTGGCGCGTGACCGAGGCGCGGGAGCATGGGGACTGGCCGCTGAAGCGCGTCTCGATCGGTCTATTCCGGGGCGTTCGCGAAGACCAGTGGGCGATCAACACCTCGCGTATCATGGGAGTCGATGGCACGAATCCCAAGAGCCTGTCGGATGCGGAGGCGGAAGGGCGGCGGCAGGTGCAGATCATCTTCAACTTTTTCCGCAAGTACGTGCCGGGGTGCAAGGACGCGGTCCTGCTCTCCACCGCCTCGACGCTCGGTATCCGCGAGACGCGGCACATCTTCGGCGAGTATCGGTTGACGACCGACGACGTGCTGCACGGTTCCGTACCGAAGGACAGCATCTTGCTCGCCTCCAACTCTGTCGATATCCACGGACGCTTCGGTCCGCTCAGCAACCAGTACGTGACGGTGCAAAACGGGAACTGGTATGGCGTTCCGTACCGCTGCCTGTTGCCGAAGGGCGTGGAGAACCTGCTGGTTGCGGGGCGTTCCGTTTCGGCGACGTCCGAGGCCGCCGGGGCGATCCGCGTGATGCCTCCGTGCATGGCGATGGGACAGGCGGCAGGAACCGCAGCCGCCCTCGCGTTGCGCGGCAACAGTTTGCCGCGTGAGGTGGACAGTGCGGAACTGGTATCCACGCTGAAACGTCAAAAGGCTTTCTTGGGGTAACGACGACCCTATCCCTGCGGGAATGTCAATGAGGGCGGGGCGCTTCGCCCCCAGTTGAGAGGCTGAGAAACGGGTAGGCTGAGAATCTGAGAAGGATGCAGTAGAGAATAATCGATAGCTATCGAAGGTGATCGACTGCAATCGATTGCCGAACCACCCAACCTTGAACTGATAGGTAAGCATTGTGGTCGCGACGGGGCGCACCCCTCCCCCGCGGCTCTTCGGGCAAACTACGGTAGTCGCGTCAACCAGAAACCAAAGAGCCTGTCATAGACCACATACCCGTCTTCCGTCTCGTAAAGGAGTTCGTCCTCCAGCAGCCGTTTCAGCGCGATTTGTACGCTTGACGCACCGTGAAGCGAATGTGTCGCGATGAATTTCCCGCTCGTGACCATACGTGCCTTACCTTCCTGCGCAATGGCCTTCAACAGGCGTACGGAACCGGGCGGAAGGGTTTTCAGCAATGCCGCATATTCCCAGTTTTTCTCTTGGAGTAGCTCGTCAACTACCGTGCTGACATCCCTGTCCGAAGCAGTCCCGCGTTCGTACAATCTGTTCATCACAGCCTGGACATACCATGTGACACCGTCGAACATCGAGTAAATCCGGTCAAAGGTTTTGCGAGTGAGACCGCACGCCTTGGGCATCCTTTGGGCTGCGAACGCGTAATAGATATCCCGGTTTATCCGATCCAGCTGGATTGTCTGGGTAGAATTGTAGAATGGCCGCTTGGCCGAGGAAAACATCTCCGTCATCATGTGGTGCCGTGAACCGGCGAAAACGAAACGGGTGTTCGGCAGAAACTGTACATAGGATCGCAGCAGTGCCTCCGTCCCGGATTCCGCGTATGTCCCGATCTGCTGGAACTCGTCGATCGCCACCACGCAATCCCCGCGTCCCCCAAGATAGTCAAAGCACTCCTTCATCGTTGTTTCGACGTGGCGCGGCTGGAGTCCGATTGAAAATGACGGCGTACCGGTCACCGCGTCAAAGGAAATCTCGGGCTTGAAACTCTTGAAAAAGCGTGTCGCGGCAAGGATTGCCTTGTCCAACCGGGAATTCATCGATCCGATTACCGCCGCCGCAAACTGCCTCGTAAACTCGAAGAGGCTGGAGGTTGCGAAAATATCGACATAAATCGTCGCCCGGCGTCCCTCTTGCCGAAGTCGTTCAAAATAGTGCTTGATGAGTCCGGTCTTGCCGATGCGCCGTTCCGCAAGGAGCGTGACGTCGCGGCCATTCTCAATCGCCGCGTTCAGCTTCTCTGTCTCGACAATTCTGTCGCAAAAGTTTTTCGGTCCTTCGTAACCGTGGATGATAAATGGATTCCGCTGTTTCATGGCACCATGATAACATGTTTCAGAGGTGTAGTGCAACACAGATTTCATAATTTATGATACATAATTTGTGTAACAAACGGAAGAAAGAGAAATAAGGAGGGAAACAACCGAAACAACGGATAGACAACACGCGGGTGGTCGTCGCGCAACCGCGCGACGTTTCCCATCCGGCTCGCGGTTGCGATCCGTACCGAAACAAGTTGTCTTTGTTGTTTCCAATTCCCCAATTTAAAGCCGTGTCAGCGGCGATTGAACCATTTAACTCTTTAACTTTTATAGCTGCGGCTTGTTTTCGGGAACGGGTTTTGCTATCCTATCGCTTTTCAACGGGGTGGCGGTGACGCCCCGCGTGTGATTTGGACGCGAGGGGATGCTGCATGGATGAAATTTTTTTTGAGCGAGGCGACAACCCGGACGGTGCGCGGAGACGGTCTGGAAAAGATGGTCGGGCGGATCGACCAGTACGACCTGCTGGAGGAGCTGGGTACCGGCGGGTTCGGCTCGGTCTTTCTCGCGCGGGACACAGTGGCGGGGATTGACGTCGCGGTGAAGGGGCTGCCGCCGGAGGTACAGGGAAACCCGGAGGAACTGGAGAACGTGCGCGCGAACTTCGCGTTGGTTTCGCGCTTGCACCATCCGCATATCGCCGCCGCGCTGACGCTCCACCCCGTGCGGTCGGTCTGGTACGAGTCGGAGGAGATCCGCCGGAAGCTGCGCGTCTCCCCAAGCGAGTTGCTGCTGGTGATGTCATACGCGCCGGGCGTGACGCTTTCGAGGTGGCGTCGGCAGTTCCCCGACTCGCGCGTGCCGCTCGAACAGGCGGTCGAGATCGCGCGGCAGGTGGCGGATGCTCTGGACTACGCGCACGGGCAGCGGATCATCCACCGCGCCATCAAGCCGTCGAACGTGATGGTGGAGACGAGATCGGACGGCGGGCTGGTTGCGCGGGTGCTGGATTTCGGGTTGGCGGCGGAGGTGAGGTCATCGATGGGGCGCGTGTCGCGGGAAGTGCGCGACACCTCTGGGACGCGCCCGTACATGGCGCCGGAACAGTGGCAGGGCGAGAAGCAGGACGCGGCGACCGACCAGTACGCGCTGGCCGTTCTCGTCTATGAGCTGCTGGCGGGGAAGGTGCCTTTCGCCTCGGCGTTCGAGACCGGTGACCTGTGGGTGATGGGCAATGCGGTGAATACCGTCGCGCCACGGATTCCCGAAGACTTTCCTCGCGCCGTCCGCGCCGCGCTCGCCCGTGCCCTCTCCAAGAAACGGGAGGATCGCTTTCCCTCCTGCGTCGCGTTCGCGGAGGCGTTGGCGGGAAGGGGTGCCGCGCCCGAGCCGAAAGACACCGCCCCATCCCGCCCGGGGTTCGTGAAATGGGGCGTTCTCGCCGCGTGTCTCGCCGCCGCCGCGTTCGGCAGCTGGCGGCTCTGGCACGGGACGACTGAGACAACAAGGACAACTGGGACGGGAGGGACAATTGCGACAACTGTGACGAAGGCGGATGTCGATGGCATCTACGTCGCGGCAAAGGAAAAAGAGGCCGCTGAACGAGCAGAACGGGAACGCCAACAGCGGGAGGCGGAACGGAAAGCGGCGCTGGCGAAGTCCCAGCCGTCCTATTCGTCCCAGTTGTCCCATCAGTCTGGCGCGGTGAAGACGCTCACCCTGCCCGGCGGCGTGGAGATGCGTTTCCGCTGGTGTCCGCCTGGCACATTCATGATGGGAACCCCGGAATCCGAGTATGTGCGGTGCAATGACGAGACGCAGCATCGCGTGACGCTGACGAAAGGTTTCTGGATGGGCGAGACGGAGATGACGCAACGGCAGTGGGAGAGTGTGATGAGGAATAATCCATCATATTTCAAGGGAGAAGGTAGGAATCTGCCCGTGGAGAATGTCTCGTGGAGCGATTGCCAGGAGTTCATCCAAAAGGTGAACTCAGCGTTAAACTGCGGGGCGCGTCTGCAGACGGAGGCGGAGTGGGAGTATGCCTGCCGCGCGGGGACGACCGGAACCTACGGAGGTTTCGGGAAACCCTCATTTCCGCATTTTCTGTAATTCTATAAAAATCAAGTAAAACCCCATGAAATAAGGGCGAAATTAGCTTTTTGTAATTTCGCAAATCATGTGCGGAGGGTTGCTTTTGTGTGCGAAATCCGCCATTTTTCTTGCGAGTTCCTTGCGAGGAAAACGAGGGAATGGAGCGGAGGGTCGCGCCTCACCTCCGCGCCTCGCGGATGAGCGACAGGGCGCCGGACTTCAGCTCCTCTATCCTGTCGGCGAGGCTCTGCGGGACGGGCCTGCCGTTCTTTTCAAGCTTCTCCGCCTCGCTCTCCAGTCTCTTCGCCGCCTTTACCTTCGCCTCTATCCGTCCGCGCACGTCCGGCGCGAAGCCGTCCTTCTTTTCGAGGAAGCGGTTGACGGCGTTCTCGTAGGGCTTGCGGTCGTAGGTGGAGCCGCCCGCGCCGAGAATCGACAGCGGAACCGTGACGAGAGACTTGCCGACGCCGTTCTGCTCAAGCTGGTCCTTCACGTCCTCGAACGTCAGCGGGACGAGCATTTCCTGCACCATCTTGCCGACGCCGTACTCTTCGCCTACGTAGTCCTTGCCCTCCCAGAGCGCTGTGACGGTCGATGCGGACGGCGAGAGCTTGCCTTGCAGATAGCGGCCTATCACGCCCCATGTGCTCGGCCCGTTGAAGTCGCCAAACTTCTGCAAGCGCCCCGTGCCGGTGCGCTTCGACCTTGTGGCGAGCTGGTGAACGAGCCTGTTGAACGTCGATTCGCCGCCCGTGAGGTCTATCGTGGTGTTGCCGACCTTCGGCGAGGCGAGCATCATCATCTTCTCGAACCAGTCGGCCTGCGAGAAGTCGTACTTGTCGTCGTCGTCCGCGAACAGCCAGCGCAGCAGATACCCCATCGCCATCATGGCGACGGTCGATCTCAGATGCTCGATAAGCCCGATCTTCGCCGCCGTCTTGCGTTCATCGTTCGACACCTTCTCGAACGTGCCGTCGGCGTTCTTGATCCCCTTCGCGACGAGCGGATGCCAAATGTCGTACCCGACGGCGGACTGGACGCGGGAGATGGCGAGCTGCGGCGCCCAGAAGATGTCGTTCACCCACGCCTTCTGCAGCGCCTGGCGGCGCTCCTTCGAGAGCGCGGCGGAGCCGTTCCAGATGTTGATCATGTCGGCTATCATCTTCTTCTGCCACGGCGTCGCGCCTCCGGGGATTCCGTTTACGATGGACGTGTAGAGGTCTGCGGACATGGCGTTGAGATACGTGAGGTAGTGGCGTTCGCTCTTCAGCATGAACTCGCCGAAGAACGGGATGTCCGTGATGGCGTACTCCTTGCCGAAGATCTTCACTTTGTTGCGCTCCATGCCGTGGAACATCTCGACGTCGCGTTCGTTCAGCGCGTCCACCTCGCGGAGGTGAAGGCCGAACTTCTTGACGGCCTCCTGAACGGTCGGGTCGGACAGGATCTCCGTATTCACGTCCTGAAGGCTCGCCTCGGAGCGCGCCGCCGTCCACGCCTTGCCGAACGACCGCGCCGCCTTGACGGGATG